>NZ_CP013362.1:3030334-3333368 GCF_001718315.1 Burkholderia diffusa | reverse complement strand
CTCGCGCTCCAGCAGTGCGGAACAGTGTTGCCAGAAATCGTTCATCAAGTAACTGTCGTTTTTTGCGTGCACAGCGCGGCTCGCCGGCGCCCTTGTCGCGGTTGTGCAACAAGGCCCGAAGCGGTCGTGCGAGCGTGCGTCGGACGCCTGCGTCACAGTGTTGGAGGGGCAGGCGCGGGCCGAAGCGGCGTGCGGGATTCTTGGAGATAAGGCGAGATTCTACCGCCAAACGCGGCCACAGCGGGACTTATCCACAGGCTGCGATTGTGGGTCGCGGGGCCGGATCGGCGCAGGCCGGCACAGGCGGGCGACTCCTAAAGTATTGACCGTCAAGAGAAAAACGGTTTAAATAGCGGGTTCCGCGAAAACCAATCCTGTATTCCCGGCGATTGCGTTCGCCCGAATGCCTCCGGTTAAGGGCACGCGGTCCCCTGAATTTCGACATTCTCGAACAAGTGAGAACATCATGAAACGTACTTACCAACCGTCCGTGACGCGCCGCAAGCGCACCCATGGCTTCCGTGTCCGCATGAAGACGGCAGGTGGCCGCAAGGTCATCAACGCTCGCCGCGCGAAGGGCCGCAAGCGCCTCGCCATCTAAGGCAGGTTGCGCGCTGTGTCCGCCGTCCGCAGTCCTGCGGAAGGTGCCGTCGAGCCGGGTGCGAATCCGTCGCAGACGAAAGCCGCCTTCCCGAAAGCTGCGCGACTTCTGAAAACGGATGAATTTTCATCCGTTTTTCGTTTGCGCCCTTGGCGGCGCTCCGCGCACTTCGTGATCTACGGCAAGCCGACCGGCCAGCCTGCCCGCCTGGGGCTCGTCGTCGGGAAGAAGTATGCGCCGCGTGCAGTGACCCGTAATCTCGTGAAGCGGCTGGCGCGCGACGCGTTTCGCCTGCGCCGCGCCGAATTCGCCGGTTACGACCTGCTGCTGCGGCAGCACACGCGCTTCGACAAGAAAGCGCTGCCGAGCGCGGCTTCCGTCCCGCTCGCGGCGATGTGCGCGGCCGAAATCCGCGAGCTGCTCGACAGGGCGGCCCGGGAGATCGCCCGCCGGGCGTCGAAGCCCGCGTCCGAGTGACGCATCCGTTCGCGGTGCGGCGTTCGCGCCCGCCCGGCCGGTTTTGACGCGGCGTCGAACGGCGCCGCCCAAGGTATGAAAACGGTATTGATCGCGTTGCTGCGCTTCTACAAGGTCGCCGTGAGCCCGATGCTCGGCGACCGTTGCCGTTTTTATCCTTCCTGTTCGGATTACGCGCGCGAGGCAATCCAGTATCATGGCGCCGCGCGCGGCACGTATCTCGCCGTCAGGCGCGTGTGCCGATGCCATCCGTTTTCCGCGGGCGGCATCGACCTCGTCCCGCCGCCCAACTCCGACACTCGCGCTCGCGGCGAAGCCGACGCGCGGTCCCATCGACTCTGAGACAACGCATGGATATCAAACGCACCGTCCTATGGGTGATCTTCTTCATGTCAGCTGTCATGCTGTACGACAACTGGCAGCGCGACCATGGACGCCCGTCGATGTTCTTCCCGAGCGCCACGCAGACGGCCCCCGCGGCTGCCGGCGGTGCATCGGGCACAGGCGCGACGACGACCGCAGGTGAAGTGCCTGCCGCGGCGGCGGGCGCCGCGCCGGCGACGACGGCACCGGCCGCGCAAGCGCAGCTCGTGAAGTTCTCGACCGACGTGTATGACGGCGAAATCGACACGCGCGGCGGCACGCTCGCGAAGCTGACGCTCAAGAAGCAGGGCGACGGCAAGCAGCCCGACCTGTACATCACGCTGTTCGACCACACGGCCGGCCACACGTATCTCGCGCGCTCGGGCCTGCTCGGCGGCGACTTCCCGAACCACAACGACGTCTACACGCAGCTGAACCCGGGCTCGACGTCGCTGACAGGCGACCAGAACACGCTGAAGCTGTCGTTCGAATCGCCGGTGAAGGGCGGCGTGAAGGTCGTGAAGACCTACACGTTTACGCGCGGCAGCTACGTGATCGGCGTCGATACCAAGATCGACAACGTCGGCACGGCACCGGTCACGCCGACGGTCTACATGGAACTGGTGCGCGACAACACGGCCGTCGAAACGCCGATGTTCTCGCATACGTTCCTCGGGCCGGCGGTCTACACGGACGCGAAGCACTTCCAGAAGATCAACTTCAGCGATCTCGACAAGAACAAGGCCGACTACGTGAGCTCCGCCGACAACGGCTGGGTCGCGATGGTGCAGCACTACTTCGCGTCGGCCTGGATTCCGCAGCAGGGCGTGAAGCGCGACATCTACGCTGAAAAGATCGATCCGTCGCTGTACCGCGTCGGCGTGAAGCAGCCGGTCGCCGCGATCGCGCCGGGCCAGTCGGCCGACGTGCAGGCACGCCTGTTCGCCGGTCCGGAAGAAGAGCGCATGCTCGAAGGCATCGCGCCGGGCCTGGAGCTCGTGAAGGACTATGGCTGGGTGACGATCATCGCGAAGCCGCTGTTCTGGCTGCTCGAGAAGATTCACGGCTTCGTCGGCAACTGGGGCTGGGCGATCGTGCTGCTGACGGTGCTGATCAAGGCTGTGTTCTTCCCGCTGTCGGCCGCGAGCTACAAGTCGATGGCGCGCATGAAGGAAATCACGCCGCGCATGCAGGCGCTGCGCGAACGCTTCAAGAGCGATCCGCAGAAGATGAACGCCGCGCTGATGGAGCTGTACAAGACCGAGAAGGTCAATCCGTTCGGCGGCTGCCTGCCGGTCGTGATCCAGATCCCGGTGTTCATCTCGCTGTACTGGGTGCTGCTCGCTTCGGTCGAAATGCGCGGCGCGCCGTGGATTCTGTGGATTCACGACCTGTCGCAGCGCGATCCGTTCTTCATCCTGCCGGTGCTGATGGCCGTCTCGATGTTCGTGCAGACGAGCCTGAACCCGACGCCGCCGGACCCGGTCCAGGCGAAGATGATGAAGTTCATGCCGATCGCGTTCTCGGTGATGTTCTTCTTCTTCCCGGCCGGCCTGGTGCTGTACTACGTCGTGAACAACGTGCTGTCGATCGCGCAGCAGTACTACATCACGCGCAAGCTCGGCGGCGGCAAGAAGGCCTGACGCATGTCGCACACGCGGGCAGCCAGCCGCCCGCGATGCACGTAAAAAAGCCGCATGGTTTTATCCATGCGGCTTTTTTGTTTCCGGCGGATGGCGGCGCGGCGGCGTGTGGCGGAGGTCGACCGCGGCGGTTCAGCCCTTCTTCGCCTCGAGTTTCGCGTCGTTGCCGTAGAACTGCTCGATCAGTTCCTGAACGAGGTAACGTTGATGCGGCGGCAGCGCCTCGATCTTCGACGCGAGCTCGATCGTCTCGGGCGTCGGCGGATAGCGCTCGTCGCGCGGCAGCGGTTGCGGCGTCGGATGTTCGGCAACGCTCGGCGATGGGCCGTAATGTAGCCAATGCAGTTCGACGCGCAACCAGTCGGCGAGCGTTTCGAGTTTGTCCGGCGTCGGAATCGTCCGGCCGGTCAGCCATTTGTGCGCGGTTTGCGGTGAAACCGGCTGCGCACCATGGTGACGAAGGTTGAACCGGTTCGCGAGTTCGGTCGCGCCGGTGACCTTCTCCGGGCTGCGCCTCAAGGCAAATTTCAGGCGTTCCGAAAACGCTGATTTTTCTTCGGGTGTCGGCATGGGGTGATTGTGCAATTCCACCGACGCCTCTCAGACAACCATATGGGATAAACATAGCTTATTTGGATGAATCCCAACCTGCCGCGGATCGTACCGGGCAATGGGGAAGGGCGAGCGCCGGGCCTTTACGGAAGGCATACTCGTCCGAAATGGACAGCACGTAGCGGCGCGACAGTAATACTCGACTTAGCTCCGTCGGGATAAAGTTGGGCGAGTTCGAAACTGACATGGCGTCCGGTGGCGTTCGGGCCGGCACGCTACAATGCCGGCGTCCCGATGCCCAAACCGTTGCGTGGGCGCATCATTGACCATCCGTTTACCCGATTCCTCGAATTTCCATGCTTGCTACCGATTCCGATCCGATCGTCGCCATTGCCACTGCTGCCGGCCGGGGCGGTATCGGGGTCGTCCGCGTATCGTTCGGGCGCGGCGGCGAGGCGGCTGCGCTGCCGCTGATCGACGCGTTGTGCGGGCAGCGGCTCGCGCCGCGCCATGCGAGCTACGTGCCGTTCCTCGACGAGCACGGCGCGCCGCTCGACCGCGGGATCGCGCTGTATTTTCCCGCGCCGCATTCGTACACCGGCGAGCATGTGCTGGAACTGCAGGGGCATGGCGGGCCGATCGTGATGCAGCTGTTGCTGCAGCGCTGCCTGGATGCGGGGCGTGGCTTCGGGCTGCGGCTTGCGGAACCGGGCGAGTTCACGCGGCGCGCGTTCTTGAACGACAAGCTGGACCTTGCGCAGGCCGAAGCCGTCGCCGACCTGATCGAGGCGAGCACCGAAGCGGCCGCGCGCTCGGCCGGGCGCTCGCTCGACGGCGCGTTCTCGCGGCAGATCCACGCGCTCGTCGAGGACGTGATCACGCTGCGGATGCTGGTCGAGGCGACGCTCGATTTCCCGGAAGAGGAAATCGACTTCCTGGAGGCGGCCGATGCGCGCGGCAAGCTTGCGAAAATCCGCGAGCAACTGGCGCACGTGCTCGGCGACGCACGCCAGGGTGCGCTGCTGCGCGAGGGGCTGTCGGTCGTGCTCGCGGGGCAGCCGAACGTCGGCAAGTCGTCGCTGCTGAATGCGCTGGCCGGCGCGGAGCTGGCGATCGTCACGCCGATCGCGGGCACGACGCGCGACAAGGTCGCGCAGACGATCCAGGTCGAAGGAATTCCGCTGCACATCATCGATACGGCGGGGTTGCGCGAGACGGAGGACGAAGTCGAGCGGATCGGGATCGCGCGGACATGGAGCGAGATCGAGCGCGCGGACGTCGTGCTGCACCTGCTCGATTCGCGCACGGGGATGACCGCGGACGACGAGACGATCGCCGCGCGGTTTCCGGATGGCGTACCGGTGGTGCGCGTGCTGAACAAGACGGATCTGACCGGCGTGCCGGCGTGCGTCGAGCATCCGGCGGCCGAAGGCGATCTGACCGAAGTGCATCTGTCGGCGAAGCGCGGCGACGGGATCGACATGCTGCGCGCGGAACTGCTGAGGATCGCGGGGTGGCAGGCCGGGGCCGAAGGTGTTTATCTGGCGCGCGAGCGGCATTTGATTGCGCTGCGGGCTGCACAGGAGCATCTCGCGCAGGCGGCCGATCATGCGGAGCAGCGGGCGCAATCGCTCGATCTGTTTGCGGAGGAACTGCGGCTCGCGCAGGAACAGCTCAATGCGATTACCGGGGAGTTCACTTCGGATGATTTGCTGGGCGTGATTTTCAGCAGGTTCTGTATCGGGAAGTAACGCGTCATGAAAAAAGTCTCTGTTGTCTGGACGATTGCCATTGAGATCGATCAAGTAATCGGGGTTTGATTTTTCGCGCATTATCCCGCCGAGTAAAAGGTTCTGCGCCTGCAATTCACCGGATTTGTCCTCGACGGGAGCCGCACGGACGATGGCCGTCATCTGAGTACCCGATGCCACCGCTGCAACGGTTGACCGCTGTCCCGGGGTTGTCAAAATAATTCGCTCCAATTACTGTTCTCTCGACGGTGATTGTCTGGTGTATTTCACGATTTGGTCGCTTCCTGTCCGGAAGTGCCGACGCCGCTTTGCGCGGCCCGGATTCGCGCGACACCAATAAGGCCGTCAATAAAATCAATAGACAGACAACTTTCGGAGACTGCCTTGACTACGCGACGGGCATTTATCGGAACGCTCGCCCTTTCTCCTTCAATTCTGATTTCGCTGCCGGCCGATGCCCGGGCGGGCGGGCCGGACGGCATTTACATCAGCGCGGTCGCCATTGCGACGACTGGGCGCGCGCCGAGCGCGGGCGAGAAGGAACAATGGCAGCGCACGCTGGACACCGGGGGGAAGGAAGCGCTGCTTCGCACCGTGCTTGTCAGCCCGGATTGCTGCCGGTTTCTGGTCGCGAATCTCTACCGGTGCTTGCTCGGGCGCGAACCCGATCAGGGCGGCTGGCAGTCGCTGAGCGAGGCGGCGCGCACGCGCGGCCTCGACGATGCAATCGTCGCGATCCTTTCATCCGATGAGTATTACCAGGTCAGGGCAGGCAGCAGCAACCGCATGTATGTGACGGCACTTGTGTGCGATGTGCTCGACCGATCGGGCGTCGATGACATGGACGCAATCGTCGGCAGGCTCGACGGTGGGGCGAGTCCTGCAGAAATCGTGCGGCAGATGCTCGGGAGCCGGGCCGCCGTTTCGGCGAAGGTCGCGCGCGCCGTCGGAGCCTACCTGTCGCGCGCCGCGGTTCCCGCGGACGCTACCCAATTCGGCAGCGATGGTTCCATGGGAGGCGTGATTGCAGCCGTGCTGTCGAGCGACGCGTTTTATCAGCGAGCCGCACGTACGTCGTTCGTCGTCGGCGACGACAATGCGCGCATTCTCGGCAGCCTGATGGTTGCCGCGGAGGTCGACTCGCTCGATCCTGCGGTGCGGGCACGGCTGCAGCGTCGGACCGCACAATACATCAGCGGCGACATCAGCCTGAATGTGGTCGCGTACGAACTGCTGATGGCGGCGCGCCCGCTGGCGCCGAAAGCATCGTCGAAGCGCTTGAAGTTGGCGGAGCGGGTTGCATCCGTCAGTCGGCGCGATGCATCGAAGGCACATGCATTGCCCGCGCCGAAGGGCGCGCGCGTGGTGCGTGCCGGTCAGATTGCCGACAGCCGCGCGTCGCGCGCGAAGGCGGCGGCCTATCTGGCATCGACCGAGTGCCTCGGATGGGATCCGTCCGTTCTGCGTCGGGCGCCGTCGGGCTGGCGGGGCGCACCGGGCGACCTGAACGTGCCGATCGACCAGCAGAATCCGCCGCCGAGCTATCGCAGCGACGAGCGGGTCCTCTGCACGACCTATTTCTACTGGTACGACGTTATCAACGGCGCAGACTATCTGAAGAACCCGGACGGTGCGCAGGCGAGCGGCAACGAGTATGCGTTCGCGGTTACGCCCAGCGACCTGAAGGGGCTGAGCTATACGTTGCCAGCCTGGCACGACGAGCAACTGCGCGACGTCGTCAGTGCCGGCATCGACGTGATTCTCCCGGTGTACTTCGGTTCGCCGTTCGCGAGCTCTGATGACCTGACGCAAGCCGAGATCGGCGCAAACCGGCCGTCGCGCTTCAGCGATCCTGGGCTCGCCCAGATCGTCGCTGCGCTGAACCGGCGCAGGCAGAGCGGGCAGACGGCGCCGCGGATCGGGATGTTCTATGACACCACGACGCTGACGTCGAACAATGCGAAGTCATGGCACGTCGATTCGGCGGTGTATGCGGGCAAGGCATGGTTCTACGAGACGATTCGAAACTTCTTCTCGATCGTGCCGACCGAGCACTGGGCGTGCATCGATGGGCGGCCGGTCATCTACGTATATCACCCGAGCTTCGCGAAGCGCGTCGGCGAGGATCTGTATCCGTTCGTACGTCAGCGATTCCAGCTCGAGTTCGGCGTGGATCCCTATATCGTCTCGGCCGCGGAAGAGGAGGCGCCACGCGTCACGGATCCGCGCGGCCTGAAGTCGATCGCATCGTGTTTCATGAACGCGTCCTATCTGGATCAGCTTGCCGATCTGCTTGGCGGCAACGAGTTCTTTGGTCGGGCCGGCCAATCGACAACCGGTTTCGTCGATCGCCTCTACGAGAAGATCCACCGCCGCACGCCGACGCAGGATGAGCGGCGTGCGCTCGAAACGGTCGCGAGCGCACGAGGGCGGGCCGCGGCGGCCCGAATGCTGTTGGGAACGGCGTCCACGCGCGTGGCGCTCGCCGCCGATCTCCATCAGCGGCTGATGCCGATCGGGCAGTCGTTCGATACGCTGCAGACTCAGCTCGCGTCGGATGGTCTGGTCCGCCGGTTCGTGCAGGGCGGCGATTACTACGCGCTGCTCGCGGACATGCTGGCGTCCGACGCGTTCTACCGATTCAGTGGTTCGAGCACCGACGCGCTGGTTGAAGGGGTATTGCAGCGCGTACTTTGGCGATGCACGAATCCGCTGTGCCGAACCTGTTCAACCACGTCGACGGACGGTGCGATGCGCGACGAGCTCCGTGTTCGACTGAAGATGCGAGATCGACGATCTGCGTTGCTCGCGTTCGTGAAGCAGTATCCGACTGCTGAGGCGCTGGCGTCGTATGCACTGTTCTACTATCTCGGCCGTTTCTATCCCGGTCCGTTCGACAGTACATTCTATTGGAGCGCGGCGATCTGTCCGACCTTCCGCGGCGTTGTGTCGATCGGGCCTGGCTACAGCCAGAGGAATTTGTCGTCACGCCATCCGATTGAAGTGCCACGCGAGAATGGCGCGCTGTATCGACGAAACTGGGAACGAATCCTCGCAATGGACCCTCGACCGACGATGGTGCACATCGAGACGTGGAACGAGTTTTTCGAGGGGACGGCGATCTGCGACAGCAAGGAATATGGTCGCCAATACATCGAACTCACCGCGGAGTACGCGAAGCGGTACAAGGCGACTTGAGCCTGCCGCCGGCATCGCAGGCGCTCGACGGCAAGCGATGCTCAGGTGATCGGATTTGATGCGAGCGGACCCGCCGAAGCGTCTACCGCGCGGCTGCACGCGCGCGGGATGCGCCGACGGGCCCCCCAATCAATCCCAATGCCGATGATGATGGTAATACCCGCCATCACCGTAATACCCGCCACCATCAGGCACCACGATGCAGCCGCTCAACAACACGGCCACGCCGGCAATCAGCAAAAGGGTTTTCTTCATCGCGGTCACCTGCTCGGATTCGACATGAACCCAGCATAGCGAGCGCCGTCAACACCGGCTGTAAGCGATCGTTTCCCGGTGCCGCATTCCGTAACGGCGGATTATTCCGGTCACAATGACCGTAACAAATCCCCAATCCGCAGACGTTTTCACGCCACGACGACGCGGTTGCGCCCCGCGTCCTTCGCGCGATACAGCGCGGCATCGGCGGCTTCGATCAATGCATCGGGTGTCGACAGGTCCTCGGCCGACACGGTCGCGCAGCCGACGCTGACGCTCACGCGTCCCGCCGGCGACGAAGGCATCGCGAGATCGAGCCGCAGCACCGCTTCGCGCACTTCCTCGGCAACGACCCGCGCCCCGCGCGCGCCGGTGTTCGGCAGCACGATCGCAAACTCCTCGCCGCCGTAGCGCGCGACGATATCCGCGGGACGCCGCACCGCACCGGCCAGCGCATTCGCGACGGCGATCAGGCATGCATCGCCCTTCACATGACCGAAAGCGTCGTTGTAGGCCTTGAAGTGGTCGACGTCGACCATCAGCAGCGACATCGGCTCGCTTTGCCGCCGCGCCTGCAGGAACAGCGTGTGGAAGTGGTCGTTGAAGTGGCTGCGGTTGAACGCGCCGGTCAGCCCGTCGCGGGCGGAGGAACGAACCAGCGTCGCATGCGCTTCGAACAGCTGCTGATACAGCTTCGTCACTTCCCATGCGAGCACGCATACGAGCACGCCGGGCGTGAACATGCTGAACACGCGCGCGAGATACCACCCGACGGTGAAGCGGTTCGCGGTCAGCAGGTTCAGCGTCGTGTCGGTGAGGCACGCGAGCACCGCGATCGCGAGCCACAGGTCGAGCGTCGTGCGCAACCGGCCGGCGGCCAGCACGGCGACGAGCGCGAGCGCATTGAGGATCCATACGACCAGCGCGATGCCGTTGACGGGCAGCGCGGCCGCGTCGGCCGGCGGATGGAACGCGGGCGGCAGTGCCACGTTCAGCGCGAGCACGCACAGCAGCGCGGCCGCGACGGCCGGGCCGCCGACCAGCGCCAAGGTCCACAGGCGCGTTTGCGCCGCGCCGACCGGCAAACGCGTGAGCCGCTCGCGCGCGAGCAGCGCGGCCATCACGAAGCATGGAAAGCCGGCATGCCAGAAGATCCACATCCACGCGGCGCTTTGCGGACGCGCACCGAGCAGGCCATGCGGCGCGAATATGCCGGGAAAGGTGAGCAACTGCAGCGCGACGGCGAGTGCGGTGAATGCGTAGGCGCCGCCGAGCGCACCAAGCACGGGCTGGCGGGTGACGGTGAACTGCGCGCCGAGGAAGAAGGCGGCGATGCTCGCGGTGGTGAATACGGTGAGCGCGCACATCGGCATGAACGGCTCGACGGCGGGTAGCGCGACGTTCGCGTGCGGCACGGCGATCCCGAGCGCCAGCACGATGACGAGCGCCGTCAGCGCGCCGAACCAGAGCTGACGACGCGTCGTGTGCTGGATCAGGATGCCTTCCATGGATTCCCCAGAGCGCTCGTGCGGTCACGCCCGGTCTTGGCGTCGGGCGGCGTGCATCCGGCCGCGGTGCGACCGGTGCGGCCCGATCCTATCGCGTTATTCGCGCGCGCTCAAATCCCGAGGCCGGGGCCGAAATTGCCGGCGACCCAGCGCGTGACGGCATCGACGTCCGCGTAGTCCTGTTCGGGCAGGCCGTCGAGCATCGACAGCACTTCGTTGCTCGCGCCGGCGTCGCGTGCGGCGTCGACGATCGCATCCTTGTTCGCCGGGTAGCGGACGGCGGCCAGCACGTCGGCGATCTGCAGATCGATCGCTTCGCCGGGGATATCGTGTGGAGGGAGGGCGGGTTTGTCGTTCACGTCGGCGTCTCGCTGGTTGAGCGGGAATCGGTTCGTAGCGGAAAGAGGTGCTGTTCGCCTCGGGGCGACCGGCTTCGGGCGACCGGCCCGGACGGCGCGCCTGCGGGGATGGTGATCGACTCAGTGCCCGCGCCGCACGCGGCGCCACGGGTGCTTCCAGTCGATATGCGGTGCGTTTTCGTCGCGCGGATGCTGGCGCCGATGTTCCTGCCACAGTTCGTCAGAGAACAGCGCGGCCACGATCACGAGTGGCAGCACGAGGAAGATGCCGAGTATGACTTGCTCGATCACGATAGCCTCCTTGCGGTGGCAGGAACCCTTGCTCCCATTCTAGGCTCTGAACTTCGCCCGCGTTCAACTTCTTGCAGCGCGGAACGGGCCGCGTTCGCGGTGTCGCGGCACGGACGCTTCATGCGCACGCGGTCATCAAAAAGGACACGAACATGCAACTCCAGAACGACAAGCACACGCTTGCATTGCGGCCGCTGGAGCGCCAGGACCTGCGCTTCGTTCACGAGCTGAACAACGACGCGAAGATCATGCGCTACTGGTTCGAGGAGCCGTACGAAACCTTCTCCGAGCTGTCGCAACTGTATGACCGCCATGTGCACGACCAGCGGGAGCGCCGCTTCGTCGCGGTCGATGCGCAGGACGAACTGGTCGGCCTCGTCGAGCTGATCGAGCTCGACTACATTCACCGGCGCGGCGAGTTCCAGATCATCATCGCGCCCCAATGCCAGGGGCGCGGCTACGCGGGCCAGGCGACGCGGCTCGCGATCGAATACGCGTTCAAGGTGCTGAACATGCGCAAGCTGTACCTGATCGTCGATACATCGAATGCGGCGGCAATCCACGTGTACGAGAAATGCGGATTCCAGCACGAGGCGGAATTGAAGGAAGAATTTTTCGGAAACGGCGCGTATCACAACGCTTATCGCATGTGCATCTTCCAGCGAGATTATTTCGAGCAGCCGCGATCTATCGAATAACGCGGCACAAAATATTGGCGTAGACGCCTGGCCCCGCGCCGCCGCGGGCGCTCGGCCCATCCGTGAAAATACGGGTTAATACGAACGCACTTATACCTGGCATTTTTCTTGTATTGGGTAAATCCGGTTCCGCGCTGCGGTAAATTCGTATCGTTTCGGGTGACTTTATGTGCAACGCATCAAAACGATCTCGATATTGAAATGAATTATCCAAACCGTTCAATTGGTGCCTTGCAAATCCGTTGATTGTCTTGCTGGACAATGCTTTGCGCCCGGCGGCGCGGGCGAATTCGCCCGAAGGCAGACACCGCCGCGCGTGCGCGGCAAGCAAAAAACCAGGGGTGCGCAGGGTGCGACAATTCGCCGCTATTGCGATCGCACAACAAATGTGCTTGATATCGCTTGCCGGTCTTCTAAAGTGAAAAACGCGGGTTCACGATCACCTTTAAACACATAGCTAACCGAGCCTGGTACCCGCAAGCCTGGAGACAGAACATGATGAAGCGTACCGGTGTCCTTTTTGCCCTTGTCGGCGCATTTTCGGTGGTGTCGATCGCCCAGGCGGGCGGTGATGCGGCTCTCCAGCCGAAGCAGGAAATCCAGCTGACGAAGAATGCGTGGGGTTGTCTGTCGAAAGACAATCTGGACTCCGTACTGAGTCACGAGCGTGACGGCAAGTCGCAGGCGAAGCAGCAGTACTTCGACGACTACCGTTGCCTGTCGGTGCCGGAAGGCCAGCGCTTCCGCGTGGTGTCGGTCGATCAGGGCGACGTCCAGTTCGTCAGCGCCGACAACAGCGACCAGCAGGGCCTCTGGACCGATTCTCGCTTCGTCAAGCAGTAACCCGCACGCGCATCTCGCGCACCCGCGCGCCGGCCTGAACCGCCGGCGGCGCGGCACGAACGCGGCCCGGCCGATGCCGGGCCGTCGTGCTGTGGAGCGCCCGTCACGCGCCCGGCGGCGCGCATTCGGTATCATCACGGCCCGACCGAACCGAATGCCCGCCCGGGCCGACTCCGCATGGCGCTGAAATCCACGATCTACAAAGCCGAACTGCAAATCGCCGACATGGATCGGCACTACTACGCCGATCACGCGTTGACGGTCGCCCGTCACCCGTCGGAAACCGACGACCGGATGATGGTGCGCATCGTCGCGTTCGCGCTGTTCGCGCACGAGCGTCTCGAATTCTGCAAGGGGTTGTCGGACGTCGACGAACCCGATCTGTGGCAGAAGGACCTGACGGGCGCGATCGACGTATGGATCGAGGCCGGCCAGCCCGACGAACGGCGCATCTCGAAGGCGGCCGGCCGCGCCGGGCAGGTCACGGTGATCGCGTACGGCGGCAAGACCTCGGACATCTGGTGGCAGGGCGTGCGCAGCAAGGTGGAACGACTGCGCAACGTCCAGGTGCTGTCGCTGGCCGACGGCGTCGCGGCCGCGCTCGGGCGTCTCGCCGA
The DNA here is from genome assembly GCF_001718315.1 of Burkholderia diffusa. NCBI lineage: Bacteria > Pseudomonadati > Pseudomonadota > Betaproteobacteria > Burkholderiales > Burkholderiaceae > Burkholderia > Burkholderia diffusa. Next base: position 3,320,212 of record NZ_CP013362.1, on the reverse strand, counting down.
GCGTACGATGCGCCTGCAGTGCACGGTCCAGGACGGTGCCGCCTGGATCTCGAGCGCCGATCACGATCCCGTCGCGGTCGAATGGACGGTCCTGAAGGCGCGCGCCGACGCGTGACGGCCGGGCTCAGCCGAGCGCGGCCGGCGGCCCCTTGAATTCCAGCATGTTTCCTTCGGGATCGAACAGATAGATCGACGGCCCGTAGCCACCGGCGCCGTAACGTTCGGCGGGGGCGCCAGGGCGCGCGCCATGCGCGGCGAAATGCTCGATCAGTGCGTCGGGGTCGAATGGCTCGACGCGCAGGCACAAATGGTCGAGATTGCGGCCGGTGCCCGGCGGGCCGCTGTCGGGGCGGTCGATCGGGCCGCCAACGGACAGCAGGTCGATCAGTGCGTCGCCGGCGCGCAACTGGACAAGGCCCAGGTCGGGTTGTTCCTTCTCCACGTGACAGCCGACGGCATCGCAGTAAAAGTGCGTCATCGCAGCCATGTCGGTCACGCGTAGCACGATGTGATCGATCGCGCGGATGGTCGGTTTCATGAGCGGGCACTCCTTCGCGGATGGCGTGCACCGAGTGTAGACCGCGCCGGCGACGTATGCCGGAACGGCGCACGATCGACGGACGAAAAAAAGCCCGTTCACGCGGAGCGGAACGGGCTTAATCCATATCAGGAGGAGACATGGAGGAGACAGTTCCAACTATACACACGGCGATGGTGCGTTGCAATATTCCGAGTGTAAAAAATCGTCAGGATGGCGATTTGTCGCATTCGCACTGCAACAAAATGGTGACGCGATGATGACGAAGGCGGCGTCGGCGCCATGCTTGCGCGGTTTTTCGTCTGATTGAACGGTTTCGATGTGCACCGATTGTGTCCCCGATTTGTGTTGCTGGTTTCGCCGGCGCGAATCACAGAGCAAGATTCAGGGCGCGACGGCCGATGCCGATGTCTAGAGTAGGCACCATCTACACTGGAGAGTGCGAGGTTCAGATGAAAACCGCCTATCAGACCGACGATGCCCGCTGGGGCGCCGTGACCGCCCGCGATCCGCATGCGGACGGCGCGTTCTTCTACGCCGTGCGCACGACCGGCGTGTTCTGCCGCCCGAGCTGCGCGTCGCGGCTGCCGCGGCGCGAGCACGTGTCCTTCTTTCCTGATCCGGCCGCCGCACGCGCGGCGGGGTTCCGCCCATGCAAGCGCTGCCAGCCGGAAGGGTTGCCGCGCGGGCTCGAGATCGTCAACCGCGCGTGCGCGGTGCTCGACGCGCATCCGGAACGGCTCACGCTGCAGCAGCTGAGCGACGCGGTGCACGTGAGCCCGTTCCACCTGCAGCGGCTGTTCAAGCGCGTGGTCGGCGTGTCGCCGCGGCAGTATCAGGCCGCGCAGCGCGGCGCCGCGTTACGCGAGGCGTTGCAAAGCGGGCAACCCGTCACGCAGGCGGCCGTCGACGCGGGGTTCAATTCGCCGTCGCGGCTCTACGCATCGGTGCCGCGCGAGCTGGGGATGGCGCCGTCCGCGTTCCGTCGTCAGGGCGCTGGCCTGCGAATCGATTATGCGACCGCGTCGACGCCGCTCGGCACGGTGCTCGTCGCCGCGACCGAACAGGGCATCTGCCGGATCGCGTTCGGTGACGAACCGGCGCCGCTCGTCGGCGAACTGAAGGACGCATTTGCACGTGCCGAACTGGTCGAATCGCCGTCGCGGCTCGCGCCGTTCGTCGCGCAGATCCGCGCGTATCTGGACGGCACGCGGCACGCGTTCGACCTGCCGCTCGACATCGCGCCGACCGCGTTCCAGCAGCGCGTATGGGAAGCGCTGACGCATATCCCGTACGGCGAGACGCGCAGCTACTCGGAGATCGCCGAGGCGCTGGGCGCGCCGCGCGCGGTGCGGGCCGTCGCGTCGGCCTGCGCATCGAACCCGGTTGCGCTCGCGATCCCGTGCCACCGTGTCGTGCAGAAGGGAGGCGCGCTCGCCGGATATCGCTGGGGCGTGCGCCGCAAGGCGACGCTGCTCGCGTCCGAGGCGCGCCATGCGCGCGACGATGAATCCGAAGCCGTTGCGGAGGGCAGCGCAGTTTGAGCATCGATAAAACCACGATCACTTCGATCGCGAACGGCGGCCACGTGCCGCCGTCTGCGCAGATGGCGCTGCGCTTCAAAGCGCCGTACGACTGGGCGCGCGTGCTGCGCTTCTTCAGCGGACGCGCGATTCCAGGTGTCGAACAGGCCGTCGACGGCGTGTATCGCCGGATCGTCGATCTGAACGGCGACGCGGGCACGCTCACGGTCACGAAGCATCCGCGCCGGCATTGCCTGATCGCGACGCTCGAAGGGGCGGCCGCGCGCCATGTCGACGACGCGTTCACGCACCGTGTCGCATCGATGTTCGACCTCGGCGCCGACCCGGCCGTGATCGGCGGCGGGCTCGCGCGCGACCCGTGGTTCGCGCCGCTCGTCGAGGCCGCGCCGGGGCTGCGCGTGCCGGGCGCCTGGTCGGGGTTCGAGCTTGCGGTGCGCGCGATCGTCGGCCAGCAGGTGAGCGTGAAGGCGGCAACGACGATCGTCGGCCGGCTCGTCCAGCGGGCCGGCGAGCGCGTCGTGAACGACGACGGCGTGGCGGCGCAGGACGGCGCCCCCGCGTGGCGTTTTCCGACACCGGACGCGCTCGCCGCATGCGATCTGGACAAGATCGGGATGCCCGGCAAGCGGGCCGCGGCGCTGACGGGCATGGCGCGCGCGGTGGCGGCCGGCCACGTGCCGCTCGATCCCGCGCAGGCCGATCTCGCGACGCTGCGCCGCGCGTGGCTCGAGCTGCCCGGTATCGGCCCGTGGACCGTCGAATACATCGCGATGCGCGCGTGGCGCGACCCGGACGCGTGGCCGGCGTCCGATCTGGTGCTGATGCAATCGATCACCGCGCGCGATCCGTCGCTCGACCGGCTCGCGAGCCAGAAAAGCCGGACCGAAGGCTGGCGGCCGTGGCGCGCGTATGCGGCGCTTCATCTGTGGAACGACGTGGCGGACCGCGCCGGCGGCGCGCGCGGCGGATGACGGTCGCCGCGGCCAGCCGGGCGGTGCGACCGGGCTGGGCCGCGATGCAACCCGCAAAGGACGCTGCGCCGGCAGCCGGGATCGGTCGGTGATCCTCATGGTTGCGGCGTTTGACGGTGATCAACCCGCTGCTCCGGTGTTTGCCGTCTCCTGGATACGGTCGGGGCGACGTTGACGACGATGCATCGCGGGTGTGGTTGCGTGGCTCGCCCCTGACGGCGCCGTGCTCGTCGCTCACGTTCCTTCCGACGAATGTCGCGTGATCGCTGCGTTCGCCGGTGCCGAGGACGGTCGGCCGCGCGGCGGCGTGCGTGGCCATCGGCCCGCCAGACGGCCGTCGCGGCCGGCGCGCACCGCCCGGCGCCACCTCAAGCGCGTGTTACGGCGAGATGTTAAAGTGCCCGCTACCAACGAAGCGACCAATAATCCAGCCGGCCGCGCGCGGCATTCCGCGCGCGGCCGTCACGCACTTGCGTCTCCATGTCGAACACCATGACTCACCGCCAGTCCGAACTGCTGCTGAATCGTCTCGAAGCGCTGAGCTCGGGTCCGACGCGGCAGCATCTGCCCGACGGCCTGCGCGGCATCGAAAAGGAAAGCCTGCGCGTGACGCGCGACGGGATGATCGCGTTCACGCCGCATCCGCGCGCGCTCGGTTCGGCGCTCACGCATCCGTCATTGACGACCGACTATTCCGAAGCGCTGATCGAGCTGATCACGCCGGCGGAAAGCGACGCGTCGATCACGCTCGAACGCCTCGACGATCTGCACCGCTACGTGTATGCGTCGCTTGGCGACGAGATGCTGTGGAACGATTCGATGCCGGGCCTGCTGCCGGCCGACGATGAAATTCCGATCGCCGACTACGGCACGTCGAACATCGGCCGTCTGAAGACGGTGTACCGCCGCGGGCTCGCGTATCGCTACGGCCGCACGATGCAGTGCATCGCCGGCATCCACTACAACTACTCGCTGCACGAGGAAGTGTGGCGGCGGCTGCATGCGGAAGAGGGCTCGACGGCCACGCTCGTTGACTACCAGTCGGAGCGCTATCTCGCGCAGATCCGCAATTTCCGCCGCCGCAGCTGGCTCTTGATGTACCTGTTCGGCGCTTCGCCCGCGCTCGACGTGAAATTCTTGCGCGGCAAGCCGCACAAGCTCGACGCGTTCGATGCCGATACGCTGTACCGGCCGTACGCGACGAGCCTGCGGATGAGCGACCTCGGTTACTCGAACACGACCGCGCAGGCCGCGCTGCAAGTCGACTACAACACGCTGCCCGGCTATCTGGACGCGCTGTCGAAGGCCGTGAGCGAGCCGTATCCGCCGTACGAGGCGATCGGCACGCATCGCGACGGCGAGTGGATCCAGATCAACACGAACGTGCTGCAGATCGAGAACGAGTTCTACTCGACGATCCGGCCGAAGCGCGTCACCTATTCGGGCGAGCGGCCGCTGCATGCGCTCGCGTCGCGCGGCGTGCAGTACATCGAAGTGCGCTGCCTCGACATCGATCCGTTCGAGCCGACCGGCATCGCGCTGGAGACCGCACGCTTCATCGACGCGTTCCTGCTCGCATGCGCGCTCGACGACAGCCCGGCGCTTGACTGCGACGCATACAAGGAAGCGAATGCGAACTTCGCCAGCGTGACGATGGAAGGGCGCAAGCCCGGGCTGACGCTCGTGCGCGATGGCCAGCCTGTCACGCTGCAGGCGTGGGCGGACGACCTGATGGCCGATATCGAGACCGTCGGGCGCCGCCTCGACGAGATCCGCGGCGGCGGCGACCATGCGCGTGCGATCGCCGCGCAGCGCGAGAAGCTCGCCGATCCGGAACGCACGCCGTCGGCGCGTGTGCTGCGCACAATGCGCGAGAACGGGCAGTCGTTCCTCGCGTTCGCGCGCGCGCATAGCGAAGCGCACGCAGCGCATTTCCGCGCGAACCCGCCGTCGGCGGAGACGATGCGCGCCGAGCAGGCGCTCGCGGCGAAGTCGCTGGCCGAGCAGGCCGAACTGGAAGCGAAGGAGGCCGGATCGTTCGACGCGTTCGTCGCGGCCTATCGCGCCTATACGCTGAACCGCTTCAGCGTTTGACGGCCGCCACCCGCTGCGCGCCGCGCGGCGGGCAGGCCGGCTGTGGGCTTCGTGGTCGAGCGGTCGCGGGCCAGCCCGGCTTCGGCCGCTTCAGTGATGCGCGTATGTGTCGCGATCGATCACCGGCGGCAGCGCCGGCTTTCCTGATTCCACATTCGCGTGACCGTCGCTGCCGTGGCCGGCCGCGTCGCCGCGCGCCTGCGCGGCGCGCTGCATGATTGCCTGCATGTTTTGCGGAAAGTCGGGGCCGCTGGCGAGACTCGGTCGATAGCCGGCGGCTTGCAGTTCCGCGAGTTCCTGGCGAACTTGCGCGCGCGTCAGCGTCGACTCGGCCTGAGCCTGGGCGGCGACTGCCGAGCCGATCAGCACCAACGCGTACGCCGCAAGTTTCATGGTCTTCATCGTATTTGCTCCGTGAGGGTTCCGGAGCCGCGCGTTCGTCGGCGCGGGCGGAATCGATGCAGCGAGTCTAGGCTTCGGATACCAAACGAAACACCCTGCGTCCCGTCAGTCACCTTTGCCGGTTGAGCAACATTGCGCGGCGGTTTGCTGGCGCACGCGTCAGCGGGGCGCCAGCGATCGTTCAGCGCGCGGCGGATGTCGTGTATCGACACCGCGCGCATCGGGCTTGCCCTCCTTGTGGAAGCGCGATGGGCCTCCTAACCTCTTTTAAGCGACCGATCGGTCGGCGCTGCGGCATGGTTGCATGCGCAAGCGTCGGAGGATCGTTGCGGCCGTGGAACGGACGTTTGAACGGGATCGAGGTGTGCGCAAGCGCTGAAGTGCCAACCCCGATCGAAACGCGAAGCATGGGACCGGGGCAAGCGCTGAAGTGCCAGCTCCGGTCGAACGCGAAGAATAGGACCGGAGCAAGCGCTGAAGCGCAAACTCCGATCGACCGCGAAGCATGGGACGGGAGTAATCGTTAAAGCGCTAACTCCCGCCGACAACGGAGACACGATGAATCCAACCGCAGCCCTGCCGCCCGGCATCCTGTTCGCACAGCCGTTGACGCCCGTCGCCAACTCGCTGTTCCTGTCGTTCCTCGTCGCCGTGATCCCGATCGCGGTCGCGCTGATCGCGCTCGGCGTGCTGCGCCGGCCCGCGTGGCAGGCGTCGCTCGCCGGACTCGTCGCCGGCCTCGCGGTCGCGATCGGCGCGTGGGGCATGCCGGCCGGCCTTGCGTTCAACGCGGTCGGCGCCGGCATGGCGCTCGCGGTCGTGCCGGTGATGTGGATCGTGTTCAACGCGCTGCTGCTGTACAACATCGCGGTGAAATCGGGCCGCTTCGACCAGTTCCGGCAGTGGATGCTCGACAACCTGCCCGACGACCGCCGCCTCGTGCTGCTCGTCGTCGCGTTCTCGTTCGGCTGTCTGCTCGAAGGGATCTCCGGGTTCGGCACGCCGGTCGCGATCACCAGCGCGCTCTTGATCGCACTCGGCTTCCCCGCGCTCGAAGCACTCACCTACACGCTGCTGTTCAACACCGCACCGGTCGCGTTCGGCGCGCTCGGCGTGCCGATCACCGTGCTCGGCGCGGTCACGTCGCTGCCGCCCGCGACGCTCGGCGCGATGGTCGGCCGGCAACTGCCGTTCTTCGCACTGCTGCTGCCGTTCTATGTGGTCGGCGCGTACGGCGGCCTGCGCTCGATCTCGAAGCTGTGGCCCGCGCTGCTCGTGTCGGGCGGCAGCTTCGCGATCGCGCAGTTCGTCACGTCGAACTTCCTCGGCTACCAGCTCACCGACGTGCTGTCGTCGCTCACCTCGCTGATCGTCACGATCGGCTTCCTGCAGGTGTGGAAGCCGCAGCCCGATCCGCAGTACGCGCTCGTGTGCAGCGTGCCCGCCGCGACCGGCGCCGCGCGCGCGGGCTTCGGCGGCTGGCTGCCGTGGATCGTGGTGTCGGTGGTCGTGATCGTCTGGGTGCACGCGAACGTCGCGGCGATCGGCGACGTGAAGATCAAGTGGCCGGGCCTGCACAACACGGTGTTCGTGTCGCTGTATCACAAGCCGTATGCGGCGATCTGGGACTTCCAGCCGCTCGGCACCGGCACCGCGATCCTCCTGTCGGCGATCATCACGGCCGTGCTCACGCGCACCGGCGTCGGCGCGTTCTTCGAATGCGTGGTCAAGACCTGGCGGCAGACGTGGATCGCGATCGTAACGGTGATGATGATCGTCGGGCTCGCGTACCTGCTGAACTATTCGGGCATCAGCTACACGCTCGGCACCGGCGTCGCGTCGACCGGCGCGCTGTTCCCGCTCGTGTCGGCGTCGCTCGGCTGGATCGCGGTGTTCCTGTCCGGCAGCGACACGTCCGGCAATGCGCTGTTCGGCAACCTGCAGGTCGTCGCGGCGCGGCAGCTCGGCTTCGACCCGGTGCTGATGGCCGCGACCAACTCGTCGGGCGGCGTGATGGGCAAGATGATCTCGCCGCAGAACATCGCCACGGGTGTGTCGACGACCGATCTGAAGGGGCAGGAAGGCGTCGTGTTCGCGCGCACCTTCTGGCACAGCGTGATCCTCACGCTGCTGCTCGGCGTGCTCGTGTTCCTGCAGCAGCACGTGTTCACGTGGATGATTCCGGCGCTGCCGAAGTAACGCACGGCGGGAAGCAAGAAGGAAGGCACGAGGGAAACAACGAGGGATGGCGCGGGAAAAGCGCCCGGAATATGCAGCGGTATGCGGTGGAAGGCGCGAATCTGGTGAGCGCGCGGCGGCTCAGCATGCGTTCGCCGGCCGCGCCGCGTGTGCGCGATCGTGCGTCGCGGTCTGCGCCGGCAGGATGCACGCGAGGAACGCATCGATCGCGGGGCTCTGGCGGCGCGCCTTCAGGTAGTACACGTATTCGTCGATCGTCGTGTCGACTCCGCGCAGCGTGACGACGCGCAGGTCCGGATGGCGCTCGGCCTCGCCGCGCGGAAACAGGCTGCCGCCCACGCCATGCAGGATCGCTTCGCGGATCGCTTCGCGGCTGCCGATCTCGGCGACCGACGTGGCCGCCACGCCTGCGGCCGCGAGGATCGTCTCCGTGCAGCGGCGCGTGACGGACCCTTCCTCGCGAATCAGCAATCGCACGTTGGCGAGCTGCGCGGCGTCGATCGCGTCGAAGCGCGCGAGCGGATGGTCGCGATGCACGACGAGTACGAGCGGATCGGTGGAGATCACCTTGCGTTCGAGGCCGTCCGCGTCATTGCGCTGCGACGACACAGCGAGGTCGATGCGGAATTCCTGCAGCGCCTGCAGGATTTCCTCGGAATTGCCGATCCGGCACGTGAGTGCGATCGACGGGTGCGCATGCGAGAAGCGGCCGACCGCGTCCATGATGTAGTACGGCCCCGTCGCGCCGATCCGCAGGTGTCCTTCGAACAGGCCGCCGACGTTGCGCAGCATGATGTCGGCCTGCGCCTCGAGCGCGATCATCTTTTCGACGAGCGGCAGCAGCTCGATGCCGGTCTCGGTGACCTCGAGCTTGCGGCCGCTGCGATAGAACAGCTCGACGCCGTAAAGCTGCTCGACCTGCCGGATCTGCGCGGCGATCGTCGGCTGGCTCACGCCCAGATGGCGCGCGGCGCGCGTGATGCTGCCCTGCCGGACGGTCGCATGGAACGCCTTCAGCTGATCGAACACGGCTCGGCTTCTCCCCCCTCTTCATCGCGCGTCAGCGTAGCGCAGGCATGTGTCGGCCGGATGAAAGGCGCGCCGGGCGCCGCTTCGAAAAAAAGCTGGGGGTGAGCGCAAGAAACCTGCTGGAACCGGTCATGGCCGGGACACGCCGGTGCGGAGTAATAACGGCAACGCACCGACCGCCGGCCCCGCTCGACCGGCGCCATCCATCCCGACCCACAGGATCTTCTTCATGTCCGCCACCAATCGACGCGATTTCCTGCGCCTCGCCGCCCAGTCGGCGGGCGCGATGGCCGCCTACGCCGGCTTTCCGCCCGCGATCCGCAAGGCACTGGCCATGCCGGCCGCCTATCGCACCGGCACGATCCGCGACGTCGAACACGTCGTGATCTTCATGCAGGAAAACCGCTCGTTCGACCACTACTTCGGCGGGCTGCGCGGCGTGCGCGGCTTCAACGACCCGCGCCCGCACCTGCTGCCGAGCGGTGCGCCGGTGTGGCAGCAGCCGCCGGCGTCGGTGTTCACGAAGAACTACCATTCGCGCGGGCTCGACCCGGCCGCGCCGTACGTGCTGCCGTTCTACCTCGACCCGAAGCAGACGACCGAATTCCAGCCGGGCACCAACCATGGCTGGAGCAGCGGCCACCTCGCATGGAACAACGGCCAGTGGGACCAGTGGGTGAACCAGAAGCAGGACGTGCTGACGATGGGCTACCTGAAGCGTCAGGATCTTACGTACCACTATGCACTGGCCGACGCATTCACGATCTGCGATTCGTACTTCTGCTCCGCGCACGCCGACACGGCGCCGAACCGCATCTACCTGTGGACCGGCACGGTCGACTCGCGCAACGTGTACGGCACGCAGCCGAACGGCCCCGGCATCGGCGAGCGCAACGACACGAACGGCTACACGTGGACGACCTACGCGGAACGTCTCGAGAACGCGAAGATCAGCTGGAAGGTGTACCAGGGCGGCACCGGCATCCCGGGCGACCCGACCGACAACTACACCGACAACTCGCTGATGTTCTTCAAGAAGTTCCAGGTGAAGGAGGGTGCGAGCGGACCGCTGGTCGACAAGGGCGCGTCGGACCACACGCTCGCCGAGCTGAAGGCCGACGTGCAGGCGAACCGGCTGCCGCAGGTGTCGTGGATCGTCGCGCCGTACAAGTACAGCGAGCACCCGCAGGCGTCGCCGACCGACGGCGCGTTCTACATCAACATGGTGCTCGAGGCGCTGACGTCGAACCCCGAGGTATGGGCGAAGACGGTGTTCATCCTCAACTACGACGAGAACGACGGGCTGTTCGACCACGTCGTGCCGCCGGTGCCGCCGGTCACGAGCGGCGTGGGCGGCCAGGGCATCGTGTCGTCGAACCTGCTGTCGAACCTCGGCGACGAACTCCTCGACCTGAGCAAGTACCCGGGCGAGATGAGCCCGCTGGTGCCGGGCGCGGACCCGGGCGGCATTCAGCCGATCGGCCTCGGGCCGCGCGTGCCGCTGATCATCATCTCGCCGTGGACGAAGGGCGGCTGGGTCTGCTCGGAGACGTTCGACCACACGTCGGTGCTGCGTTTCCTCGAAGCGCGCTTCGGCGTGCAGGAGCCGAACATCAGCGCGTGGCGCCGGTCCATCTGCGGCGACCTCACGTCGGCATTCGACTTCTCCGCGCGGCCCGATACGCGCACGGTGAGCTTCACGGTGCCGCAGCACATCGCCACCGCCGGCCAGGCATACCAGGTGCCGGCGCAGCAGACGATGCCGGCGCAGGAGCCGGGCACGCGTCCGGCGCGCGCGCTGCCGTACGAACTGTTCGTGCATGCGCGCGTGAACGGCCGTGACGACAGCGTGTCGCTCGACTTCGCGAACTCGGGCGACGCGGGCGCCGCGTTCTACGTGTACGACCGCCGCAATCCTGCGACGCCGCCGCGCCGCTACGCGGTGTCGTCGCACGACCGCTTCGCCGATACCTGGAGCACGTCCGCCGCGCGCGGCGACTACCATCTCGCCGCGTATGGCCCGAACGGCTATCTGTGCGAATTCCAGGGCAACACGCGGCTCGCCGCGGACGGCCGCCACGCGAACCCGGAAGCGAAGATCGGCTACGACGTGCGCAATCGCCACGTGTACCTGCAACTGCGCAACAGCGGCCGTGCGGCATGTCGCGTGGTGGTCGACAACGCATACAGCCACGCGCACGCGCGCACCTACACGCTGGAGCCGGGCGAGCGCATCGAGGATCACTTCGAGCTGTCGTCGAGCCACGGCTGGTACGATCTGACGATCACCGCGACGACGCTGCACGGAGGCGACGACAAGGTCGTGCGCCGCTTCGCGGGCCACGTCGAGACGGGCCGGCCGAGCCAGAGCGATCCGGGGCCGGTCAAGCAGACGGCCTGACGACAGGCCCGCGTCGTGCGGTCCGGCGTGCTCGCGCCGGCCGCGCGATGCCGCGCGCGGCGGCCTGCCGGTCTGCGATAGCGGTTTTTGGAAACTGAAAACTGTTGACAATATATCGGGCCGAGGGTATACAACGATCATTCGCCGACATGGCGCCCTCGTTCTCATCCGCAGCTTCGCTGCCTGCCCGACCATGACTGCCCCGAACGCGCTCAACGCCATCGAACTCCTGCAAAGCCAGTCGCTCGCGATGATTGTCCAGGACATGCTCGAGCGCGCGATCGTGTCCGGCGAATACGCGCCGGGCGAGAAACTCAACGAAGTCGATATCGCGACGAAGCTGAACGTGTCGCGCGGCCCGGTGCGCGAGGCGTTTCGCGCGCTCGAGCAGGCCGGGCTGCTGCGCAACGAGAAGAACCGAGGCGTGACGGTGCGCGTCGTGCCGCTGCGCGAGGCCGAGGAAATCTACGAAGTGCGCGCGATGCTCGACGAGTCGGTTGCGCGCGCGCTCGCGAAACGCATTTCGCCCGACACGCTGAAGGTGCTGAAAGGCATCATCCAGTCGATGAAGGATGCGGCGAAGACGCACGATGTCACGCGCTACACCGAGCTGAACGTGCAGTTCCACGATGCGATGGTGGTCGGTGTCGGCAATACGCATCTCACGGACACCTATCGCCGGCTCGTGCGTCAGCTCGGCCTGCTGCGCCAGGCCGCGATCGAGGCCGAGGAGGACGCGATCGCGGTGTCGGCGGCCGAGCACGACAAGATCGTGCAGGCGCTCGCGAGCGGCGACGAGGAGAAGGCGGTCGCACTGGTGCGCGAGCACGTCGCCCACGGCCTTGCACGGATGCGCCGCACGCACGAGCAGGGGCTGCCCGCGGCGGGCAAGGCGGCGCGCGAGAAAGCCGCGCGCGCGTGACGCGGCTGCACCGGCAGTCGCACGAACGGCAAAAGGGACGCTTCGCGGCGTCCCTTTTACATTTCGCGTCACGTCATCGCATCGTTACGCCTTGTCGGCCTTGCCCGCCGCGCTCGCGAATTTCGCGAGCCACGTGTCGATCCTCGCTGGCAGTCGGTTCTCGTCTTCCGCGCGCTCCTTGCGGCGGATCGCATTGCGCACGACGTGCGCGCCCACATAGCGGATCGGCTCCGGCGGGAAGTGGCCGAGCGGGCCGCGCACGATCGGGCTGCGTGTCCACGCGTTGTCGAGGCCGAGCACCAGCGACGACAGGATCTGCCCGCCCATGTAGGTCGGCCCGACGCCGTTGCCCGAATAGCCGAACCCGTAGAACACGTTCGGCGCATCGTCGAGGCGGCCGAAGAACGGGAAGCCCGTCACCGACCGGTCCGACGGGCCGTTCCAGCTTGCGGTGACCGGCACGCCCGCGAGCGACGGGAAGAATTCGCGCAGGCTCTGCGTGAGCTGCGCCTCGTACGGCGAGCGCCGGTCGAACACCGGCGCGATGCGGCTGCGCCACGAGAACGTGTTGCCGCCCTTGCCGAGCATCAGCCGCCCGTCGGCGGTCGTGCGGTAGTAGTACACGAAGATCCGCGAATCGAGCACCGACACACCGTCCACGAGGCCGGTCCGCTCGAGCAGCTCCGGGCATTTCTCGGTGATGACCATGTCGCTCGACACGACCGCGATCGTGCGTTCGAACTGCGGGAAGCGGCTCGCCATCCACGCGTTGATCGCGAACACCAGCTTGCCCGCACGCACGCTGCCGGACGGCGTGCGCACGACGGCCGGCTGCCCGGGCGTGAAGTCGACCAGCGGCGTGCGCTCGTAGATCCGGATCCCCATGTCGAGCGCGACGCGGCGCAGCCCGCGCACGAGCTTGCCCGGATGAACGGTCGCGGCGATCGGCGAGTACACGCCGTCGAGATTGCGTGCGGAGCCCGAGCGGCGCGCGACTTCGGCGGCCGGCAGCGGCTCGTAGCTGTGGATGCCGCACGCGGCGAGCGCATCGAGCACCGGCGCGAGCGTGCCGACCTGCGCGCGCGACGTCGCGGTGTACAGCGTGCCGTCGAGCCGCAGCTCCGCATCGATGCGATGCGTGCGGCAGAAGTCGGCGATGTGCTGAACGGCCGCCTCCGATGCCTTCACGAGCCGGATCGCCTCCGCTTCGCCGAACAGGCGGCGCAGTGTCAGGAATTTCGCGGACCACGTGAGCAGGCATCCGCCGTTGCGCCCGCTTGCGCCGGCGCCGCACAGGTCGGCCTCGAGTATCGCGATGTCGAGCGCCGCGTTCTGCTGCTTCGCCTGGATCGCCGTCCAGAGCCCGGTGAAGCCGCCGCCGACGATACACACGTCGGCCTGCGTCGCGCCCTGCAGCGCGGGGGCGAGATCGCCGTCGTTGAACAGTGCTTGTTCGATCCAGAAGGGTCGCATCGGATGTGGTGCCGGTAAGGGTAGTCGCCGTGCCGCGCACGGCGGGAAACATGACGAAGCCGCCGCCCGGCGATGCATGTCGCCGGGCGGCGGGGGCATCGCGTCAGGCCGCCGCTTCGGCGGACATGCGGCGCACGCCCATTGCCTTCAGCGTGTCGGCGATCGCGGCGACCGCGCCGGGAATGCCGGCTTCGCCGAAGTGGCCGATGCAGCCGACGCGGAACGTGTCGACTTCCGTCAGCTTGCCCGGATACAGAATGTAGCCACGCTTTTTGACCTCCTGATAAAACCGCTTGAAGTCGTAGTTCGGATCGTCCGGCGCATGGAACGTGACGATGATCGGCGCCTGGATCGCCGGATCGAGGAACGGCCGGAAGCCGAGCGCGCGCATCCCGTCGACCAGCGCGCGGCAGTTGCGCTGGTAGCGGCCGCCGCGAGCGGCGAGCCCGCCTTCGTCGACGTACTGTGCGACGGCCGCGTCGAGTGCCGCGACCACGTGTGTCGGCGGCGTGAAGCGCCATTGCGTCGTGCGCTGCATGTAGACCCACTGGTCGTACAGGTCCATCGCGAGCGAGTGGCTGTTGCCTTCGCAGCGTTCGAGCGCCGTGCGCTTCGCGATCACGAAGCCGAGCCCCGGCACGCCTTCGAGACACTTGCCCGACGCCGCGATCACCGCGTCGAACGGCGTCGTGCGCGCGTCGATGTCGATCGCGCCGAACGAACTCATCGCGTCGACGATCAGCCCGCGGCCGTGTTTCGCGACCACCTGCGCGATGTCGTGCAGCGGGTTCAGCACGCCGGCGCCGGTTTCACAGTGGACGAGCGCGACGTGCGTGATGGTCGGATCGGCGGCGAGCGCGCGCTCGACGTCGGCCGGGTCGACACGGCGATCCTCGCTGTAATCGATCGTCGTGAGCGTGCGGCCGAGTACGCGGCAGATCTTCGCGATGCGCTGGCAGTACGCGCCGTTGTTCGGCACGAGCACGTGGCCGTCGCGCGGCACGAGCGTGCCGATCGCCGCCTCGACCGAGAACGTGCCGCTGCCCTGCAGCGGCACGCATTCGTGCGTGCCTTCGCCGTGCACGATCTGCAGCAACCGTTCGCGCAGCCGCGCGGTGATCGCGTTGAAATCGCTGTCCCACGAGCCCCAGTCGCGCAGCATCGCGTCGCGCGTGCGGTCCGAGGTCGTCAGGGGGCCGGGGGTGAGCAGGATGGGCTGGGTGGCGAGCGTCATGGTGTCTCCTTGGTGAAGTCGGAACGTCACGTGAGTGCGGCGAAGGAATCAGCGGCGATGCGGGGTGCGCCACGCCTGCGTGCGACGCAACAGGCGATGCGAGATGCACGCGAACAGCACGCAGGCGAACGACGAGGTCGCGAGCACGAGCGTCGCCATCGCGGCGGCGGGGCCCATCTGGCCCGCGTCGTCGAGGTTCAGGATCGCGACGGAGGCGGGCTGCGTGTCCGGCGAGTACAGGAACGCGACGGCGGAAACCGTCGTCATCCCGTTGACGAACAGGTAACGCGCGATCAGCAGGATCGCTGGCATGCATACAGGCACGGTCACACGCAGGAAGGTCTTGTAGAACGGCACCTTCAGCGACGCCGACACGGCCTCGAACTCGCTGTCGATCTGCCGCAGCGCGGTGACGGCGGTCAGGTGACTCGACGCGTAGTAGTGGACGACCGTAACGATCGCGAGCAGCCACAGCGACCCGTACAAGCCGTTCAACGGATTGCCGGGCGCGTTGAACAGGAAGATGTAGCTGATGCCGAGCACGAGGCCGGGCACGCCCATCGGCAGGATCGCGCACAGGCTGATGAAGCCGCGCAGCCAGCGCGCGCCGCGCGTCTTTTCGATCAGGTAGGCGCCGCCGAACACGACGATCGTGCCGCCGAGCGCGACGGTCGCGGCCATCCGCAGGCTGTTCTTGTACGCATCGAAGATGCCGGCCGCGATCAGGCCCATCCGGTAATGCTGCAGCCCGACGCTCATCTGGTACGGCCAGAACTTCACGAACGACGCGAACACCGAGATGCCGACCACCGCGATGAAGAATGCGCACACGAGCGCGCAGTACGCGAGCATCGCGGCGTCGAAGCCGCGCGACGGCTTCGGCTGATACGGCGTCGAGCGCGCGCCGAGCTGCGACTGCTGGCGGCGGCGGATGAAGAAGTCGACGCCGAATGCAACCAGCGCGGGGCACAGCAGCATCAGGCTGACGACCGCGCTGCGGTTGAAATCCTGCAACCCGATGATCAGCTTGTAGATGTCGGTCGACAGTACGTTGTACGAACCGCCGATCACCACCGGCACGCCGAAGTCGTTGATGCACATCGTGAACGCCACCATGGTCGCGCTGATCAGCCCGTACTTGGCGCCGGGCAGCGTGATCGTGAAGAACTTGCGCGTGCGGCTCGTGCCCATCGCGTCGGCGGCCTCGTAGAGCCGGCCGTCCGCCAGCGACAGCGCAGTGACGAGGATCATCAGCACGTGCGGAAACGATGCATACACCATGCTCAGCACGATGCCCGGCAGCCCGTAGATCGAGTGGCCATGCAGCAGCGGCTTGAGCAGCCCCGCGTTGCCGAACCAGTAGATGAACGACACGGCGGACAGCAGCGTCGGCGCAAGCAAAGGCAGCAGCGCGATCGTGCGCGCGGCGCTCTTCAGCGGCATGCACGAGCGCGTCAGCGCATACGCGAACGTGAACGCCATCGGCACGACGATCGCCGTGACGAGCGCGCCGACCGTCAGCGAATGGAGCATCGAGCGCAGCACGCCGCTGTCCTCGAGATACTTGACGAAGTTGTGCGTGCCGACGAAACGGCCGTCCGCGTCGACGAAGCATTTCTGCACGACGAGCGCGAGCGGCAGCAGCAGGAACAGCGACATCAGCGCGGCCATCGCGACGAGCGCGAGCTGCGCGATGCGATCGTGCCAGTGCGTGAGCTGCCGCACGTCGGCGGGAGCAGCCGCGCCGCGGCGGCGTTCGGTGAGGACGGTGCTCATTGCAGTCGCTCCTTCGCGCACGGGAACACGCGGACATGCTCGCGATCGAGCGCGAGATCGATGCGCGCGCCGGCTTGCACGCCGGTGCGGTCGACGTCGTGATACGACAGGTCGGCGACGATCTCGTGGCCGTCGAGCCCGTCGATGCGGAAACTCACTCGGCAAAATGCGCCGAGGAACTCGAGCTTCTCGACGCGGCCGGCCAGCACGTTGTCGGCGTTTTCGCCCGGAACGCGGATGCGCAGATCCTCGGGCCGCACGTAGACCGACACGGCCGCGCCTTGCGCCGTGCCGTGGCGGCAGTCGAGGCCGATGCCGCCCGCGCGCAGCGTGCCGTCCCGAGCGACTTCGGCGGGGATCGTGTTGACGCGGCCGATGAAGTCCGCGACGAACGGCGACGCCGGCTGCCGGTAGATTTCGAGCGGCGTGCCGATCTGCTCGATGACGCCGTGGTTCATCACGACGATCCGGTCGGCCATCGACAATGCTTCTTCCTGGTCGTGGGTAACCATGATCGTCGTCACGCCGAGCCGTTGCTGCAGTGCGCGGATTTCCTGGCGCAACCGCACGCGCACGCGCGCATCGAGCGCCGACAGCGGCTCGTCGAGCAGCAGCAGGCCGGGCGAGCTCGCCAGTGCGCGCGCCAGCGCGATGCGCTGCTGCTGGCCGCCGGACAGCTGGCCCGGATGCTTGCGATGGCTGTCGGGCAGGCCGACCAGCGCGAGCAGCGTATGCACGCGTTCGTGGATCGCATCGCGCTTCATCTTGCGATTCACGAGACCGTACGCGACGTTGTCGTAGACGGTGAGGTTCGGAAACAGCGCGTACGACTGGAACACGATCCCGTAGTCGCGCAGTTGCGGCGGCAGCCGCGAGATGTCGCGGCCGTCCTGCATGATGTGGCCGGCGCTTTGCGCCTCGAGCCCCGCGATGATCCGCAGCAGCGTGGTTTTCCCGCAGCCGGACGGCCCCAGGAAGCAGATCATCTCGCCCTTCATCACGCTCAGGTTGATGTCGGTGAGAACCTGTGTGTCGTTGTACCGCTTTTCGATGCGTTCTACGCTCAGATAGGGTGCCATGCACGCCTCCACGCTGCGGGCGGCCCGGACGCGGGCCGGATACGACCATGGAAAGGGATGCGGGGCGACGCGTGGCGCGGCCCCGCTGCCGGTTGCGGCGTTACCGCTGGATCATTGCTGCGTCTTCGCCCCGTAGCGCTTCTGCCAGGTCTCGAGGATCGACTGGCGGTTCTTCGCGGACCACACGAAGTCGTTCTTCACGAGCAGGTCCGCATAGTTGTCGGGAATGCCGGCCAGCTTGCGTGCGACGCCCGGGTACGCGACGATCGCCCACCACCGCGCGGTGATCTGGTTCGCTTCCTTGCTCGCCATGAAATCGGCGAGCTTCTTCGCGGCGTCCGGCTGCTTCGTCGTCTTCATGATCGCCGTGCCTTCCATGTCCCAGCCGAGCCCTTCCTTCGGGAACACCAGGTCGATCGGCGCGCCCTGCGACTGCAGTTCGTGGCCGCGGAACTCGAACGAGATGCCGATCGGGAATTCGCCGGTGCCGGCGAGCGTGCACGGCTTCGAGCCCGAGTGCACATACTGCGCGACGTTCTTGTCGAGCGCATCCATGAATTTCCAGCCGCGATCCTCGCCGAAGGTCTGCAGCCACGCGGTGACGTCGAGATAGCCGGTACCCGACGACACCGGGCTCGGCATCACGATCGCGCCTTTGTAGACCGGTTTTGTCAGGTCTTCCCACGACGTCGGCTTCGGGATGTTCTTCGCCTGCGCGGCGACGCGGTTGTAGCAGATCGTCGCGCCCCACACGTCCATGCCGACCCAGTGCGGCGGCGTGTTCGCGTCGCTGTACTTGCGCGTGAGCTGATCGAAACCCTTCGGCGCATACGGCATCAGCATCCCCTGCAGGTCGAGCAGCGTGAGGCTCGATGCGGCGAGGCCGAGCACGACGTCCGCGCGAGGATTGTTCTTTTCCGCGAGCAGCTTCGCGGTAACCGAGCCGGTCGAGTCACGCACCCAGCGGATCTCGATGTCGGGGTTCGCCTTCTCGAAGGCGTCCTTGTAGGGCTTCATCGCCTCGTCTTCCAGCGCGGTGTAGACGAGCAGTGACGTCTTCGCGTGTGCGGCCTGCGCGGCGCCAAGCGCGACCGCGGCGGCCAGTGCAACGCGCGCCGCGCCCGTCGCCCATGCATTGAAACGCTTGTGTACCGGCACTTCGTTCATCTTCAGACCCCTTGACTGTGGCGCCGCGACAGCGGCGGATGAGTGGAGACCAGCCCTCTTGCTGCTACGTTGTTTTGCTTTCTGTTCTCTGCATGTTGTTGACAATCTACAAATCATCAATTTTAATGTCAAGCATGGAAAACACCTCCTCGGCGCGGCGCGGGCGCCGACAGCTCAACCCCCTTCGAACCGAAAGGACTGAACGTCATGAGTGAAACGCCTGTATCCGTGGAAGTGAACGGCCGCCGCTACAACTGGATGAGCCGCCCCGTGGTGGTGGTCTGCGTCGACGGCTGCGCCTACGAATATCTCGAGATGGCGGCCGAGGCCGGCGTCGCGCCGTTCCTGCGCACGCTGCTGAAACCGGGCACGGCGCTCAAGGGCGAGTGCGTGGTGCCGAGCTTCACCAACCCGAACAACCTGTCGATTGTCACCGGCGTGCCGCCGGCGATCCACGGGATAAGCGGCAACTATTTCTACGATCGCGACACCGGCGCCGAGGTGCTGATGAACGATCCGAAGTATCTCGTCGCGCCCACCGTGCTCGCGACCTTCGCCGAACGAGGCGCGCGCGTCGCGGTCGTCACCGCAAAGGACAAGCTGCGCCGCCTGCTCGGCAAGGGGCTCAAGGGCATCTGCTTCTCGTCGGAGAAGGCCGACGAGGCAAGCCTCGAGGAAAACGGCATCGACAACGTGCTCGAACTCGTCGGCAAGCCGGTGCCGAGCGTGTACAGCGCGGACCTGTCCGAATTCGTTTTCGCGGCCGGCGTGCGCCTGCTCGAAACGCGCCCGATCGACCTGATGTATCTGTCGACGACCGATTACGTGCAGCACAAGTGCGCGCCCGGCACGGACGGCGCGAATGCGTTCTATCAAATGATGGACGCGTACCTGAAGCGGCTCGACGAGCTCGGCGCGATCGTCGCGATCACGGCCGACCACGGAATGAACGCGAAGCACGACGGCGAGACCGGCGAGCCGAACGTGATCTATCTGCAGGAGCTGTTCGACGAGTGGCTCGGCCACGACGCCGCGCGCGTGATCCTGCCGATCACCGATCCGTACGTCGTGCACCACGGCGCGCTGGGTTCGTTCGCGACCGTCTACGTGCCGGCTTCCGCCGATGCCGATGCGCTGCGGGCGCGGCTCGCCGCGGTGGACGGCATCGAGGTCGTGCTGACCGGCGCCGAAGGCTGCGCGCGCTTCGAGCTGCCGCCCGCGCGGATGGGCGACCTGATCGTGATTTCGAAGCAGGACGTCGTGCTCGGCACGCGCCGCATCAAGCACGACCTGTCGGGTCTCGACGTGCCGCTGCGCTCGCACGGCGGCATCTCCGAGCAGATCGTGCCGCTGATCTTCAGCAAGCCGGTCGCGACCGACGTCGCGGGCCGCGCGCGACTGCGCAACTTCGACATCATCGACATCGCGCTCAACCATCTGCAGTGACGCGGACGCATCCGCGAGGGAGACATCATGAACGCCATTGCAGCATCGACGGAAGCCGGGACGGTTCATCGTGAAGCACTCCGAATCGATGGGGAAAGGATCCATCGCGACGCGGTGATCGAGGTGCGCAACCCGTACGACGGAACGCTCGTCGGCACCGTGCCGAAGGCGACGCTCGACGACGTGCGACGCGCATTCGCCGTCGCGCGCGCCTACCGGCCATCGCTCACGCGTCACGAGCGTGCGGCGATCCTGCGCCGCGCGGCCGACATCGTGCGTGCGCGCACTGCCGCGATCGCGGCGCTGATCACGGCCGAGGCCGGGTTGTGCCTCAAGGATTCGACGCACGAAGCCGGGCGCGTGGCCGACGTGCTCACGTTCGGCGCGGGCGAAGTGCTGAAGGACGACGGGCAGATCTTCTCGTGCGATCTGACGCCGCACGGCAAGAAGCGCCGCGTGTACACGCAGCGCGAGCCGCTGCTCGGCGTGATCTCCGCGATCACGCCATTCAACCATCCGATGAACCAGGTCGCGCACAAGGTCGTGCCGTCGGTTGCGACCAACAACCGGATCGTCGTGAAACCGTCGGAGAAAGTGCCGCTGTCGTGCTACCTGTTCGCGGACATCCTGTACGAAGCCGGCCTGCCGCCGCAGATGCTGCAGGTGATCACCGGCGACCCGAAGGAAATCGCGGACGAACTGATCACGAACCCGGCGATCGACCTGATCACGTTCACCGGCGGCGTGTCGATCGGCAAGTCGATCGCGTCGCGGATGGGCTACCGGCGCGCGGTGCTCGAACTCGGCGGCAACGATCCGATCATCGTGATGGAAGACGCCGATCTCGACGAGGCAAGCACGCTTGCCGTATCGGGCTCGTACAAGAACTCGGGGCAGCGTTGCACCGCGATCAAGCGCATGCTCGTGCACGAGGCGGTGGCCGATCGCTTCACCGAGCTGGTCGTCGAGAAAACCCGCGCGTGGGTCTATGGGAACCCGGCCGATCCGTCGGTCGACATGGGCACCGTCATCGATGAAGCGGCCGCGAAGTTCTGCGAGCAGCAGGTAAACGACGCGATCGCGCGCGGTGCGCGGCTCCTGGTCGGCAACGTGCGCGACGGCGCGCTGTATTCGCCGACGGTCATCGATCGCGTGACGCCCGACATGCCCCTCGTGAAATACGAGACGTTCGGGCCCGTGTCGCCGATCATGCGCTTTCGCGATATCGACGAGGCGATCCGGATGTCGAACAGCACCGACTATGCGTTGTCGTCGTCGGTCTGCACGAACCGCTTCGACAACATCACGCGCTTCATCACGGAGCTCGAGGTCGGCAGCGTGAACGTGCGCGAGGTGCCGGGCTACCGGCTCGAACTGACACCGTTCGGCGGCGTGAAGGATTCGGGCCTCGGCTACAAGGAGGGCGTGCAGGAGGCGATGAAGAGCTTCACGAACACGAAGACCTATTCGCTGCCGTGGTAAGCGGCGCGTAGCGTGCCCGTGCCCGCACCGGCTTCGTGGTCGGTGCGGGCGTCATTCGTCCGGCTCATTCGTTCGCCGGCCGCGCACGATGCGGCGTTTGTCGCGGATAGCCGTGTCGTCGAGGCGGTGCATCGCGCGAGCTGTTCGGCGACCGCGCGACCCGCGAAGTTCGTTGCGACACTCGCGCAGGGCGTGCCGGCCTTCCGACGCGCCACGCGACGTGGCTGCGTGGGCGATCAATCCTGCAGGTGTCCGTCGAGCACGGCGGCGACGATCGCTTCCGGTGCATCTTCCTGAACGAGGTGGCCCGCACGCGGCGCGCGGATCAGCTTGCCGCCGGCGATGCGATCGGCGAGGGCCTGCCCCTGCTCGAGCGGAATCCACGCGTCGTCCTCGCCCCACACGATGCGCACAGGAAAGTCGGGCGGCGCATAGCGTGCCTCCGCTTCCTCGATGTAATGCTGGCGCATCTGCGCGATCTGTCGATAGAACGCCGCCTGGCCGGCCGGCGTGAGCCATGGCGAGCGATAGATCGACAGCACGTCGTCGCTCAACGGTTGCGCGACGGCATTGCCGATATAGGCCGACACGAGCGCATGGTGCGCATACGCCGGCAGCCCGGTGAACGCGGCTTCGTGCTGCGCGACATGCCGCACGAACGGCGAGCCTTGCGGCGCGATCGCGACCGGGTTCACGAGCGTCAGGTCCGAATACGCGATGCCATCGAGGAAGTGTGCGCGCAGCACGGTCGCGCCGCCGTAATCGTGCGCAAGCACGCGCGGGCGCGAAATGTTCCATTCGGCGAGCAGTGCGCCGAACAGCACGTTCTGCCGGCCGAGCGAGACGTCCGCGTCGGGCATGTCGGACTGGCCGTAGCCGAGCAGGTCGTAGAAGAACACGCGATGGCGTCGCGCGAGCCACGGCGCGATCCGGCGCCACACCTGCGATGAAAACGGCGTGCCGTGCACGAGCACGAGCGGCGGCCCTTCGCCGAGCGTGCCCCATGCGATCCGGTGACCGTCGAAAACGAAGCGATTGGCGAGATCGAGCATCGGTTCCTCCGTGCTAACCTGTTTAGGTTGATAACAGGTTACGCCTGTTCATCCGGATATGAAACCGATAGGTGAAAATAAATGGTTACTCGACACGCGCCTTCGCGACAGGCGCACGCCTGGAACGCGGCCGATTTCGTTGGCGGCCATCCGGCGCTCGACTTCCTCAACACGGTGGCCGACACGGGCAAGACGCGCGACGCGGACAAGCTCGTCGACTGGGCGGCCGTGTACGCATGGGCGGCGAAGTCGGGGTTGCTGACTCGGGACGACTTGGCACGGTTCACGCGTCATTCACGGCAGGACGGCGCGGACGAACTGGCCGCGCTGCATGATTTTCGCGAGGATGCATACACGGCCCTCGCGCATCTGACGAGCGGTGGCGGTGGCGGCGCGCGAGCGGTGGACCGGCTCGCGGCGGCCATCCGCGAGGCGATCGGGCGCAGTTCGTTCGGCGCGGTCGATGGCCGTTTCGCGTGGCGGCCCGATGCGCGTGCCGCGTCGCGCTGGGTCGACGCGGCCGCGCTCGGCTTCGAGCATCTGCTGCGCGGCGACGACTTCGCGCGCGTGCGGCAGTGCGGCCGCTGTACGTGGTTCTTCGTCGACCGCGGCCGTGGCGTCGGGCGACGCTGGTGCGACATGCGCACGTGCGGGAATCGCGCGAAGGTGGAGGCGTTCAGGGAGCGGTGAGGCCAGGGCCGCGATGTGGACGGCCCGGCGCCTCCGCTATTGTCATTCGGCGAGTTCGTGCGGCCGGTGGTCGGGCCACAGCGCACCGATGGCGAACAATCCTCCGACGAGGAACGGCGCGCCGATCGCGAACAGGATTGCCGTGAGCCCCCACCGGTCCCAGAAGCGGTCGATGACCGCGCGTTCGGGCATGACAGGGTCGTACAGCACGTTGACCACCTCGCCTTCGTACAGTCCGGGGCGCGATGAAGCCGACCCTTGCGCGAACGTGACCGCGCGGCCGCTGTCGGTCGTGAACGCGATGGTCGCCGAATAGAGCGACGTGCGTGTGCGCGACGATTGTGCGGATTCGGTGATCTCGACGACGTGGCCGGTCGAGTGCGCGTAGTGGCGGGCGATCTGCCACTGGCGCAGCCCGGCAGCGCCGGCGCCGGCCAGGAAGCCGGTGCCGATCGCGATCGGTAACAGCGCGATCGCGATGTTCCACCGGCGCCGGGCCGGCTTGCCGACGGCCGGTGCGTGCAGCGAGTCCGCTTGCCGGCTTCGGTGCCCGCTCCCGTACAGCAGGCTGCCGATCGCAAGCGACGCGACCGCGAGCAGTGCCGGCACCGCAACGGGAAACCAGCGTTGCGTGAAATCATCGATCAGCGCGGGACGATTCGGATGGGCCGGATCGACCAGGACGTCCACGCTTTCGCCGATGTCGTACGCCGGGACGAACGATGCGGTATTGCCGGCGACTTCCCGGCGGCTGCCGTCGTTCGCGAGATAGGCGACGATCGGGCGGTATCCACGCATCGCGTCGCTGTCCTGCACGATGCGCACGACCGTACCCGGCGCGCGGACCAGATTGCCCACCGCTTGGCTCGCGGTGACGGCGAGCATCGCCGCGACCACGAGCAGCGCGACGCCGAGCGCGAGTGCGACGAGCGCGTCCTTACGTGGCATGGCCGGATCCGCGGTGTGCGTCGTGCGACGGGGCGGGATGCGATCGGGGGGATGGCGCGACTCGATGGGTGCGCCGCTGTCGGCGCGACCATGCCCTCTGAATGGTCGCGTCTCGTTCACATGATTCCATGTCTGACGTCCCATGCTCTCTCAGTGCCGGCGGCGATACGGCGATCGCCGTGCCGGTCGTGTGATATTTTGTCGGACGATTCTAGCGGAAAGTGTCCGGGGCGAGGCATGTATGTAATTGCATGCCGTGATGCGGGAGTCAGGCGGGCGCGTGAATGGGGCGCTGAAATGGAAAAAGGCCGGTCAGCTTGCGCTGACCGGCCTTTGGAATTCCTGGTGGGGCGTGAGTGACTCGAACACTCGACCTACGGATTAAGAGTCCGCTGCTCTACCAACTGAGCTAACGCCCCCAACAGAAGAAAGATTATGCATGGGTATTTCGGTCTTGGCAAGCCTTTTCTGCGAATTTCCTGAAAATACTTCGTCACGCCCCCGGCGGCTCTCCGTGCGGTAACGAGCGATCGCAGTTGGCGCGCTCCCGGTATGATGACGTCCACATCTGTTGCGCGACGGTCGCGCAACGTTTTCTGGGCATTCGAAGATGGACGAAAACGCAGTCCGCGAATTGCTGGATCGCCTGCTGGCCCCGTGGGTCCGCTCGCTCGGTCTGGTCCCCGTATCGATCGGCGACGACAGCGTCACGATGCGCCTGCCGTTTTCCGGCGAATTCCGGCATTCGGGCGGCATCATCTGCGGGCAGGTGTTCACGGCCGCGGCCGACACCGCGATGGTGGTCGCGATCTCGGCCGCGCTCGGCGAGTTCCGGCCGATGACCACCGTATCGCTGAACACGAATTTCATGCGTCCGGTGCGCAAGGGCGACGTGCTCGTCACTGCGCGTGTGCTGCGAATGGGCCGCAATCTGGTGTTCGGCGAAGTCGAGCTGTTCGACGAGGACGGCAAGATGGCCGTTCACGCGACGTCGACCTACGCGCTCGTCGGCTGAGCGGCGCGATGTTCGATCAGATCGTTTTCGCGGGCGGCGGCAATCGCTGCTGGTGGCAGGCCGGCTTCTGGGACGTTGCCCGGCCGGCGCTCGGCTTGCGTCCGCGCGTGATCGTCGGCATCTCGGCCGGCGCGGCGACCGCCTGCATGCTGTATACGCGCGACGCCGCGTGGGTGATGCGCTATTACGAGGAAGCGCTGCGCCACAACCGCAAGAACGCGTACTGGGGCAACCTGTTCGGGCGCGAGCCGGTGTTTCCGCATTACCGGATCTACCGTCAGGCGCTGCTCGACATCTATGGCGAGCCGTTCGCGCAGCTCGCCGACGCGCCGGAGATCCGCATCGGCGTGTCGCATGTGCCGCGCTGGCTCGGCGCGCGCAGCGCGGTCGCAGCGGGCCTCGTTGCATACAACATCGAAAAGTACGTGCGCAAGACGCTGCACCCGACGCTCGGGCGCACCCTCGGCTTCCGGCCCGAGTTCGTGCGCGCGCAGGCGTGCGCGAGCGTCGAGGAGCTCGCCGACCTGATCCTGCAGTCGTCGTGCACGCCGCCGTTCACGCCGGTGCTGCGCCGCGACGGCCGGCCGGTGCTCGACGGCGGCATGGTCGACAACGTGCCGGTCGACGCGCTCGACGCATCGCCGGGTGATGTGCTGGTTCTCGTTACGCGGCTGTATCCGCGCCCGCAAATGTTCACGGTCGCGCACGGCGACCAGCGACGGCTCTATGTACAGCCATCGAGCAAGGTGCCGATTTCGAGCTGGGATTACACGAGTCCGTCGCAAATGCTGCATGCCTACGACCTCGGACGGCGTGACGGCGAGCATTTCCTCACGCGCGTCGACGCGATGACGGGCGGCCGCGTGGCCGCCTGAAGGCGGGGAAGGGGAAGCGGAGCCGCGCGGCGGGCGCGGCCCCCGCCGGTCAGCGCACGCGACGCGGCGTCAGCGCTTCCGGATTGACGACGCTCGACAGGTCGCCCTGGTCGAACGCGAGGATGTTCCGGAACGCCGCGCTGAAGTAGAGCTCGTAGCTTTCGCGCTCGACGTAGCCGATGTGCGGCGTGCAGATCACGTTTTCCATCCGCAGCAGGCTGTAGCCCTGCAGGATCGGCTCGCTCTCGAACACGTCGATCGCGACCATCCCCGGACGGTTGTGCGACAGCGCGTTGACGAGCGCGTTTTCCTCGAGCAGCTCGGCGCGGCTCGTGTTGACGAGCAGCGACGTCGGCTTCATCCGCATCAGGTCTTCCTGCTTGACGATCCCGCGCGTGTCGTCGTGCAGGCGCAGGTGCAGCGACAGCACGTCGCTCTGCTCGAACAGCGCTTCGCGGCTCTCGGCGGCCGTGTAGCCGTCGGCGCGCGCGGCCTCGAGCGAATGCTCGCGGCCCCAGATCAGCACATTCATCCCGAACGCCTTGCCGTAGCCGGCGACCAGCCGGCCGATCTTGCCGTAGCCCCAGATGCCGAGCGTCTGGCCGCGCAGCACCTGGCCGAGGCCGAAGTTCGGCGGCAGCGCCGACGTCTTCAGGCCCGACTGCTGCCACGCACCCTGTTTCAGGTTCGCGACGTATTGCGGAATGCGGCGCTGGGCGGCCATCACGAGCGCCCAGGTGAGTTCGGCCGGTGCGATCGGCGACCCCGTGCCCTCGAGCACCGCGATGCCGCGGTCGGTACATGCATCGAGGTCGATGTGGCTCGAGATACGGCCGGTCTGGCTGATCATGCGCAGGTTCGGCAGCTTGGCGAGCAATTGCGACGAAATCGGCGTGCGCTCGCGAATCAGCACGAGCGCCTCGACTTCCGCCAGACGGCTCGCGAGCTGCCCCAGGCCGCGTACCGTGTTGTTGAAGACCTTCACGTCGTGCTCGGCGAGCATCTCGAAGCAGTTCAGCTTGCGGACGGCGTCCTGGTAGTCGTCGAGGATGGCAATTTTCATGATCAGCGGGAGTCGCGCGTTGAAAGCGGCAGTGGCGGCGGCGCACGTCGCGCACCCGTCCCGCCCGGCCGGGGCCGACATGATGCTACGTCGGCGGACGTCGTGGTGTCTTTTTAACAGGTTGTTACGCTCCGCCGCAATCGGCGCTGGCCTGACCCGGCGCCGCTCCCGTCGGACGCGGCGGAGTGCGATGTTGTGTCGCATCAGACACGTCCTTCCTGATTCGGCCGCTTACCGGACGAGGTTCACCCAATTGTTGCTCGAATCAGAATAATTGGATCATCCATTCGCGATGACTGAGGATTTTTGACTATTTTTATCGTCAAGCCGGGCCTTGTTGAGCAACTCTGCATCATTTCCGCTGTCGTAGGAGAATTACGCATATGCTTCAACTTTTTGAAGTTGTAACAGCGGCAGGAGTCGTTTATGGATCATTTGCAGTCGATGCGCGTGTTCGTCAAGGTTGCGGATCTCGGCAGTTTCGCGCGGGCCGCGAGTGCAATGGATATCTCCAACGCGGTCGCGACGCGTCACGTCGCCGATCTGGAAGGCCGGCTCGGCACGCGGTTGCTGAACCGCACCACGCGCAGCCTTTCGCTGACGGAGTCGGGCCAGGTCTATCTGGAGCGGGCGCGCCAGATTCTCGATGAGCTCGAGGATGTCGAGCAGATGGTCGTCGCGCGCAATCACGAGCCGGTCGGCACGTTGCGCATCGTCGCGCCGGTCGTGTTCGGGCTGCACAACCTTGCCCCCGTCCTGCAGTCGTACACCGAGAATTTCCCGAAAGTGGTGCCGGATCTGACGCTGGTCGACCGCCAGGTCGATCTCGTCGAGGAAGGTTTCGACGTCGGCATCGTCGTCACGCGCCAGATGCGCAGTGCGAGCATCGTCACGCGACGGCTCACCACCGGCTGCATGACCGTGTGCGCGACGCCGAGCTACCTTGAAAAGCACGGCGTGCCGACCCACCCGGAACACCTTGCCGAACACCCGGCGCTGAGCTTGCCGACCGAATACTGGGGGGACGAGCGCGTGTTCACGGGGCCGGACGGCGAAGTGCGCGTGCGTCCCACCAACGTGATTGTCGCGAACAACACGGCGATGCTGCGCCAGTTCGCGCTGCTCGGAATGGGTGTCGCGATCCTGCCGAGCTACCTGATCGGCAGCGACATCGCGCGCGGCGCGCTGGTGCGGCTGCTGCCGGATTTCCGGCTGCCGCAGGTGGAAATCAACATCGCCTATCCGAGCCGGCGCCATCTGCCCGCGAAGGTGCGCACGTTCATCGATCACCTCGTCGAGTATTTCAGCCACTCGACCGACGCGACGATGGGCGAGCAGTGGGCCGCGCAAGGCGCGGCGCCTGCGCCGATCGGCGTCGAGATGCGTGCCGAGCCGCCCGAATCGACCGACCCGAACCTGCAGCCGCGCCTCGCGCGTTCGCCGCGCGCGCGCGTCGCGGTGCCGTCGCCGCTGTAACCCAAGCTGCGGCGGTCGTGCACCGGCACGGCCAGCATCAGGAAAAAACGCGGATCGAGCGATCGATCCGCGTTTTTTTATCGCCACTCACATGGTCGTTCGCTCGGCTTGCGACGCGCCGGGGAAGCCCCCCGGGCGCGGCGGAGCATCATGAGCCCGTCTTGCGCGCCGTCGTCTTGCGGGCGGCGGTCTTGCGGGCCGGTGCCGGTTTCTCGTCGGCGCCTTCCGTCACGGTTTCGGTGTCCTTCGTCGCCGATTTCGCCGTCTTCTTCGCGGCGGCAGCCTTCGGCTCCTTCTTCTCGAACTCGAAACCGATCTTGCCGTCCGGCTGCTTCACGAGAAAGGCCTTGAAGTTGCGGCCCGTGCGCGACGACTTGAAGTTCGGCAGCAGATCCGTGCGGCCGTCGGCCAGCAGCTTGGCCATCTGCTCACGCGTGATTTCCTGCTGCAGGATCACCTTGCCCGAACGGAAGTCGCAGGTCTTTGGATTCGCGACCGAGTGCTCGCACACATAGCTCATCCCGTGCTCGAACACGCGGCCCTTGCACTTCGGGCACGCGCCGACCGGTTCCTGCGCGGAGAAGTCGGGCGCCTCGCCTTCCTCGCCGCCCTGGTCCTGGCCGAAGTCGAATTCGAGCTTGTAGTTCTTCGTTTCATCGTCGAACGAGAGCTTCAGGATCGCCGAGAACGGGCGGCCCATCTTGCTGCGGAAACCGGACAGCGGGCCGATCGTCTTCTCCCGCAGCAGTTCCTCGACTTCCGCGATTTCGAACTGGCGGCTGCCCGGGATCTTCGAGATCGAGAAGTCGCACTTCGTGCACGCGAAGCGGCGATAGTTTTCCTTCACCTGTCCGCCGCAATTCGGGCACGGTGTCTCGAGCGTCGCGTAATCGCCGGGGATCGTGTCGGAATCGTATTCCTTCGCGCGCTTGACGATCTGCTGCGTCATGCGGGCGATTTCCTGCATGAACGCGTCGCGTCCGAGGTTGCCGCGCTCCATCTGCGACAGCTTGTATTCCCATTCGCCGGTGAGCTCGGGCGCGGTCAGCTCCTTCACGCCGAGCCCGCGCAGCAGCGTCATCAGCTGGAATGCCTTCGCGGTGGGGATCAGTTCGCGGCCTTCGCGCACGAGATACTTCTCGCCGAGCAGGCCTTCGATGATCGCCGCGCGCGTCGCCGGCGTGCCGAGGCCCTTCGCGGCCATCGCCTCGCGCAGCTCGTCGTCCTCGACGAGCTTGCCGGCGCCTTCCATCGCGGACAGCAGCGTTGCTTCCGAGTAGCGTGCGGGCGGCTTCGTCACGAGCGCAACCGCGGCGATCTCGTCCGTCTTCACCTTCTCGTCCTTCTGCACCGGCACGAGGTTCGCATCCGCGCCTTCGGCATCGCGGCCGTATACCTGCAGCCAGCCCGGCTCGACGAGCACCTTGCCTTCGGTCTTGAAGTGATGGCCGGCGACTTCGGTGATCCGCGTCGTGACGCGGAATTCGGCTGCCGGGAAAAACACCGCGAGGAAGCGTTTCACGACCATGTCGTACAGCTTCTGCTCCGGCTCGGACAGCGACTTCGGCGCTTGCAGCGTCGGGATGATTGCAAAGTGGTCGCTGATCTTCGAGTTGTCGAAGATCCGCTTGTTCGGCTTCACCCAGCCCTTGTCGAGCACCTGCTTCGCGTGCGGCAGATAGTTGTGGCTCTCCTTGAGCATCTCGAGCGTGGACTGCACCGTCGAGATGTAGTCTTCGGGCAGCGCGCGCGCGTCGGTACGCGGGTACGTCAGCACCTTGTGCTTTTCATACAGTGCCTGCGCGAGACCGAGCGTGTTCTTCGCGGAGAAGCCGAAGCGGCTGTTCGCCTCGCGCTGCAGGCTCGTCAGGTCGAACAGCAGCGGCGACAGCTGGGTCGACGGCTTCGATTCCTCGGACACCGTGCCGACCTGGTCGCGGCACGCGGCGACGATGGTCTCGGCGGCCGGCAGGCTCCAGAGGCGCGAGTCGCGCTTTTCCGGATCGACCTCGTCGCGCTTGAATTTCGGGTCGAACCACTTGCCTTCATAGAAGCCGCCCGCGCATGCGAACTCGGCCTTCACTTCCCAGTAGTCGCGCGGCACGAAACGGCGGATTTTCTCTTCACGTTCGACGACGATCGACAGCGTTGGCGTCTGAACGCGGCCGACGGTCGTCAGGAAGAAGCCGCCGCCCTTGCTGTTGAACGCAGTCATCGCCCGCGTGCCGTTGATCCCGACGAGCCAGTCGGCTTCCGAGCGGCAGCGAGCGGCGTCGGCGAGCGGCTGCATGTCCGTGTCGCTGCGCAGGTGAGCGAAACCGTCGCGAATGGCCTGAGGCGTCATCGACTGCAGCCACAGGCGCTGGACCGGTTGCTTCGCCTTCGCGTGCTGCACGATCAGGCGGAAAATCAGCTCGCCCTCGCGCCCCGCGTCACATGCGTTGATCAGGCGGTCGATGTCCTTGCGCTTCATCAGCTTGGTCAGGACTTTCAGGCGCGACTCGCTTTTTGCGATCGGGTTCAGGTCGAAATGCGGCGGGATGACGGGCAGATGAGCGAAGCTCCATTTCCCGCGCTTGACCTCGTACTCTTCCGGAGCGGCGATTTCCAGCAGGTGGCCGACTGCGGACGAAAGGACGAATTCGTCGCTCTCGAAGTATTCGTCATGCTTGGTAAAGCCGCCCAAAGCGCGCGCGATGTCGTTCGCGACAGAAGGCTTTTCCGCAATGATCAGTGCTTTGGACATGACAGATGTGTGTTGGTAGACCGGGTTCGCCGGCGTGGGTCCCTTTTACGACGGCTTTATAGCACACGCCGCAGCGACGGCGGCGCGGCGTGCAAAAAGCGGCTCATCATAGTGGGGGGCCGCAACGGCGGCAAGCTCCCGGCGCGGCGGTGCGCGCAACGGCGCGACAAGCAGCCGGGCCGGTGCGCGGCTTACGCCTCGACATTCAGGATGTTGCGCAATTTCGGTGCGTGCGGCGAGCCGGGCACGGCGCTCAGGTCGGACAGCATCCGTTCGACGATCGCCGCGTGCGGCAGCACCGTGCCGAAGAAGCGCGCGGTGTTCGCGTCCTCGATCAGGATCGTCGGGAAATTCTCGACGTCGAGATCGTCGAGCCGGTCGGCATGGGTTTCGACGTCGATCCACGCGAAGCAGGCGTCGGGATGGGCATCGGCGAGCTGGTCGAAGGCCGTTCGGTAGTCGCGGCAGGTGCCGCACCATTCGGCGCACAGACATGCGACCAGCAGTGTATCGGGATCGGCGAGGCGCTCGGCGATCCGATCGGCATCGGTGTCGAGATTCAGCGCGGGCATGGAATTCCTTGAGTAGCGTCGGCGGCACGGCCGCTCCTATGCCGGGGACTGTAGCACGCCGGACGCGGGCGGGGTGGGCGTTGCGTCAAGCCGCGCAAAGCGGCCGCCGGGCATGCTCGCAACGCGGCCGGCCAGTTCGAGCCCGAGCAGCGCGCGGTGCAGCGCGTCGTCGGACAAGGCGGTGTGCTGGGCAAGCCATTCGTATGTCACGGGGCCGTATCCGAGCGCCGCGAGCACGGATCGCTCGGCCGGGTTGTCTGGTGGCGTGCCGTTGATCTGGGCCGATGCGGCGGCCGGAACCGCGGAATCCGTTTCACGGGCGTGCTCGCCCGTGCGCCGCTCTGACGTGTTGGTTGTTGCGTCGTTATCGGGGCGCGAACCCGAATTCGTCACGGCGCGGGCCGTGTGAGCCGCCGATTCGCCCAACCCGTATTCCTCGAGCACGTCGAGCGGCGTCGCGGTGAGCTTCGCGCCGTCGCGGATCAGCGCATGGCAGCCCTGCGCGAGCGGTGCGTGGATTGAGCCCGGCATCGCGAATACGTCGCGGCCCAGCTCATTCGCGAGTCGCGCGGTGATCAGCGAGCCGGAGCGCGGCGCGGCTTCGACGACGAGCGCGCCGAGCGCGAGCGCGGCGATCAGCCGGTTGCGCTGCGGGAAATGCGACGCCCGCGCGGGTGTACCGAGCGGCCATTCGGAAACGATCGCGCCCCGTGCGGCAATTTCGTGCGCAAGAGGGCGGTGCCGAGCCGGATAGACGAGATCGGCACCCGTCGCGATCACCGCGACCGTGCCGGCGCGACCGTCGAGCCCGCCGCGATGTGCGGCGCCGTCGATGCCAAGCGCGAGACCTGAGACGATCACGAGACCCGCATCGGACAGCGCATGCGAGAAGCGCGTGGCGTCTGCGAGCCCCTGCGGCGTTGCATGGCGGCTGCCGACGACGGCGAGCCCGCGTGCGTGCAGCAGATCGAGCCTGCCCTTTACATATAGCAGCGGCGGCGGATCGTGCAGGTCGCGCAAGCGTGACGGATAGACGGGATCGTTAAGCGTGACGATCGCGTTTCCCGGTGCATCGAGCCATGCGAGTGCGGCATCGGTGCGCGCATCGAGGTCGTCCCGGTCGCTTGCGCGCACTGCACGTGCGGCAGCCGCGCTGCTCGCCGCGCAGATGGCCTCGTCGGGCGCGCGCAGCAGCGCCGCCGGCGAGCCGAATGTATCGAGCAGCACATGCAGCACGGCGGGTGAGAGGCCCGGCGCATGCGCGAGCTGCAGCCACGCGCGCAGCGTGGAGGTCGTCAGCGCTTGCGGCGACATGAGGTTCCCCTCGAATGCGGCGGCCAGCGGACAGCGTGGCGCCATGATAAAATTTTCATCATCCGAAATACTCGACAGGGCCGCGCGCACGAGCGTCGGCCAATTGCAGGAGGCAGACTCGCGGCGTTGACATACCGCGCGTCCGCCTCATCTTCATTGCATCCCGGCGGCGGCGCCAGCCGGCCGGATGGCCGATGCGGCGCGTCGCTCCACCGAATACCGAACACCATGGCTTTGCTGAACATTCTTCATTACCCCGACAAGCGGCTGCACAAGGTCGCCAAGCCCGTCGACAAGGTCGACGACCGAATCCGCAAGCTCGTCGCCGACATGGCCGAAACCATGTACGCCGCGCCGGGCATCGGCCTCGCGGCGACGCAGGTAGACGTACACGAGCGCGTGATCGTGATCGACGTCTCCGAGGAGAAGAACGAACTGCGCGCGTTCATCAACCCCGAGATCATCTGGTCGAGCGACGTGAAACAGGTGTACGAGGAGGGGTGCCTGTCGGTGCCCGGGATCTACGATGAAGTCGAGCGTCCCGACCACGTGCGTGTGCGCGCGCTCAACGAGCAGGGCGAAACCTTCGAGCTCGACTGCGAGGGGCTCCTGGCCGTATGCGTGCAGCACGAGATGGATCACCTGATGGGGCGCGTGTTCGTCGAATACCTGTCGCCGCTGAAGCAGACCCGTATCAAGACGAAGATGAAGAAACTCGAACGCGCGATGTGACGCGCGTGTGCCCAGCCCGATCCCGAACGCTGTCATGACCCATACGTTGCGCGTGATTTTTGCCGGCACGCCGGAATTCGCCGCGGCCGCACTCGCCGCGATTCACGAGGCCGGTTTTCCGGTGCCGCTCGTGCTGACCCAGCCCGACCGCCCCGCCGGGCGCGGGATGAAGCTGCAGGCGAGCGCCGTGAAGCGCTATGCCGTCGAGCACGGAATGCCCGTCGCGCAGCCGACGTCGCTGCGCCGCGCGGGCAAGTACCCGCAGGAGGCGGCCGACGCGATCGAACTGCTGCGCACGACACCGCACGACGTGATGGTGGTCGCCGCATACGGCCTGCTGCTGCCGCAGGAGGTGCTCGACATTCCGCGTGCGGGCTGCATCAACATCCACGCATCGCTGCTGCCGCGCTGGCGCGGCGCCGCGCCGATCCATCGCGCGATCGAGGCCGGTGACGCCGAGACGGGCGTCACGCTGATGCAGATGGACGTCGGCCTCGACACCGGCGCGATGATCGAGGAAGCGCGCGTCGCGATTGCACCCGACGATACGACCGCGACGCTTCACGACCGCCTGGCCGCCGACGGCGCGCGGCTGATCGTCGACGCGCTGGCGCGGCTCGAGCGCGACGGCGCGCTGCCTGCCACTCCGCAGCCGGCCGACGGTGTGACCTATGCGGAAAAGATCGGCAAGCAAGAGGCGGTGCTCGACTGGCGCAAGCCGGCCGACGTGCTCGCGCGCCAGGTACGTGCGTTCGACCCGTTCCCGGGCGGTGTCGCGATGCTCGACGGCGCGGCAATCAAGCTGTGGGCGGCTGAGCCGGTGGCGGCGCGCGGTGCGCTTGTCGACACGGCGCCCGGCACGATCGTCGACGCTGCGCCGGAAGGCGTGGTCGTCGCATGCGGCAGCGGCGCGCTGCGCGTCACGCAACTGCAGAAGCCGGGCGGCAAGCGGCTGCCCGCGCGCGAATTCCTGGCCGGCTCGCCCCTCGCCGCAGGCCAGCGCTTCGCGTTGCCCGACGGGTCTTGAGCGCCATTCGACCCGACATGCCGGTCGTGCGCAATCGACCGGATGGCCGAGTCGCGCGGCGCGGCAGGCGCGCGTAGAATTTCCCTGCGCTTTCCGGTTTCGAGGTTCTCATGCTTGGCATCACCCATTTAGGCTTCTTCGTGCTCGCGGTTTTCCTGCTGAATGTCACGCCCGGCCCCGATACGGCATATATCGTCGGTCGCAGCGTCGCGCAGGGCCGTGGCGCGGGGCTGATGTCCGCGCTTGGTATCTCCGCCGGCGGCTGCGTGCACACGCTTGCGTGCGCGTTCGGCCTGACCGCGCTGCTCGCTGCGTCGGCCGCCGCGTTTACGGTGATCAAGCTGGTCGGCGCCGCTTACCTGACCTACCTCGGCGTGCGCATGATTCTCGCGAAGCAGGCCGCCGCGCCGGCAGGCGCCGAGGCGGCGCGGGTCACGGCCGCGAAGCCGTTGCGCCAGTTGTTCATGCAGGGCTTCTGGACCAACGTGCTGAACCCGAAGGTCGTGCTGTTCTTCGTGTCGTTCTTCCCGCAGTTCGTGTCGGCCGACAGCCCGCACAAGGCGCTGGCGTTCCTGGCTCTTGGTTCGGTGTTCGTCGTGATGAGCACGGTCTGGACGTTCATCGTCGCGTGGGTCGCGGGCAGCGTCACGCAGCGCTTTTCCGGCAAGCCGGGCGTCAGGAAGTGGCTTGACCGCACGGTGGGCAGCGCTTTCGTCGGCCTCGGGCTGCGGCTCGCGGCGACGCAACGCTGAAATTGAATTTTTCCGGCAAGACCTTATCTAACAAATCGCTTACAATTTTGCGTCGTGCACCGTGATGTGCGGCGGGTCCCCTGACGGATAAGGAGTGGGTATGTTCAATTGGGTCAAAACGGCGATGCTGATGGCCGCGATCACGGCCCTGTTCATCGTGATCGGCGGCATGATCGGCGGCTCGCGCGGCATGACAATCGCGCTGCTGTTCGCGCTCGGCATGAATTTCTTCTCGTACTGGTTCTCCGACAAGATGGTGCTGCGCATGTACAACGCGCAGGAAGTCGACGAGAACACGGCGCCGCAGTTCTACCGGATGGTGCGCGAACTCGCTACGCGCGCGAACCTGCCGATGCCGCGCGTCTACCTGATCAATGAGGACGCGCCGAACGCGTTCGCCACGGGTCGCAATCCCGAGCATGCGGCAGTCGCCGCGACGACGGGCATCCTGCGTGTGCTGTCCGAGCGCGAGATGCGCGGCGTGATGGCGCATGAGCTCGCGCACGTCAAGCATCGCGACATCCTGATCTCGACGATCACCGCGACGATGGCGGGCGCGATTTCGGCGTTGGCCAACTTCGCGATGTTCTTCGGCGGCCGCGACGAAAACGGCCGTCCGGCCAACCCGATCGCGGGGATTGCGGTCGCGCTGCTCGCACCGATCGCCGGCGCGCTGATCCAGATGGCGATCTCGCGGGCGCGTGAGTTCGAGGCCGACCGCGGCGGCGCGCAGATCTCCGGCGATCCGCAGTCGCTTGCCACCGCGCTCGACAAGATCCATCGCTATGCGGCCGGCATCCCGTTCCAGGCGGCCGAAGCGCATCCGGCCACCGCGCAGATGATGATCATGAACCCGCTTCACGGCGGCGGTCTGCAGAATCTGTTCTCCACGCACCCGGCGACCGAGGAGCGCATCGCGCGCCTGATGGAGATGGCGCGCACCGGCCGCTTCGACTAAGAAGTCGCGTCGCACTCGACACATCACCCCGCATGCCCCGCGCTGCGGGGTGTTTCATTTGCGCGCCCCGTAAAGGGGTCGCATGACCTCACGCTACAATGCGCGGTTTGGAATCGCGGCGGCCACGCGGCTGCAGGGTTCCCGCCGCTCGCGGCGCCGTTTGCCGAATTTGCTCCGATGACACGAACCCGCTCCTCCGCTCAGTCTTCCTCCGGCCGCGCCGCGCGCCTGTCCGCGCTGCATCTCGCGCCTGATTCGCTGGGCTTCGCGCTCGACGCGGCCGGGCAGGCCGTCGATGCGGTGCGGCGCGGCACCGCGCTGCCGGCCGCGCTTGCCGCGGTGTTCGCGCAGATGCCGGCTGGCACGCAGGCGCTGGCGCGCGGCGCGACGCAGGACGTCGCTTACCGGACGATGCGTCGTCTCGGTAGTGCGGACTGGCTGATCGGCCGGCTCGTCAGCAAGGCGCCGCCCGCGCATGTGCATGCGGTGCTCGCTGGTGCGCTCGCGCTGCTGCTCGATCCGGAGGAGGCGGCTGCATATCCGGCATTCACGATCGTCGATCAGGCAGTGACCGTGATCGGCGCGCGGCGCGAATTTGCGTTCGCGAAGGGGCTGGTCAACGCCGTGCTGCGGCGTTTCCAGCGTGAGCGCCACTCGCTCGTCGCGGCGATGCAGAACGATCCCGTCGCACGCTGGAATTACCGCACCTGGTGGGTCGATGCGGTGAAGCGTGCGTGGCCGGACGCCTGGCAGGCGATTCTTGCAGCCGGCGAGCACCAGGGGCCACTGACGCTGCGCGTGAACGCGCGCCGCGCGACCGTCGACGCGTATCTCGACACGCTGCGCGCGAGCGGAATCGACGCGACCGCGATCGGCCGCCATGCGGTGCGGCTCGCATCGGCACTTCCAGTCGACCGCATTCCGGGCTTCGCCGATGGCGTCGTGTCCGTACAGGATGCCGGTGCGCAGCTCGCGGCCGAATGGCTCGGTGCGAGCGACGGCATGCGCGTGCTCGACGCGTGCGCGGCACCGGGCGGCAAGACCGGGCATATCCTCGAACTGGCCGACGCCGAAGTCGTTGCACTCGAAAGCGACGCGACCCGCGCGGCGCGCATCGGCGAGAACCTCGCGCGCCTATCGCTCCAGGCGGACGTGCGCGTCGGCGACGCGGGTGCGCCGGGCGCGTGGTACGACGGCCGTCCGTTCGATCGCATCCTGGCGGACGTGCCGTGCTCGGCGTCCGGCATCGTGCGTCGTCATCCGGACATTCGCTGGCTGCGCCGAGAAGCCGACATCGCGGCGCTCGTCGCCGAGCAGCGCCGCATCCTGACGGCGTTGTGGCCGCTCGTGAAGCCGGGCGGCGAACTGCTCTACGTGACCTGTTCGATCTTTCCCGAGGAAGGTGAGTTGCAGGCTCGCTGGTTTGAAGCGGCCTGTGAAGATGCGGTACGATTGGACGCGCCCGGCCAACTGCTGCCGGGCGGCGCGCATGGCGGGGCGGCCGGCGCACTCGACCAGAACACCGATCACGACGGATTTTTCTACGCGCGGTTTCAGAAACGGTGACAATCAAACACCTTTTTCCACTACGGCTCGCGGCCGTCCTGCTGGTCGCGTTGACGCTGTGCCTGACTGTCGTTCGGTCGGCGCGTGCCGAGTCGATCGCCGTGCAGCGCGCATCGCTGCAGGCCGACGGAAGCGGCTGGAGCCTCGATGCCCGCTTCGATTTCGAGCTGAATCCGAACCTCGAGGATGCCGTCAACAAGGGCATCCCGCTTTATTTCACGACCGACTTCGAACTGGCGCGCGCGCGCTGGTACTGGTTCGACGAGCAGCCGGTGTCGGTGTCGCAGACGATGCGCCTCTCGTTCCAGCCGCTCACGCGCGAATACCGCGTGTCGACGGGCGGGCTGCAACTCGGCTTCCCGTCGCTGAAGGACGCGCTCGCGGTCGTCCGGCACATCACGTCGTGGCACGTGATCGACCGCAACCAGGTGCGCGCCGGCGAAACCTACACCGCCTCGGTGCGCATGCAGCTCGATACGGCGCTGATGCCGAAGCCGTTCCAGGTCGACGCGGTGAACAACCGCGACTGGACGCTCGGGTCGGACTGGAAGCGCTTCACTTTCACGGTGACCGAACGTGCTAAATAAAGTGCGCCGCGCGGCCAGCGGGAAGAGCCTCCTCGTTCGCGTGATCGTCTCGACCGTCGCGCTCACGGCGCTGCTGCTGCTCGTGCTGCTCGCGGCCGCGAGCGCGAACACCGAGTTCTTCGACCGCTACTACTCGTGGCTGTACGCGATGAACATCATCGTCGCGCTCGTGTTCCTGCTGGTGGTGCTCGGGCTGATCGGGATGATCGTCGTGCGCCTGAGGAAGGGCAAGTTCGGCACGCGGCTGCTTGCGAAGCTCGCGGTGTTCTTCGCGCTCGTCGGCGTGGTGCCGGGCGGGATCATCTACATCGTGTCGTACCAGTTCGTGTCGCGCAGTATCGAGTCGTGGTTCGACGTGAACGTCGAGACCGCGCTGACGGCCGGCCTGAATCTCGGTCGCGGGATGCTCGACGCGTCGCTGTCCGATCTGCAGACGAAGGCGCGGCTGATGTCGGACCAGCTCGCGAGCGTCGATGCGAACACGAACGGCACGACACTCACGCTCTTGCGCCTGCGCGACCAGTTCGGCGTGCAGGACGCGACGATCGTCGAGCCGAGCCGTGGCGGCTCCGGCGCGGCGCCCGACCTGCACATCGTCGCGCAGGCATCGGGCAATTTCGCCGCGCTGATTCCGGACGACCTGCCGACGCCGCTGATGCTGAGCCAGGCGCGCGAACACGGCGCGTATGCGGCGATCGAGGGCGAGGTCGACGGCGACCCGCGCGCGCACGGTGCGAAGGGCGCGCTGCGACTGCGCGTCGTGCGGCCGATTCCCGATGCGACGACGTCGTTGCTGCAACCTGCGGAGCGATTTCTGCAGCTCACGCAGCCGGTGCCGCCCACGCTTGCGCACAACGCCGACGCGGTGCAGCGCGCGTATCGTGAATATCAGGAGAAGTCGCTCGGTCGCACGGGGCTGCGCAAGATGTACATCGGCACGCTGACGCTCGCGCTGTTCCTCGCGACCTTCATCGCGATGATGCTCGCGCTCGCGCTCGGCCAGCAGCTCGCGCGGCCGCTGTTCCTGCTCGCGCAGGGCACGAAGGAGATCACGGAAGGCGACTACACGCCGAAGCGCGAGATCAAGTCGCGCGACGAGCTCGGCTTCCTCACGCAGTCGTTCAATGCGATGACGCGCCAGCTGTCCGAGGCGCGGCAGGCGGTCGAGAAGAACCGGATCGCGCTTGAGCATTCGAAGACGTATCTCGAGAGCATCCTCGCGAATCTGACGGCCGGCGTGTTCGTGCTCGACCGTCAGTTCCGGCTGACGACGGCCAACCGCGGCGCCGAGCGGATCTTCCGGCAGCCGTTCGGCTCGATGATCGGCACGGCGCTCGACCGGATCGGCGTCGTCGCGGAATTCGGTGCGATGGTGCGCAAGGCATTCGCCGATCGCGAAGCGGCTTCGGACGGCGGCAGCGGCGATCGCGGTCACTGGCAGCAACAGTTTGCGATCGAGGTGCCGGGCGAAGCCGATCCGCTGACCTTGCTCGTGCGCGGCACGCGCCTCGTGTCGACGGTCGAGGGCGAGGCGGACGATCCACAGACGTCCGGCTACGTCGTCGTGTTCGACGACATCTCCGACGTGATTTCCGCGCAGCGTTCGGTTGCATGGGGCGAGGTCGCGCGGCGGCTCGCGCACGAGATCAAGAACCCGCTGACACCGATCCAGCTGTCGGCCGAGCGGCTGCAGATGAAGCTGTCCGACAAGCTCGCACCGCCCGATGCGGACGTACTCAAGCGCGGCGCGACGATGATCGTCAACCAGGTGGCCGCGATGAAGCGGATGGTCGACGACTTCCGCGAATATGCGCGCACGCCGCCGGCGGTCCTCGCGAATCTGCAGTTGAACGAACTGGCGAGCGAGGTGCTCGGGCTATATGGAGTGGGCGAAGGCAAGAGCGCGATCGTCGCCGAACTCGCGCCGTCGCTGCCGGTGATTCGCGGCGACGCGACGC
The DNA here is from genome assembly GCF_001718315.1 of Burkholderia diffusa. Classification (NCBI taxonomy): domain Bacteria; kingdom Pseudomonadati; phylum Pseudomonadota; class Betaproteobacteria; order Burkholderiales; family Burkholderiaceae; genus Burkholderia; species Burkholderia diffusa. Next base: position 3,279,124 of record NZ_CP013362.1, on the reverse strand, counting down.
AATTGCGCCAGGTGATTCACAACCTGCTGCAGAACGCGCAGGATTCGGTCGCGGAAGTCGCGCATCCGCGTGTGTTGATCGAAACCAAGACAGTAGAATATGGCGATCCTGACGCCGAGGGGAAAACGCGCGTCGCGGTACGTCTTACCGTGTCCGACAACGGGCCCGGATTTCCGGCACGCATCCTGACCCGCGCGTTCGAGCCTTACGTGACGACGAAAGCGAAGGGCACGGGGCTTGGGCTGGCCACGGTCAAGAAAATCGTCGACGAGCACGGGGCGCGGATCGATCTGCGCAATCGCATGCACGGCGAGACCGTCGAGGGTGCGCAGGTGTCGATCCTGTTCCTGCAGATGGCGAGCGATACGCCAGGCGCCGAATCCGGCGCGCAGGGCGGGGCGGCTCCCGCAAAGACAAAAGCAAGTGTGCAGACAAAGGCAGCGTAAATGGCAACCATCCTGGTGGTAGATGATGAAATGGGCATCCGGGAATTGCTCTCGGAGATCCTCAGCGATGAAGGACATGTCGTCGAGGCGGCGGAGAACGCGCAGGCCGCGCGGGAATACCGTCTGAATCAGGCGCCCGATCTCGTGCTGCTCGATATCTGGATGCCCGATACCGACGGCGTCACGCTGCTCAAGGAATGGGCGGCGCAGGGCCTGTTGACGATGCCCGTGATCATGATGTCCGGGCACGCAACGATCGACACGGCCGTCGAGGCGACGAAGATCGGCGCGCTCGATTTCCTCGAGAAGCCGATCGCGCTGCAGAAGCTGCTGAAGTCCGTCGAGCACGGTCTCGCGCGCGGCGCGGCACCGGTGTCCGTCAACGCGGCGGCGAAACCCGGTATCGGGCAAGCATCGGGGCCGGCGGCGGTCGCATCCGCGGCCGCGCTGCCGACGCTCGGCGACGACATGGCCTCGGCACTCGGCCTCGCGGGCCAGACGGCCGCGATTCCGTTCGACATCCCGTTGCGCGAAGCGCGTGACGCATTCGAGCGCGCGTACTTCGAATATCACCTCGCGCGCGAGAACGGCAGCATGACGCGCGTCGCGGAAAAGACGGGCCTCGAGCGCACGCACCTCTATCGCAAGCTCAAGCAGCTCGGCGTCGAGCTCGGCAAGAAACCGTCGGAAGGCGCCGCGTAAAATATTTCGCGAAAATACTTGCGCAAGTGGAGATGGGTGGATATAATTTCTCTTCTTCGTTGGCCCGGTAGCTCAGTTGGTAGAGCAGCGGATTGAAAATCCGCGTGTCGATGGTTCGATTCCGTCCCAGGCCACCAGCAGTTCCAACCCCAAGAATCGGAAGATTCTTGGGGTTTTTCGTTTGTGGTGGGTTTGCGCGGCATCGGCGGCGCGCCCGGCAGCATTCGCCGGGGCGTGATAAAATCCGTGCCCGCTCAATGACTTAGCGCACCGCTTCATACGCACGGCAGGGCAGCCAGCAGGCGCCGCCGTGACGCGCGGCAACGATGCCGCGCGATGGGCGGTATAAGCGCGCTGCCGCGTTCGCGGCCGACCGCGCTGCCTATACTGGTCGAGCCGGCGCAGGCCGGCACGCGTCGGGCCGTCCGGCGGCAGCCGGCCCCGGGGCGCAGCGCGACGCGAGCCTACACATTCACGGAGTATCACGGTGATTCGGACAGACGCTAAAGACGGCGCGCTCGTGTTGTTTTCCGGCGGGCAGGACTCGGCCACGTGCGTGGCCTGGGCCCTGGAACGCTACCAGACGGTCGAGACGCTCGGCTTCGATTACGGCCAGCGCCATCGCGTCGAACTCGAATGTCGCGAAGGCGTGCGCGATGCGCTGAAGCGTCAGTTTCCCGCCTGGGCCGGCCGTCTCGGCGACGATCACATGATCGACCTGTCGGTGCTTGGCGCGATCAGCGATACCGCGATGACGCGCACGATCGAGATCGAGACCGCGGCGAACGGCTTGCCGAACACGTTCGTGCCGGGCCGCAACCTGCTGTTCATGACGATCGCGGCCGCGATTGCCTATCGCCGCGGCTTGCGCGTGCTGGTCGGCGGGATGTGCGAGACCGATTTCTCGGGCTACCCGGACTGTCGAGACGACACGATGAAGGCGCTGCAGGTCGCGCTGAATCTCGGGATGGACACGCGCATCGTGCTGGAGACGCCGCTGATGTGGCTGGACAAGGCACAGACCTGGCAACTCGCCGAGCAACTCGGCGGCGAGGCGCTCGTCGAGCTGATCCGCGTCGAGACGCACACATGCTATGTGGGCGAGCGCGCGGAACTGCACGACTGGGGCTTCGGCTGCGGCGAATGCCCGGCCTGCAAGCTGCGCAAGCGCGGCTACGAGGCCTACCTGAAGGGCGAGCGGGTGACCGAAGCGCCGCTGTGAAGCGGGTGCGCCGGCAGCGCTGGATGAATAACGGATTCTGATCGACAACGAGCGGCGCGAGCCGGACGAAGCACGATGACTTACGCGGTCAAGGAAATTTTCTACACGTTGCAGGGCGAGGGCGCGAACGCTGGCCGTCCGGCCGTGTTCTGCCGGTTCGCCGGCTGCAATCTGTGGTCGGGTCGCGAAGAGGATCGGGCGGACGCCGTGTGCCGCTTCTGCGATACGGACTTCGTCGGCACCGAAGGCGAGAACGGCGGCAAGTTCAAGGACGCCGAGGCGCTGGTGGCGACGATCGCCGGGCTGTGGCCGGACGGCGAAGCGCACCGCTTCGTCGTCTGCACGGGCGGCGAGCCGATGCTGCAGCTCGACCAGCCGCTCGTCGACGCGCTGCACGCGGCAGGCTTCGAGATCGCGATCGAGACCAACGGCTCGCTGCCGGTGCTCGAGACGATCGACTGGATCTGCGTGAGCCCGAAGGCCGACGCGCCGCTCGTCGTCACGAAGGGCAACGAACTGAAGGTCGTGATCCCGCAGGACAACCAGCGGCTTGCCGACTACGCGAAGCTCGATTTCGAGTATTTTCTCGTGCAGCCGATGGACGGCCCGTCGCGCGATCTCAATACGAAGCTCGCGATCGACTGGTGCAAGCGGCATCCGCAGTGGCGGCTGTCGATGCAGACCCACAAATATCTGAACATTCCCTGAGCCACGGCTTTTGACATCGTGCTGATTACCCGAAAACTCGAATTCGACGCGGGCCACCGCATTCCCGATCACCGCAGCCAGTGCCGGAATCTGCACGGCCATCGTTACGTGCTCGAAGTCACGCTGCGCGGCGATCTCGTCGATACCGAGGGGGCGCCCGACCGCGGCATGGTGATGGATTTCGCCGACGTGAAGGCGCTCGCGGTCGAGCACCTCGTCAACAAGTGGGATCACGCGTTCCTGGTCTACGCGCGCGACGAAGTCGTGCGCTCGTTCCTCGAGCAGATGGCCGACCACAAGACTGTCGTGCTCGACCGGATCCCGACCGTCGAGAACCTCGCGGCGATCGCGTTCGATATCCTCGCGAACGTGTACGACGCGCATTACGGTGTGAACCTGCGCCTGGAACGCGTTCGTCTGTACGAAACGCCGAACTGCTGGGCCGACGTCGAGCGTCAGCCGGGCCGCTGATCCTGTCTTTTCGGCAGCCTCGCCAACCGGCGCGGGCTGCCTGCCACGGCGCCGCGAAGCCTTGTCGGACGCCGCTCCCCGCCTGTTCCCACATTTCGCGTAACGCCGCGCTATGATCGCTGCGTGGCACCGGAAAACGCATCCGTGCGCCGCCGCCGCGCGGCCCGCGCCGTCAGATCGTCCGCCCACGACCGACTGACGTTCCAGGGCCCGGTTCGGTGCCGCCGTGCTTGGCGGCGCCGCGTATTGCGCCCGCTTCGCTTGTTGCTTGTCCCGTTCGATTGCCGTTCCGTCCCGGAGGCCGTATCGATGAGCACGCTCACCAATTCCCTCAAACAACGTCTGCACGACGGCGACGAGCCGCTGTACGGCCTGTGGCTGTCGCTCGGCTGCGAAACGGCCGCGGAAGCGCTCGCGCACGCCGGCTACGACTGGCTCTGCATCGACATGGAGCACGCGCCGAACGACAGCCGCGACGTCGCGTCGCAACTGCGCGCGCTGGCCGCCGCGCACCTGCCGAGCGAGCCCGTCGTGCGCGTGCCGGGGCGCGAGCCGTGGCTCGTGAAGCGCGCGCTCGATGCCGGCGCGCGCACGCTGATGTTCCCGTGCATCGAGACGCCCGACGAGGCCGCGCACGCAGTGCGGCTCACCCGCTTTCCGTCGCTGGATTCCCCCGATGGGCTGCGCGGCGTGGCCGGCATGGTGCGTGCGGCGGCATTCGGCATGCGCCGCGATTACCTGCAGACGGCGAACGCGCAGGTCGCGGTGATCGTGCAGATCGAATCGGCGCGCGGCATCGATGAAGTCGAGCGGATCGCCGCGACGCCGGGCGTCGACTGCCTGTTCGTCGGTCCGGCGGATCTGGCGGCGAGCCTCGGGCATCTCGGCGACAGCCGCCACCCGGACGTCGAAGCCGCGATGGCGCGCGTGCTCGCGGCCGGCAAGCAGGCCGGTGTCGCGGTCGGCATCTTCGCGAGCGATACCGCGAGTGCGCGTCAGTATCGCGAGGCAGGCTACCGGATGATCACGCTGTCGGCCGACGTGAGCTGGCTGCTGCGCGCGACGCGCCAGGCGCTGCAGGAGGTGCGGTCATGAACGGTGGGGACGGCGCGCGGCATACGATCGGCGTACGCGGGCGGATCGGCGCGATGCTCGGGCTGTGGGCCGTGTGCGTCGCGGCGGTCGCGCAGAATGCGCCGCATGCGAAGCCGGACCCGGCGCGCGAGACGCAATCCGCGGTGGCCGACTACAACGCCGGCGACTATCGCGCGGCGCTGGTGCAGTTCCACGACGCGGCCGAACGCGGCGACCGGCTCGCGCAGTTCAACTACGCGATGATGCTGCTCACCGGCGTCGGCGTGACCGCGAACGTCGACGAAGGGCTGCGCTGGCTGAAACGGGCGGCCGACGCGAACATGTCGCATGCGCAGTACGTGTACGGGCGGATGTTCGACGACGGCGAGTTCGTCGCGCGCAATCCGGCCGAGGCGCACCGCTGGTTCCTGCGCGCGGCGAAGCAGGGGCACGTGCAGGCCGAGCTGTCGCTCGCGAACCAGTTCCTCGACGGGCGCGGCACGCCGCGCGACAACCGGCAGGCGTTCGCGTGGTACAAGCAGGCGGCCGACGCGGGCGAGCCGACCGCGCAGTACGTCACCGCGTCGTTCTACGAGCGCGGCGGCGACGGCGTCACGCAGAACCTGAACATCGCGCGCGCGTATTACGCGGCCGCGGCCGCGCAGGGCGACGAGACGGCCGGGCTGAAATTCAAGGAGCTGAGCGCGCGCCTGAAGACGCAAGAGCCGGCATCGGGCGCCGGCACGGACCACGTGAGCCCGCGCGCGACGCCGCAGTGAGCGGGCGGCACGTACCGCATTCGACCTGCCCAATGAAAAACAACCCAAAGGTTGGATCTAGTCCAACTTTTGGGGTGCAGTTCACGAGGCGCCGTTTTTCATTGTCGCGACTGCGCTGCCGGCGGCGATGTGTCGCGCCGTGGCGTCAGCTCTTCATCAGCCGTCGCTGTCGCCCGACGCTCATGATCATCCCGATCGCGATGCCGAGCGTCGTGAGTGCGGTGCCGCCGTAGCTCATGAACGGCAACGGCACGCCGACGACGGGCAGCACGCCGCTCACCATCCCGATGTTGACGAACGCATAGACGAAGAACGCGAGCGTGAGCGATCCCGCGAGCAGCCGGCCGAACAGCGTCGCGCCCTGCGCGGCGATATAGAGCCCGCGAGCGATCAGCGCCATGTACAGCGTCAGCAGCACGAGGCCGCCGACGAGCCCCCATTCTTCGGAGAACACCGCGAAGATGAAGTCGGTGTGTTTCTCCGGAATGAACTCGAGGTGGGCCTGCGTGCCTTTCAGGTAGCCCTTGCCGAGCACGCCGCCCGAGCCGATCGCGATCACGGCCTGGATCGTGTGGAAGCCCTTGCCGAGCGGGTCGGAGGTCGGGTCGAGCAGCGTGCACACGCGGTGCTTCTGGTAGTCGTGCATCAGCGGCCACTGCACTTCGGGCTGGCAGATGCGCTCTTCGAACACGGCGATCGAGCCGACCGCGATCACGCCCGCGACAAGCACCGGCACGATCAGCTTGAACGACAGGCCGGCGAGATAGATCACGAAGAAGCCGGCCGCGAACACGAGCAGGCCCGTGCCGAGGTCGGGCTGCTTGGCGATCAGTCCGACCGGCACCATCAGGATCCCGAACGCGGCGACGAAATCGTACCAGCGCAGCCCGCCTTCGCGGCGCTGGTAATACCACGCGAGCATCAGCGGTGTCGCGATCTTGAGGATTTCCGACGGCTGAATCACGACGCCGACGTTCAGCCAGCGTTTCGCGCCCTTCTTGGTCATCCCGAACAGCGCGACCGCGACCAGTAGCGCGACCCCGAACGAATACAGCGGGACCGCGAAGCGCATCAGCGTCGTCGGCGGAATGTTGGCGATCACCCACATCAGCACGAACGTCAGCAGGATGTTGCGCAATTGGTCCTCGACGCGGCCCGGCATGTCGATCGACGCGCTGTACAGCGTGACGATGCCGACGCACAGCAGCAGGAACACGATGAGGGCGAGCGGGCGGTCGAAACCCGCGAACATCTGCTTGATCTTGTCGAGCCAGGCGCGCTTGTCGAATTGCATGCCTTTCTCCGTTATTGAGCGGTGCCGGCGTTCGCCGCTTTCGCGGCGGCCAGGGCACGGAAGTTGTCGTCGCGCGGCGCGGTGGCAAGCGGCTGCGCGTCGCTGGCGGGCCGGCGCGGCCGGTGCGGGCGCCGGATCGGCGGCAGGCTCGCGGCCATCGGCGCCGCGGCGCTCGCGACGGCCGGCTGCGCCGCGCTTGCCCCGGCCGCACCCGACGCATCGGGCGCCGACGCGGCCGATGCCGCATCCGCCGCGCTGGCCGCGGCCGGCACGACGGGCTGCGGCAGTGCCTTGAAGCCGGCCGCGACGGACACGGTCTTCGATGCATCGCCGATCACCGGTGCGTTGATCGGCTCGGTCGCCGACGCGGCGGCGGCGACGGCGGCCGCCTCGTTCTCCGGTTTCTGGCGATCGACGAGGTAGAAGTCGAGCACGCGGCGCGCGATCGGCCCTGCGGCCTGCGCGCCCCAGCCGCCGTTCTCGACGATCAGCGCGATGGCGATCTGCGGATGGTCGACCGGCGCATACGCGATGAACAGCGCGTGATCGCGCAAGTGCTCGGCCAGCAGGTGGCCCTTGTAGTTCGAGCCCTGCAGCGAGAACACCTGCGCGGTACCGGTCTTGCCGGCCGCGAGGTACGGTGCGCCGCGGAACACCTTGTACGCGGTGCCGGACGGGTTCTCGATCACGTTCTCCATCCCGCGCTTCACGACGTCGATGTCGGCTTGCTTGAGCGGGATCGTTTCGCTTTCTTTCGGCACGGTCAGATGGCGGCCGCGCGTGATCGGATCCTCGACTTCCTTCACGAGGTGGGGCTTCATCACGACGCCGTTGTTCGCGAGCGTCGCCGTGGCGTGCGCCAGCTGCAGGATCGTGAACGAGTTGTAGCCCTGGCCGATCCCGAGGCTGATCGTCTCGCCGTCGAACCACTTCTGCTGCGCGGCCTTCTTGAACGCCTTCTTCTTCCAGTCGGTCGACGGCAGGATGCCGCGCGCCTCACCCTGGATGTCGATGCCGGTGATCTGGCCGAAACCGAACGGTTTCATGAAGTTCGCGATCGCATTCACGCCGAGGTCGCGCGCGAGCATGTAGAAGTAGGTGTCGTTCGACACCATGATCGCCTTGTTCATGTCGACCCAGCCCTGGCCCGAGCGCACGTCGTTGCGGAACGTATGGCCGCCGAACGTGAAGTAGCCGGGATCCTGGAAGCCCCAGCCCGGCGAGCGCTTGCCGAGCGTGAGGCCCGCCAGCGCCATGAACGGCTTGTACGTCGAGCCGGGCGGGTAGGTGCCGTGCAGCGGGCGGTTCAGGAGCGGCTTGTCGGGCGAGTTGTTCAGCTCGTCCCAGGTCTGCTGGTCGATGCCGTCGACGAACGAGTTCGGGTCGAAGCTCGGCGACGACACGAACGCGAGCACGTCGCCCGTCTTCGGCTCGATCGCGACGAGCGCGCCGCGCTTGCCGGCAAACGCCTGCTCGGCGACCTGCTGCAGCCCGATGTCGAGCGACAGCACGAGATTGTTGCCGGGCGTCGCCTGCGTGCGCGACAGCGTGCGCACCGGCCGGCCGCCAGCCGTGACCTCGACTTCCTCGAAGCCCGTGAGGCCATGCAGCTCGGTTTCGTAGCTCTGCTCGACGCCGATCTTGCCGATGTAGTCGGTGCCCTTGTAGTTGTTCGCGTCGCGACGCGGATCGTAGTGTTCCTGATCGCTGTCGTTGTCGTCGCTCATCGCGTCGATGCGATCCTGGTCGCGCTTCGAGATGCGGCCGATGTAGCCGATCACGTGCGCGGCCGTCATGCCGAGCGGGTATTGGCGGAACAGGCGCGCGCGCACGTCGACGCCGGGGAAGCGGAAGCGCTGCGCGGTGAAGCGCGCGACTTCCGCGTCGGTGAGGCGCGTGCGGATCGGCAGGCTCTCGAAGTTCTTCGAGTCTTCCTGCAGCTTCTTGAAGCGGCGACGGTCGCGCGCGTCGATCGGGATGATCTCGGACAGCTTGTCGATCGTGTTGTCGAGCGTGTCGTCGAGCTTCGACGGCGTGATCTCCAGCGTGTACGCCGAATAGTTCTTCGCGAGGACCACGCCGTTGCGATCGGTGATGATCCCGCGGTTCGGCACGATCGGCGCGACCGAGATGCGGTTTTCCTCGGCCTGCAGCGCGTATTTGCCGTGCTGCATCAGCTGCAGGTAGAAGAAGCGGCTCGCGAGCAGCCCGAAGCAGACGAACACGAACACGCCCGCCGCCGCGACGCGCAGGCGGAACTTCGAGAGCTGCTGTTGGGTGTCGTTGAATTCGGTCATGCGGTTACGATCGATCTGGCCGTGCGCGGGCGAGGAGGGCCGTGCGCGGGCGAAGAGCCGCCCCGGAGCGCGGCGCGCGGGCGTGGGGGCGGCGGGTATTCAAGGTCGGTCCGGCTCAGATGGGGCGCGTATCGTCCGGGTCGACCGGGCGGCGTTGCGGCATCAGCAGCAGGTGGCTCGCAATCGGCCACAGCGCGGCCTCGACGAAGCCGTCCACCAGATAGCGCCAGCCGGGAAACGCGGCGCCCATCATGAGGCGGATCACGAACGGCACCAGTTGCGCGCCGACGAGCAGCGGCGTGACGTACAGCACCTGCACGCCGATCGGCATCCACAGCACGCGCCGGTGGATCGTGATCGCACCGTACGACAGCAGCGTATAGGCGAGCGCATGCTCGCCGAGCAGCCCCGCGTCGTGCACGTCCATCAGGATGCCGAGCGCGAAAGCGACGCCCATCCCGACCTTGCGCGGCTGGTGGATGTTCCAGAACAGCAGCACGAGCGCGACGAAATCCGGTACGCCGGGCAGGCGGCCCCACGGCATCAGGTTCAGCAGGAACGCGGCGGCGAGGCTGAAGACGATGAAGTACGGGTTGACCGGCTGCAGGATGTATTGCGGGCGGTTCATCGCTGGGCTCCTGGTTGCCCGGCCGCGGGCTTCGCGGGCGCGACGGCGGGCGTGGCCGGAGCGGCGGCGGCCGGCGGCGCGGGTTTCGCGCCGGGCGCGGCCGCGGCGGCCGCTTTCGCGTCGGCCTTTTCGGTCTTGTCGCCCTTTTCGCCCTTCGCAGCGGCCTTGGCGCCCTTCTTGCCCTTCGCGTTCTTCTCGGCGGCCAGCTCGGGCTCGGCCGGGCGCGGCGGGACGTCGTTCTGATAGTGCAGCACGAGCATCTGGCGCGCGCCGCGCACGGCGGCGACCGGCGCGCAGGTCACGCGCGCGAACGCGGTATCGGCGAGCTTGTCGACGCGCACGACCTTCGCGACCGGCAGGCCCGGCGGGTACACGCCGTCGAGGCCGCTCGTCACGAGTTCGTCGCCGGCGACGAGGTCCGAGCTCGTCGGCACGAAGCGCAGGTCGAGCGAATCGCCCTTCGGCGTGCCGTAGATCACGCTGCGCAGGCCGGTGCGCAGCACCTGCACGGGAATCGCGAGATCGCGGTCGGTGATCAGCGTGACTTCGGCCTGCAGCGGGAACACGCGCGTGATCTGGCCGACCACGCCGTCCTCGCTGACCACCGGCGCGCCGTTCTGGATGCCCTGCTGCGAACCTTGCCCGATCACGATCTTCTGCGTGAACGGGTCGCTCGTGTCGTACTGGATCTCGACGGGCGTCGATTGCGTCGCGATGTGCTGGCGCAGCTCGAGCACCGCGCGCAGGTGCATGTTTTCCTGCGTGAGCACCGCGGCCTGGTTGGCCTGCGTGGACAGCTGCAGGTTGCGCTTGCGCAGCGCGTCGTTCTCGTGACGCAGCGATGCACCCGTGACGGCGATGTCGGCCGCGCCCATGAACAGGTCACGTGGCACGAGCGCCGCGCGCTGCAGCGGGTACAGCACGGTGCCGAGCACGCCGCGGACAATTTCGAGCGTGCTGAAGCGCGCGTCCGACACGAGGAGCGCGATGGCGAGGGCGACGAAGAAGATGAGCCGCGCGAGCGCGGGCGGACCTTGCTTGAAGAGGGGCGGCGGACTGTATTCCATGGTCGGCGCCGGGCGCGTGGGATCGGTTAAATAATGCTCAGACGCGCAAACGGCGTGGCGGTTCGTTCTGAACGAGCGATCCGGCCACGCCGCGGGTGCGTCATCTCAAACGGGACTGCTTAGGCGATCACTCGTACGAGAAGATGCTGCCCAGCTTGTCCATGCGCTCGAGCGCCATGCCCGAACCGCGTACGACGCAGGTGAGCGGATCTTCGGCGACGAGCACCGGCAGGCCGGTTTCTTCCGCGAGCAGGCGATCGAGGTCGCGCAGCAGCGCACCGCCGCCCGTCAGCATCATCCCGCGCTCGGCGATGTCGGCGCCGAGTTCCGGCGGCGTCTGCTCGAGCGCGATCTTCACCGACGACACGATCTGGTTCAGCGGATCGGTCAGCGCTTCGAGGATTTCGTTGCTGGAGATCGTGAAGCTGCGCGGAATGCCTTCCGACAGGTTGCGGCCCTTCACTTCCATTTCCTTGACTTCGGAGCCCGGGAAAGCGGAGCCGATTTCCTTCTTGATCGCCTCGGCGGTCTGTTCGCCGATCAGCATCCCGTAGTTGCGGCGGATGTAGTTGACGATCGCCTCGTCGAACTTGTCGCCGCCGACGCGCACCGAGCCCTTGTAGACGATGCCGCCGAGCGAGATCACGCCGACTTCCGTCGTGCCGCCGCCGATGTCGACGACCATCGAGCCCGTGGCTTCCGACACCGGCAGGCCGGCGCCGATCGCGGCCGCCATCGGCTCCTCGATCAGGTAGACCTGCGATGCGCCGGCGCCGTGCGCCGCTTCCTTGATCGCGCGGCGCTCGACCTGGGTCGAGCCGCACGGCACGCAGATGATGATGCGCGGCGACGGCGAGAACATGCGCGACTCGTGCGCCGTCTTGATGAACTGCTTGATCATCTGCTCGGTGACGGTGAAGTCGGCGATCACGCCGTCCTTCATCGGCCGGATCGCCTCGATGTTGCCGGGCACCTTGCCGAGCATCTGCTTGGCTTCCTTGCCGACCGCCTGGATCGTCTTCTTGCCGTTGGGGCCGCCTTCCTGGCGAATCGACACGACGGACGGCTCATCGAGCACGATGCCCTTGCCGCGCATGTAGATCAGGGTGTTTGCGGTGCCGAGGTCGATCGCCAGATCGTTGGAGAAGTAGCTGCGCAAAAAACCGAACATTCAGAATCCTGTTTCGCTCTGGGCCGGCCCTGCATAGCGAACGCTGAGGGCGGCAGCGGAAAAAATAACAGCCTCGGGAAACGCGGCGGAAGCGGCCGCCGCGGCGCACGAAGCTGCGAGTAATGTCTACCGGGAATCGCACGAAGCACGCACGGCTTGCCGAAGCGGGCGAAACGGTGCGGGAAAAGGCTGCCGGGTTTGGGTCGAACGCGTAATGATACCTTATAATTTCGCGGTATTTGAATCGAAACGGACGGTATTTTTGCCGCTTCGGCCCCGATTTTTGAGGGTGGGATCGCACCCTCCAACCCCCCGCCGCAGCGCTGCTTTCGATGCGCTGCGCAGCCTTGTTTTTCCGGTGATCGCATGGCCCTGACCCTGACCGATGTGAAACGCATCGCGCACCTGGCGCGACTCGAAATGGCCGACGCCGACGCCGAGCATACGCTCGGCCAGCTCAATGAATTCTTCGGCCTCGTCGAGCAGATGCAGGCGGTCGACACCGCCGGCATCGCGCCGCTCGCCCACCCGATCGAACAGATCCAGGAAGTCGCGCAGCGCCTGCGCGACGACGCCGTGACGGAAGTCGTCAATCGCGACGACAACCAGCGTCCGGCGCCGGCCGTCCAGGACGGCCTGTATCTCGTGCCGAAGGTGATCGAGTAAGCATTCGATGACAAGCGCGCCGCCTTCGCGCCGCGCGCCACCCAGAATTCCCAGGAAAACACTCAATGCACGCAAAAAGCCTGACCGAACTGCGCGCTGCGCTCGCCGCCAAGGAATGCTCGGCCGTCGAGCTCGCGCAGCTCTACCTGAAACGGATCGAAGCGGCACGCGACCTGAACGCGTTCGTCCACGTCGACGCCGACCTCACCCTCGCGCAGGCGAAGGCCGCCGACGCCGAACTCGCGCGCGGCGCGGGCGGCGCGCTGACCGGCCTGCCGATCGCGCACAAGGACGTGTTCGTCACGCGCGGCTGGCGCTCGACCGCCGGCTCGAAGATGCTCGCGAACTACGAGAGCCCGTTCGACGCAACCGTCGTGGCCCGCCTGCAGGCGGCCGGCATGGTCACGCTCGGCAAGACCAACATGGACGAGTTCGCGATGGGCTCGTCCAACGAGAATTCGGCGTTCGGCGCCGTGAAGAACCCGTGGGACACGAACGCCGTGCCGGGCGGCAGCTCGGGCGGCAGCTCGGCGGCCGTCGCCGCGCGTCTCGCGCCGGCCGCGACCGGCACCGACACCGGCGGCTCGATCCGCCAGCCGGCGTCGTTCGCGGGCGTGACGGGCATCAAGCCGACCTACGGCCGCGTGTCGCGCTACGGGATGATCGCATTCGCGTCGTCGCTCGACCAGGGCGGCCCGATGGCGCAGAGCGCGTCCGACTGCGCGCTGCTGCTCAACGCGATGGCCGGCTTCGACGAGCGCGACTCGACGAGCCTCGAGCGCGACGACGAAGACTTCACGCGCCACCTCGGCCAGCCGTGGGCGCCGGGCAACGAGGCAGGCAAGCCGCTCGCGGGACTGCGCATCGGCCTGCCGAACGAATACTTCGGCGACGGCCTCGCCGACGACGTGCGCGCGTCGATCGACGCGGCGCTCAAGCAGTACGAGGCGCTCGGCGCGACGCTCGTGCCCGTGTCGCTGCCGAAGACGGAACTGTCGATCCCCGTGTATTACGTGATCGCGCCGGCCGAGGCGTCGTCGAACCTGTCGCGTTTCGACGGCGTGCGCTTCGGCCACCGCGCCGCGCAATACGGCGACCTGCTCGACATGTACAAGAAGTCGCGCGCCGAAGGCTTCGGCCCCGAGGTGAAGCGCCGGATTCTCGTCGGCACCTACGTGCTGTCGCACGGCTACTACGACGCGTACTACCTGCAGGCGCAGAAGATCCGCCGCATCATCGCGAACGATTTCCAGGAAGCGTTCAAGTCCTGCGACGTGATCATGGGCCCGGCGTCGCCGACGGTCGCATGGGATCTCGGCGCGAAGGGCGACGATCCGGTGCAGATGTATCTCGCGGACATCTACACGCTGTCGGTGAGCCTCGCGGGCCTGCCCGGCATGAGCGTGCCGTGCGGCTTCGGCGCCGGCGCGAACGCGAAGCGCCCGGTCGGTCTGCAGATCATCGGCAACTATTTCAACGAAGCCCGGATGCTGCAGGTCGCCGACGCGTTCCAGCGCGCGACCGACTGGCACAAGCAAGTTCCGGCGGGGGTGTAAGCATATGACTCAATGGGAAGTCGTCATCGGTCTCGAGACGCACGCGCAACTGTCGACCGTCTCGAAGATTTTCTCCGGCGCGTCGACGCAGTTCGGCGCCGAGCCGAACACGCAGGCCTGCCCGGTCGACCTGGCGCTGCCGGGCGTGCTGCCGGTGCTGAACCGCGGCGCGGTCGAGCGTGCGATCCGCTTCGGCCTCGCGATCGGCTCGACCATCGCGCCGCGCAGCATCTTCGCGCGCAAGAATTATTTCTACCCCGATCTGCCGAAGGGTTATCAGATCAGCCAGTACGAGATTCCGGTCGTGCAGGGCGGCCAGATCACGATCCAGGTGCCCGCCAACGAAAAGGCCGGCAAGCAGGCGTACGAGAAGACCGTCAACCTGACCCGCGCGCACCTCGAGGAAGATGCAGGCAAGTCGCTGCATGAAGACTTCGCCGGGATGACGGGCATCGACCTGAACCGCGCGGGCACGCCGCTGCTCGAGATCGTCACCGAGCCGGAAATGCGCAGCGCGGCCGAGGCCGTCGCTTACGCGAAGGCGCTGCACGCGCTGGTCGTGTGGCTCGGCATCTGCGACGGCAACATGCAGGAAGGCTCGTTCCGCTGCGACGCGAACGTGTCGGTGCGCCCGGTCGGCCAGGAAAAGTTCGGCACGCGCGCCGAGATCAAGAACCTGAACTCGTTCCGGTTCCTCGAGGAAGCGATCAACTACGAAGTGCGCCGCCAGATCGAACTGATCGAGGACGGCGGCGAAGTCGTGCAGGAAACGCGCCTCTACGATCCGGACAAGCGCGAGACGCGTTCGATGCGCAGCAAGGAAGACGCGCACGACTACCGCTACTTCCCCGACCCCGACCTGATGCCGCTCGTGATCGGCCGCGACTGGGTGGAGCGCGTGCAGGCCGGGATGCCCGAGCTGCCGGCCGCGATGCAGCAGCGTTTCGTCGAGCAGTACGGCGTGTCCGCGTACGACGCGGGTGTGCTGACGTCGAGCAAGGCGATGGCCGCATACTTCGAGGCCGTGGTCGCGAAGGCCGGCGCGGCGAACGCGAAGATCGCCGCGAACTGGCTGATGGGCGACGTGTCGTCGCAGCTGAACCGCGACGGCATCGAGATCGACGCGATTCCCGTGTCGGCCGCGCAGCTCGCGCTGGTGCTGCAGCGCATCGCCGACGGCACGATCTCGAACAAGATCGCGAAGGAAATCTTCGCGACGATCTGGGACGAGAAGGCGACCGACGAAGCCGCGGCCGACCGCATCATCGACGCGAAGGGCCTGAAGCAGATCTCCGACACCGGCGCGCTGGAAGCGATCATCGACGAGGTGCTCGCGGCGAACGCGAAGTCGGTCGAGGAGTTCCGCGCGGGCAAGGAAAAGGCGTTCAACGCGCTGATCGGCCAGGCGATGAAGGCGACCAAGGGCAAGGCCAATCCGCAGCAGGTCAACGAACTGCTGAAGAAGAAGCTCGGCTGAGCATGGTCGCGCGCCTGAACCGCGCCTGACGACGGGCCGCCGCCGAATCTGTTCGGGGCGGCCCGTCGTTTTGGTGCATGCGTTATCGTGTGCGTGTGCATTGCACCGTTCTACGGAGAAACGAATGGCCAAACAACCGTCGCTCGACGATTTCCGCGTGCCGTACAGCACGCGCGAGAAGGAAGCCGCCGCATTCAGCCTCGATGCATTCGATCCGGCCGCGAAGCCGTTCTCGTCGGGGTCGAAGGAGGCCGACCGCGAACGGCTGTCGGCCGTGTCGACCGAGCTCGACGTACAGCAGGAACGCCTGCACACGCAGCAGAAGAAGCGTGTGCTGCTCGTGCTGCAGGGAATGGACACCAGCGGCAAGGACGGCACCGTGCGTGCAGTGTTCCGCGAGGTCGACCCGCTCGGCTTGCGTGTCGTGTCGTTCAAGGCGCCGACGCCGATCGAGGCCGTGCACGACTTCCTGTGGCGCGTGCATATGCAGGCGCCGGCCGCGGGCGAACTCGCGATCTTCAACCGCAGCCATTACGAAGACGTGCTCGTGCCGCGCGTGCTCGACGCGATCGACAGCAAGGAGTGCGAGCGCCGCTACCGGCAGATTCGCGATTTCGAGACGATGCTGTTCGAGAACGGCACGACGATCGTCAAGTGCTTCCTGCACATCTCGAAGGACGAGCAGCGCGCGCGGCTGCAGGCGCGCATCGACGATCCGACCAAGCACTGGAAGTTCGACATCTCCGATCTCGACGCGCGCAAGCACTGGGACGCGTACCAGTCCGCGTACCGTGACGCGCTCGCCGCGACGTCGGCCGAGCATGCGCCGTGGTACGTGATCCCGGCGAACTCGAAGACGCATCGCAATGTGATGATCGCCGAGCTGCTGCTGCGCACGATGACCGACATGAAGCTCGAATTCCCGCCGGCGAAGCCGGAGCTCGAGGGCGTGAAGATCCGCTAGGACGCGATCCTGCAAGAACATCGAACTGAACAGAACTGAACAACGGAACCCGACATGATGCGAGTGATTACCGCCAACCTGAACGGCATCCGCTCCGCCGCGAAGAAGGGCTTTTTCGAGTGGCTCGGCGAACAGAACGCCGATTGCGTGTGCGTGCAGGAAATCAAGGTGTCGGCCGACGACCTGCCGGCCGAATTCGTCGAGCCGCACGGCTTCAGGAGCTATTTCCACCATGCCGAGAAGAAGGGTTACAGCGGCGCGGGCGTGTACAGCCGCCACGAGCCCGATGACGTGATCATCGGCTTCGGCAGCAGCGAATTCGACGCCGAGGGGCGCTACGTCGAGGCGCGTTACGGCAAGCTGTCGGTCGTGTCGGTGTACGTGCCGTCCGGCTCGAGCGGCGAAGAGCGCCAGCAGGCGAAGTACCGCTTCATGGACGAGTTCATGCCGCATCTCGCCGAGCTGAAGAAGAAGCGCGAGGTGATCCTGTGCGGCGACGTGAACATCGTGCACAAGGAAATCGACATCAAGAACTGGAAGAGCAACCAGAAGAATTCGGGCTGCTTGCCGGAAGAGCGTGCGTGGCTCACGCAGCTGTTCGACGATGTCGGCTACGTCGACGTGTTCCGCACGCTCGACCCGCGCCCCGAGCAATACACGTGGTGGAGCAATCGCGGCCAGGCATACGCGAAGAACGTCGGGTGGCGGATCGATTACCAGATCGCGACGCCGGGCGTGGCCGCCACCGCGAAGCGCACGTCGATATTCAAGGACATCAAGTTCAGCGATCACGCGCCGCTGACGGTGGATTACGACTACAAGAAGTGATCGCCGCCGCCGCGCCGCGCGCGTGGCAGTCGAGCCGTCCGCTCGCCGGATGCAGAACGGGCCGCATGTCCAACATGCGGCCCGTTTCGTGTGGCGCGTCGCTTACTGCTTGAGCGACGCCATGTCGATCACGAACCGGTACTTCACGTCGCTCTTCAGCATCCGCTCGTAAGCCGCGTTGATCTGCTGCATCGGAATCACTTCGATATCCGACGTGATGCCGTGCTCCGCGCAGAAGTCGAGCATTTCCTGCGTCTCGGCGATCCCGCCGATCAGCGAGCCCGCGAGGCGGCGGCGCTTGAAGATCAGGTTGAACACCTGCGGCGACGGATGGTCGTGCTCCGGTGCGCCGACGAGCGTCATCGTGCCGTCGCGTTTCAGCAGGTGCAGGAACGGGTTCAGGTCGTGCTGGGCGGCGACCGTATTCAGGATGAAGTCGAAGCTGTTCAGATGCGCGTTCATCTGCGCTTCGTCCTTCGAGATCACCACTTCATGCGCGCCGACGCGCTTGCCGTCCTCGATCTTCGATGGCGACGTCGTGAACAGAACGACGTGCGCGCCCATCGCGCGCGCGAGCTTCACGCCCATGTGGCCAAGCCCGCCGAGGCCGACGATCCCGACCTTCTTGCCAGGGCCGACGTTCCACTGGCGCAGCGGCGAATAGGTCGTGATCCCCGCGCACAGCAGCGGCGCAGCGCCGGCCGGGTCGAGCGTGTCGGGCACGCGCAGCACGAATGCCTCGTCGACGACGAGCTGCGTCGAATAGCCGCCGTACGTGACGTCGCCGGTCACGCGGTCCTGGCCGTTGTAGGTGCCGACGAAGCCGTTCTCGCAATACTGCTCGAGGCCTTCCGCGCAGCTCGGGCAGGTGCGGCACGAATCAACGAGACAGCCGACGCCGACCAGCTCGCCGACCTTGAAGCGCGATACCTGCGAGCCGGTCGCGGTCACGCGGCCGACGATTTCATGGCCCGGCACGACCGGGTAGATCGTGTTGCGCCATTCGTTGCGGGCCTGGTGCAGGTCCGAGTGGCAGACGCCGCAGTAGAGCACCTCGATCTGGACGTCGAGGTCGCGCAGCGCGCGGCGCTGGAATTCGAACGGGGCGAGCGGCGACTGCGCGTCGGTCGCCGCGTAAGCGTAAGTTGTGCTCATGCAGGGGCTCCTTGTCCGGGAAAACTTCCGGCGAATCAGACTGCCGCCGCGTCATGTGGCGACGCGGCGAGACAGATGCCCATCGTACGGAGCGGGCCGCGTCGGCGAAATACACGAAGGTCTCGAAGATTTGCCTATTCCTCTCGAATTGCGCGCGAACGGCCGTCAAAATGCGTTCAGGGTGCTACATTGCAAGCCTGATTCTCTTGCCGGACAGGACGACGCCGATGAGCTTCCAGCCCCTTTTCGACGACTCGGGCGACCGTGTGCGGCGCCGCATGATCGAGCTGCATTCGCGCCTCGCGCCGAACGAGGGCGATACGCTGGCGGCGCTCGACGGTGTGCGCTTCATCCGCGTGAGCCGCCCCGTGCCGCGCATGCCGGTGCTGTACGAGCCGAGCATCGTCGTCGTGTGCCAGGGTCGCAAGCTCGGCTACCTTGGCGACCGCTCGTTCGTCTACGACGCGCAGCAGTATCTCGTGCTGTCGGTGCCGCTGCCGTTCGAATGCGAGACCTTCGCGAGCACGGACGAGCCGTTTCTCGCGATCTCGATCCGCATCGATCTCGCGGTGATCGCCGAGCTCGCGATCCTGCTCGACGAGACGCTCGGCGCGGCGGCCAGCGAGCCGCACGGCGTCTATTCGACGCCGCTCGATGCGCCGCTCGCCGACGCCGTGGTGCGGTTGCTCGAAGTGCTCGCGTCGCCGCACGACACGTGCGTGCTCGGGCCGGCGATCATGCGCGAAATCGCGTACCGCGTGCTGACGGGCGCGCAGGGCGATGCGATTCGCGCGGCGCTCGTCCAGCAACATCATTTCGGCCGCATCGCGAAGGCGCTGCGGCGTATCCATGCGGACCTGACGGCCGATCTCGACGTCGAGACGCTCGCGAGCGAGGCCGGCATGAGCCTCGCGGTTTTCCACGCGCAGTTCAAGCATGTGACGGCGACGTCGCCGATGCAGTACGTGAAGGCCGCGCGCCTGCACCAGGCGCGGTTGATGATGGTGCAGGACGGCCTCGGGGCAGGTGCGGCCGCGGCGCGGGTCGGCTATGCGAGCGCGTCGCAGT
Source organism: Burkholderia diffusa (assembly GCF_001718315.1). Taxonomy (NCBI): domain Bacteria; kingdom Pseudomonadati; phylum Pseudomonadota; class Betaproteobacteria; order Burkholderiales; family Burkholderiaceae; genus Burkholderia; species Burkholderia diffusa. The sequence continues at coordinate 3,259,551 of NZ_CP013362.1, read as the reverse complement.
TCAGCCGCGAGTTCAAGCGGCTGTTCGGCCGCAGCCCGGGAGACGACGTGCGCTGGATGCGCGAAAGCGGCAGCCGGCCCGTCGAGTCGGGAGTCGGCGCGTAGCGCCCGGCTTCATGCGCCGTTGATGCGCGCCCGGAAAACCGGCGGATGCGGCGCTCAGCGCCGCACGATCTTGCGCCGCTGCGCGCTGATGCCCGCATAGTCGGGCAGCGTGTCGACCCGTTTGCCGACCGCCTTCGCATACAGCGGCATCAGGTCCGGCAGGCGGTTCAGCAGATCCTGCCGCCGCGTGGCGCTGTACGGATGCATGTAGATGAAGCCCGACGTCCGGTTCGCGCGCGTCGCCGCCGCGAGCTTGTCCCACAGCGTGATCGCCGCGCGCGGATCGAAGCCCGCGCGGGCGGCAATGTCGCCGCCGATCACATCGGCTTCGGTTTCGTCGGTCGGGTCGTAGCGCAGCGTCTGCAGACGCGCGCCGAGGTTCAGCGCCTGCGGCAGCGGATCGCCGACGCCGAACAGCGGCGGCAGCGCGGCCGCGCGCAACGACGTTTGCGACGTCGTGCTGAAATTGCTGCGAGCGTGTTCGCGCAGCGCATGCGCGATGCCGTGCGCAAGCAGCACGCCGAACTCGTCGTCGTTCAGGCGCACGCGATCGAGCAGCCCGCCGTACACCAGCACCTTGCCGCCCGGCAGGCACGTGACGCGGATGTCGCGCGAGCGGATCGCGTTGACGTCCCATGCCCAGTTCTTCACGCGATCGTTCCACTTCACCGAATACGGCGCGAGCTTCATGACGATCGCGCGCAGCCGCTTCACGCGCGGCTGGTTCGCGGGCAGCAGGCGGTCGCTGTCGGCGGCTGCCTGCACGATCTGCGCGTATTCGCTCGCGGTGAGTTGTTCGAGCAGCGGCGACGGGATCAGCGTTCGGAATGCGATCGCATCGCCGTAGCGCACCTGCTGCGACGTCGGCGTATAGGCCTTCGCGGGCACGGCTGCGCCGCTCGGCTGCGCGGCTTCGGCGGCGGACTGCGCAACGGCAGCGGCGGGAGCGGCGGGCGTGGACGTTGCGGTGACGGGCGTCGAGCCCGGCGCGGCCGCACCGGTATCGGCCGCCTGCACGCTGCCCGCCGCGCCGAGCGTCGCGATGCCGATGCCCAGCACGGCGGCGACGCGCGCCGCGCGATGCAGTCGATCATTGCGCACGGCTGGCCTCGCCGTTGCGCGCGGTGCCGTTCCACGGCGCGATCTTGAACAGCAGCAGCATGCCGGGGATCGCGAGCGCGGTGCATACGATGAAGTAGTCGAACCAGCCGATCTTCGCGACGATGAAGCCGCTCGCGGCCGATGCGAGTGTGCGCGGCACCGATGCGAGGCTCGTGAACAGCGCGAACTGCGTGGCCGTGTAGCGCGGGTCGGTCGTGCTGGCGATATACGCGACGAACGCGGCCATCGTCAGGCCGGTGGTGAACGTTTCGGCGGCGTAGACGAGCGCGAGCGCGACCGTCATCGGGCTCAGATGCGGCGTGACCTCGAAGCCGAAGATCGACAGGAACGACGCGAGCGCGTGACTGGCCGCGACCGTGAAGTCATAGAGCAGCGCGAGCACCGGCGAGCCGGGGCCGACCTGCGCGAGCCATGCGAAGCCGAGCGTCGACACCATCTGCAGCGCGCCGAAGATCCACAGCCCGCGGCCGATGCCGATCTTCACGAGCCAGATGCCGCCGATGATGCCGCCGGCGACGCTCGCGACGAGCGCGGTGGTTTTCGCGACGATGCCGATTTCGGTGCGCGTGAAGCCGATGTCGAGGAAGAACGACGTCGACAGCGTGGTCGCCATCGTGTCGCCGATCTTGAACAGGAAGATGAACGCGATGACGAGCAGCGCGCCGCTCCAGCCGTCGCGCTGGATGAATTCGCGGAACGGCAGCACGATCGCGTCGCGCAGGTTGCGCGGCGGCGCGCCGGCCACCTCGGGCTCGCGCACGACGAGCGTCATCAGGATGCCCGGCAGCATGAATGCGCCCGTGATCGCGAACACGACGTCCCACGGCATGTGGTCGGACAGGATCAGCGCCAGCGAGCCGGGAATCAGCGCGGCGAGCTTGTACGCGTTCACGTGCACCGCGTTGCCGAGGCCCTGCTCGGTGTCGCGCAGCAGTTCGCGGCGATATGCGTCGATCACGATGTCGGAGCTTGCGCCGAAGAACGCGACGAGCGTCGTGAGCGCGGCGACCGTCCAGATCGAGTCGCGCGGCGACACGAAGCCGAGCGCGGCGATCGCGCCGGCGACCAGCACCTGCGTGAGCAGCATCCAGCCGCGCCGGCGGCCGGGCCGCCAGCCGGGCAGGCGCGGGATGAAGCGGTCCATCAGCGGCGCCCACAGGAACTTCCACGTATACGGGAACTGAATCAGCGCGAACAGGCCGATTTCCTTCAGGTTCACGCCCTCGGAGCGCAGCCATGCCTGCACGAGGTAGACGAGCGTGAACAGGGGCAGCCCCGACGCGAAACCGAGGAACACGCAGATCAGCATGTGCGTGTTCAGATAGGCGCGCCAGCCGGGGTGATCCTCGTGAGCGGTGAGTGCGGGCGCCTCGTGTGGCGTTTTGGACATGGACAGGAACTGGGTAGCGTTGACTGATTGCGGCGGCAGCGCAGGCGGCGCGCACGGCGCGGGAGGGGCGGCCGCACGCGGGTGCGGGCCGGATCATCCGTCAACGGCTCCCCGGCTCAGCTGCGCTTGACGCGGTAGACAGCAAGACTACCACGCCAGTTCGCTCCCCATCGAATCGGCTGGCCTTCGTGCAGCACGATGCGATCGAGGATCGTGACGCCGACTTCCGGCGCGAGCGCCTCGAAATCCTTGATCGTCAGCACCCGGACGTTCGGCGTGTTGTGCCATTGGTAAGGCAGCGACTTCGATACCGGCATCCGGCCGCGCAGCACCGACAGCCGGTGCGCCCAGTAGCCGAAATTCGGGAACGACACGATGCATTCTCGCCCGACACGCGCGGTTTCGCGCAGGATCGCGGCCGTCTGGTGGATCGTCTGCAGCGTTTGCGACAGGATCGCGAAATCGAAGCTGTGATCCTCGAACAGGCGCAGGCCGTCTTCCAGGTTCTGCTGGATCACGTTGATGCCGTTCTTCGCGCTCGCGAGCACGCCGGCGTCGTTCAGTTCGATCCCGTAGCCGGACACGTCCAGTTCCTCGGACAGCAGCGACAGCAGCGAGCCGTCGCCGCAGCCGAGATCGAGCACGGTCGAGCGCGGTTCGACCCAGCGGGCGATCGCACGGAAGTCCGCACGTGCGGACAGGGAGTTCAGCGCTTGCTGGTTCATGCACCCACCTCGTTGGCGATTCGTTCGTAATACGCGCGCAGCAGGTTGTGATAGCGCGCGTCGTCGAGCAGGAACGCGTCGTGGCCGTGCGGCGCATCGATCTCCGCGTAGCTGACCGTGCGCTTGTTGTCGAGCAGCGCCTTCACGATCTCGCGCGAACGCGCGGGCGCGAAGCGCCAGTCGGTCGAGAAGCTCGCGATCAGGTACTTCGCCTGCGTGTGGGCGAGCGCGGCCGTCAGGTTGCCGTCGAACGCCTTTGCCGGGTCGAAGTAGTCGAGCGCGCGCGTGATCAGCAGGTAGGTGTTCGCGTCGAAGTAGTCGGCGAACTTGTCGCCCTGGTAGCGCAGGTACGACTCGACCTCGAATTCGACGTCGAAGCTGAAGTTGTACGCGTCGAGCGCGCCGTCCGCGCGGCGCAGCGCACGGCCGAATTTCTCGGCCATGTCGTCGTCGGAGAGATACGTGATGTGGCCGATCATCCGCGCGACGCGCAGGCCGCGCTTCGGCTTCACGCCGTGCGCGTAGTAGTCGCCGCCGTGGAAGTCGGGGTCCGACAGAATCGCCGAGCGCGCGACCTCGTTGAATGCGATGTTCTGCGCGGACAGCTTCGGCGTCGACGCGATGTCGATACAGTGGGCGACCCGCTCCGGATACATCAGGCTCCACGCGAGCGCTTGCATCCCGCCGAGGCTGCCGCCCATCACGGCGGCGAAGCGCTCGATGCCGAATGCGTCGGCGACGCGCGCCTGCGCATGCACCCAGTCCTCGACGGTGACGACCGGAAAGCGCGCGCCATACGGCTTGCCGGACGACGGATCGATGCTCATCGGGCCCGTCGAGCCGAAGCACGAGCCGAGGTTGTTCACGCCGATCACGAAGAAGCGGTTGGTGTCGAGCGGCTTGCCCGGGCCGACCATGTTGTCCCACCAGCCGGTGCTGCGCGGATCGTCCGCGTAGATGCCGGCGACGTGGTGCGACGCGTTGAGCGCGTGGCAGACGAGCACCGCGTTCGAGCGCGCGGCGTTGAGCTCGCCGTAGGTCTCGACGACGAGCTGATAGTTGCCGATCACGCTGCCGCTTTGCAAGCGCAGCGGTTCGGCGAAGTGCATGGTCTGTGGAGCGACGATGCCGATCGATTCCATTCGTTCCGCCTTATGACTGGGCGGCTAAACGGTGTCGGCGATGCGCGGAGGCGAAGATGCGCGGCTGACGACCTCTTTAGCCGCATTTGTAGTGAACCGCCGGGACGAAGACGCATCGAGGCCCGTCGGTTCGCGCGCCCGCAATCGAGTCAGCAAATCGGCGCGCTTCCGACCCGCCGCCAACGTGGCGGCAGGTCGGAGGAGTATAGCGGAATTCCGCGCGGCGCGGATTTCGCGGGCCGGCCGCGCCCGGCTACTGCAGGATCAGCCGCAAATGCGCGTCGGCCTGCTCACCGGGCGACTTCTGGAACCCGCCTTTCGCGAACCGGTGCCACTTGCCGATCACGTAGCTGACGAGCAGGCTCGCGCGCGCGGCGGGATCGTAGTCGGCCGGCAGCACGAACGGCGCGGCGCCGTCGGGCGCCTGCGCCTCGGTACGCGCGACCCGCAGGCACTGTTTGACGGTTGCCTCGATCCGGTCGAGCAGCTGGTTCACGCGCTCGGTGAGCCGGTCGTCCTCGCCGACCAGCGCCTCGCCCGTCAGCACGCGCGTCATGCCCGGATTCTTCGCGGCGAAATTGAGCATCGTCAGCGCGATCGTGCGCGCTTGCTGCACGCCGTTGGGCTCCTTCGCGACGATCTGGTTGACGAGCCCGAACAGTGCCTGCTCGATGAACTCGATCAGGCCTTCGTACATCTTCGCCTTGCTGGTGAAATGACGGTACAGCGCGGCTTCCGACACGTCGAGGCGGGCCGCGAGCGCGGCCGTCGTGATTTTTTCCGGCTTCGGCGCCTCGAGCATCGCGGCGAGCGTCTGCAGGATCATCACGCGGCGCTCGCCCGGCTTCGGGCGCGGGCGGGACGGTGTGGCCTGTTCTTCCGTTACGGCTTGGTCCTGCGGGTAAGTCGGCTGCATTTCTGTCGCCCCGATCGTGTGCCCAGTCGGAGCGATTTTAACGAACGAATGCGCTGGTCGACATAATGCGGGCGGCCGATGTTCGGCAGATGGCCCGGCAAATGGCCGGTGATCCATACCGTGCCGATGCCGAGGCGCTTGTAGCGCTTCAGGTGGCTGCGGGTATCTTCGACGAGGATCGCGTCTTCGAGCCGCGCGTGCGCGGCGCGCAAAATCCGGCGCAGCATCGTGTGGTCGGGCTTCGCGCGCCATGCGCGACGGTCGCGCATGTGCTCGATCGCGATCACGCGCTCGAACAGCCGCTCGATGCGCAATTCGCGCAGCACCGCACGCGCGTAGTTCTCGGGCGCGTTGGTGAGCACGAACTTGCGGCCCGGCAGCGCGGCGACGATGCGCGCGAGGCCGCGCTCGGCACGCAGCATCGCGGGCAGGTCGGAAAACGTGTGGACGACGCGCAGGAAGTCGTGCGGGTCGATCGGATGATGGCGCGTGAGGCCGAGGAGCGCCGCGCCGTAGCGCTGCGTGTAGCCGGTGCGCAGCCGGTCGGCTTCGGCGCGCCCGACCTGCAGCGCGTCGACGATGTATTGCGTCATCGCGCGGTTGATCTCCGGAAAGATCGCGTGCGATGCGTGATGGAGCGTGTTGTCGAGATCGAACAGCCAGACGGGCGCGCCGGCGCGCGGGCGGCTGCGGGAGATGCGCCGGCGTCGCAGCGACGCCGGCAGGTCGGGACGAGTGGTTTTGCGGCGCGCGCTCAATGCGAGCGGATCATCGTGCCGAACGGCTGCTCGGTCAGGATTTCCAGCAGCACCGAATGCTCGATGCGGCCGTCGACGATGTGCACCGATTTCACGCCGCTCTTCGCGGCGTCGAGCGCCGACGAGATCTTCGGCAGCATGCCGCCCGAGATCGTGCCGTCCTCGAACAGCGCGTCGATCTCGCGCGCGGACAGGTCGGTCAGCAGGTTGCCGTCCTTGTCCATCACGCCGGGGATGTTGGTCATCATCAGCAGCTTCTCGGCGTTCAGCACCGTGGCGAGCTTGCCGGCGACGAGGTCCGCGTTGATGTTGTACGAGAGGCCGTCCTCGCCGAAACCGATCGGCGAGATCACCGGAATGAACGCGTCGTCCTGCAGCGCCTTCACGACCGCCGGGTTGATCGCTTCGACTTCGCCGACCTGGCCGATGTCGATGTACTGGCCCGGGTTGTCGCGGTCCGGCATCAGCAGCTTGCGTGCGTGGATCAGGCCGCCGTCCTTGCCCGTGAGGCCCACCGCGTGGCCGCCGAAATGGTTGATCAGCATCACGATGTCCTGCTGGACTTCGCCGCCCAGCACCCATTCGACGACTTCCATCGTCTCTTCGTCGGTCACGCGCATGCCCTGGATGAAGGTGCCGGCCTTGCCGATCTTCTTCAGCGCGTGATCGATCTGCGGACCGCCGCCGTGGACGATCACCGGATTGATGCCGACCAGTTTCAGCAGGATCACGTCGCGCGCGAAGCCTTGCTTGAGCCGCTCTTCCGTCATCGCGTTGCCGCCGTATTTGATGACCACCGTCTTGCCGTGGTACCGGCGGATGTACGGCAGCGCCTCGGCGAGGATTTCTGCCTTCAGCGTGGGGGCGATCTGCGAGAGGTCGATGGGCTCGGACATGGCGGCGGCTCTGGCTGGGAACGGTTGAAACAGGGCGAATTGTACAGGAGTGGCGCAGCGCAGCATCGGGTTTTTGGGCTGGCCGGACGGCCGATCGCGCGGGCCCGTCGCCCCGCGCAGCGGCCCGCCGGTCATGGTGCCGGACCCTGCACGGGAACCGCGCGGCGGCGGGGCGGACCGCCCGGCGGCCGGCGTTGGCCGCACGCATCGGCCGGACGGCCGACGTGCAAAATCCGTCCGCCGCGCTATGCTTGTCGCGTAGGGTGACGTTCGCCCGTTTCCGCGCTTCCGCCATGACCGATACCGCCGCCGACGCCCGTTCGACTCCGCGCCGCGCGCGTTGCCCGCACTGCGGGCGCGGCTTCGACTGCGGCGCCCGCACGCAGCCGTTCGACTGCTGGTGCGCGTCGATGCCGACCCTGTCCGGCGGCGCGCCGCCGGCGGCCGGTACGCGCTGCCGTTGCCCGGAGTGCCTCGCCGACGAGATCGCCCAACGCATGGCACGCGCGGCCGGCTGACGGCGGCGCGAGCCCGTATCACCCGGTTCGGCGCACGTTCGCCCGGTGCGCCGTCCTCACTGGTCCGGCCCCCGGTAGAGGCGCCGGGCGCTAAACGGGTAAACTGCTCGGATGCAACGAATTACCACCACCGGGCGCGTCAACCTCAGTCACCTGTTCTGGCTGCGCAATCTCGCGATCATCGGCCAGCTCGTGACGATCGGCGTCGTGCAGACCTATTTCGGCGTGCATCTGCCGTTGCCGGCGATGCTGATGGTCATTGCGCTCGAAATCGTTTTCAACGCGCTGACCTGGGTGCGTGTGCTGCGCGCGCGCCCCGAGACCAATTTCGAGCTGCTCGGCCAGCTGTGGGTCGACCTCGGCGCGCTGTCGGCGCTGCTGTTCCTGTCGGGCGGCACGACCAATCCGTTCGTGTCGCTGTATCTACCGTCGCTCGCGATCGCGGCGGCCGTGCTGCCGTGGCATCTGATGATCTGGCTCGCGGCGTTCGCGGTCGCATGCTACGCGGCGCTCGGCTTCGATTCGGTGCCGCTCAACATGGACAACCCGGCGAACCTGTTCGACTACTACCGCACGGGGATGTGGGCGAACTTCATGGTCAGCGTCGGGCTGATCGCGTGGTTCGTCGCGCGCATGTCGAATGCGCTGCGCCAGCGCGATGCGGCGCTCGGCGAAGCGCAGGCGCACCTGCTGCGCGACGAGCGGGCGGTTGCGCTCGGCGTGCAGGCCGCCACCGTCGCGCACGAGATGGGTACGCCGCTGTCGACGATCGCGATGCTCGCGGAGGAGCTGCGCGACGCGGCACGCGCCGATCCGGGGCTCGCGCGCTACGAGGCCGACCTGAAGGTGCTGGAAGAACAGATGACGCTCTGCACGTCGGCGCTCGCGCGCCTGCGCAGCCGGGCGAGCGCGCCGGCGAGCCGCCAGCCGGTGGACGACTGGCTCGACACGTTCGTCGAGCACTGGCGCCTGCGGCATCCGCACGTGCAGTTCGAACTGCTCGGTGCGCGCCCGTCGGGCGTCGGGCTCGACGACACCGTCGCGGCCGGCCAGATTCTGACGATCCTGCTCGACAACGCCGCGCGGGCGAGCCCGCACCGCGTGACGCTGGCCGCAAAGCTCGCGCACCACGAGCGCGCCGCGGACCGGATCGAATTCGAGGTATGCGACGACGGCCCCGGCATTCCGGCCGCGTTGCGCGAATCGCTCGGCTCGATGCCGGTCGACAGCACGCAGGGCGGGCACGGGGTCGGCCTGTACCTCGCGTTCAGCGCGGCCGCTCGTCTCGGCGGCGAGATCGAGCTGTCCGATGTCGCGCCGCGCGCGGCGGGCGGCAACGGGCGCGCCGGCGGCGGCGCGAACGGACACGCGGCAACTGCGTCGGGCCAGCGCGCGACCGAACGAACGGCGGCCACGCCGGACAGCCGCGCTGCCGGCACCCCCGGCCGCGGCACGCGCGCGGTGCTGCGCCTGCCGGTGACGCGTATCGCGGTGCCGGCCGCCTCAACCAACACGTAGACGGAGAAACCACATGAGCGAGAACAATTTCCTGGTGATCGACGACAACGAGGTGTTCGCGGGCACGCTCGCGCGCGGCCTCGAGCGCCGCGGTTACGCGGTCCAGCAGGCGCACGACAAGGAGGCGGCGCTGCGGCTGGCGGCCGGCGGCAAGTTCCAGTTCATCACCGTCGACCTGCATCTCGGCGACGATTCGGGCCTGAGCCTGATCGCGCCGCTGTGCGACCTGCAGCCCGACGCGCGGATCCTCGTGCTGACCGGCTACGCGAGCATCGCGACCGCCGTGCAGGCGGTGAAGGAAGGCGCCGACAACTATCTGGCGAAGCCCGCGAACGTCGAGTCGATCCTGGCCGCGCTGCAGACCAACGCGAGCGAAGTGCAGGCCGACGAGGCGCTCGAGAATCCCGTGGTGCTGTCGGTCGACCGGCTCGAATGGGAGCACATCCAGCGTGTGCTGGCGGAGAACAACAACAACATCTCGGCGACCGCGCGCGCGCTGAACATGCACCGCCGCACGCTGCAACGCAAGCTCGCGAAGAAGCCGGTGCGGCAGTAACCGACGCGGCGGCATCGGCCGGGCGCACCAACGAAAACGGGCGGCCCGCCGGGCCGCCCGTTTCGCATTCGACACCGCGCGCGTTACAGCACGTAGCGCGACAGGTCTTCGTCCTGCGCCACTTCGCCGAGCGCGCGATCGACATACTTCGCGTCGATCGTCACGCGCTCGCCGGCATGGTTGCCGGCCGAGAACGACACTTCCTCGAGCAGCTTCTCGATCACCGTGTACAGGCGGCGCGCACCGATGTTCTCGGTCTTCTCGTTGACCGCGTACGCGATCTCGGCGAGGCGGCGAATGCCGTCTTCGGCGAACTCGAGCTGCACGTCCTCGGTGGCGAGCAGCGCCTGGTACTGCTTGACGAGGCTCGCGTCGGTCGCGACGAGGATCGCCTCGAAATCCTTCACCGACAGCGAGTCGAGCTCGACGCGGATCGGGAAGCGGCCCTGCAGTTCGGGAATCAGGTCGCTCGGCTTCGCGAGATGGAACGCGCCGCTCGCGATGAACAGGATGTGATCGGTCTTCACCATCCCGTACTTCGTGTTGACCGTCGTGCCCTCGACGAGCGGCAGCAGGTCGCGCTGCACGCCCTGGCGCGACACTTCGCCGCCGCTGCCTTCGTTGTTGCGCGACGTGATCTTGTCGATCTCGTCGAGGAACACGATGCCGTTCTGCTCGACGTTCTGCACGGCCTTCGTCTTCACTTCCTCGTCGTTGAGCATCTTCGCCGCTTCCTCGTCGGTCAGCAGCTTCAGCGCTTCCTTGATCTTCACCTTGCGGCGCTGCTTCTTGCCGCTGCCGAGGTTCGAGAACATCGAGCGGATCTGCTCGGTCATCTCTTCCATCCCCGGCGGCGCCATGATGTCCATGCCCACCGACGGCTGCTCGAGGTCGAGTTCGACTTCCTTGTCGTCGAGCTGGCCTTCGCGCAGACGCTTGCGGAAGGTCTGGCGCGTCGCGTTGTTGTCGTCGTTCGCGTGATCCGCGTTGCCGCCGAAGCCCACCGCGCGCGGCTGCGGCAGCAGGATGTCGAGGATGCGGTCTTCCGCCTGGTCGGTCGCCTTGCTGCGCACCTTGCGCATCTCGGATTCGCGCGTCTGCTTGACGGAGATCTCGATCAGGTCGCGCACGATGCTGTCGACGTCGCGGCCGACGTAACCGACTTCGGTGAACTTGGTCGCCTCGATCTTGATGAACGGCGCGTCGGCGAGCTTTGCGAGGCGGCGCGCGATTTCGGTCTTGCCGACGCCCGTCGGCCCGATCATCAGGATGTTCTTCGGCGTGATTTCCTGGCGCAGCGGCTCGGCGACCTGCTGGCGGCGCCAGCGGTTGCGCAACGCGACGGCCACCGCCTTCTTCGCCTTGTCCTGGCCGATGATGTGCTTGTCGAGTTCCGAGACGATCTCGGCAGGGGTCATGGTGCTCATGGTGCGGTCCTTACTCGATCGTTTCGATGATGCGGTTGTGGTTCGTGTAGATGCACATGTCGCCGGCGATCTCGAGCGACTTCTCGACGATCTCGCGCGGGGACAACTCGGTGTTCTCCGCGAGCGCGCGGGCCGCGGCCTGCGCATAGGCGCCGCCCGAACCGATCGCGCAGATGCCACCTTCCGGGTCGAGCACGTCGCCGTTGCCGGTGATGACGAGCGTGGTGGTTGCATCGGCCGTGATCAGCATTGCCTCGAGGCGGCGCAGCATCCGGTCGGTGCGCCAGTCCTTCGCGAGTTCGACGGCCGCGCGGGTCAGGTTGCCCTGGTGCTTCTCGAGCTTCGCCTCGAAGCGATCGAGCAGCGAGAACGCATCGGCGGTGCCGCCCGCGAATCCGACCAGTACCTGGTTGTTGTAGATCCGCCGCACTTTCCGCGCGCCACCCTTCATGACGATGTTGCCGAGGGTTACCTGGCCGTCGCCGCCGAGCGCGACCTTGTCGCCGCGCCGGACCGAAACGATGGTCGTGCCGTGAAATTGCTCCATCTGCGTTCCTTGAGAAAAACGGGGAAGAGTCGGGCGGCGCGTGGCGCCGCCGCATGAATCGCAGTGCGCCGGGGAGCGGCCCGGCGCGCATCCGTTTCATTTTAGGGCGGGCGCCGGGATATCAAGAGGGGAGGCAAATCGGCCGGCTAGCCGGGACCGGTGCCGGAAAAACAAAAAGCGCGCGGCAGGCCGCGCGCTTTCGGGAAGCAGCGTGTCGGAGCGGAACGCCGCTCGATCAGTCGCCGAACAGCTTCTGGCGCAGCTCGCGGCGCTCTTGCGCCTCGAGCGACAGCGTGGCCGTCGGGCGCGCGAGCAGGCGCGGGATGCCGATCGGCTCGCCGGTTTCCTCGCACCAGCCGTAATCGCCGGAATCGATGCGGGCGAGCGACTGCTGAACCTTCTTGAGGAGCTTGCGTTCGCGATCGCGCGTGCGCAGCTCGAGCGCGTGCTCTTCCTCGATCGTCGCGCGATCGGCGGGATCGGGCACGATCACCGTCTCGCGCAGGTTCTCGGTCGTCTGGCCTGCGTTCTTGAGGATGTCCGCCTGCAACTGTTCGAGCCGATTTTTGAAGAAGGCGAGCTGATCCTCATTCATGTAATCCTTGTCGCTCATCTTCAGGATTTCGGCTTCGGTCAAGAGTTTCTTCGTCATCTGCTTGCTTCTTCAATGTGCGGCAAATCAGGAGATATTGCCTGCACTTTGGGATTACCCGCAACTGCGCTTGCAATCATTTGCGATTTGCCGCCGCGGGGCCGAAAGCCTCTGGAAAACCGGTTCTCAAATACCAGGATAGCCCTGGCGCGGACTTGCGCGCGCGGCGAACCGGTGCTGCGCGGCAGATCGCATCGGCCGCGGCCGGGTGGCGGATGGGCGATCCGGCGCGGTTGCGATGCCCGGGTAATGGTTCAGCAAGAACCGGGCCTGTTATTGCCGTACTCCAGCGGGCACGTATTGTAACTGAATCGCAAGCGGGCGCCGTATCGGGTCGATCCCCGTCGGCTGCGCCAATATCTTGAAAATATAACGCGCAAATCGCGAAAAAGCGATGACGGCGAAACCCTGCCCGGAAAAGGCACCGCGCAAGCGCCGCGGCCGCCCGTGAAGGCGGCCGCATGGAGGGCCCGCGACAGCGGCCCGACCGCTCAGGCGAGGCAGGCGTCGAGGCCGTCGGTGATCAGGTCCTGCGGCAGGTCGACGCCGATGAACACCATCTTGTTGGTCTTCTTCTCGACCGGCAGCCACTTTGCGGCGAGGTCGCTGCCCATCATCTGGTGCACGCCCTGGAACACGACCTTGCGGTCGACGCCCTTCATGTACAGCACGCCCTTGTAGCGCAGCATCCGCTCGCCGTAGATCTGCAGGATGCCGCCGAGGAAGTCTTCCAGCTTGTTCGGGTCGAACGGGCGGTCGTTGCGATAGACGAACGACTTGATCTTGTCGTCGTGGTGCGCGTGGTGGTGGTTGTGATGGCCGTGGTCGTGATCGTGCGCGCATTGACCGTGATCGTGGTCGCAATGCGCGTGATCGTGATCATGGTCGTGATCGTGGTGATGGTGCGCGTGGTCGTCCTCGGCGAGGAAGTCCGGATCGATCTCGAGCTTTGCGTTCAGGTTGAAGCCGCGCAGGTCGAAGATTTCCTTGATGTCCGCTTCGCCGAAGTTCACGACCTTGATCGCCGCCTTCGGGTTCATGTGCATCAGGCGATGCTTGAGCGCTGCGACGGCCTGGTCGTCGACCAGGTCCGACTTCGTGATGAACAGGCGATCGGCGAAGCCGACCTGGCGCTGCACCACTTCGTGTTCGTCGAGCTGCGCGTTCGCATGCTTCGCGTCGACCAGCGTGATGACGGCGTCGAGCAGGAAATCGTCGGCGATCTCGCTGTCGATGAAGAAGGTTTGCGCGACCGGGCCCGGGTTCGCGAGGCCGGTCGTTTCGATCACGATGCGGTCGAAGTCGAGCTTGCCTTCGCGCTTCTTCGCGGCGAGATCGCCGAGCGCGCGCGCGAGGTCGCCGCGGATGGTGCAGCAAATGCAGCCGTTGCTCATCTGGATGATCTGCTCGTTCGTGTCCTGAACGAGGATCTCGTTGTCGATGTTTTCTTCGCCGAATTCGTTCTCGATCACGGCGATCTTCATGCCGTGCTGTTCGTTCAGGATGCGCTTGAGCAGCGTCGTCTTGCCGCTGCCGAGGAAGCCGGTGAGGATGGTGACGGGAGTGGCCATGTCGGTCGCCTGTGGTTCGTGAATCGGGGTCAAAACCAGGATGTGTGCGTCGCGCCGTCGACTCGCGAGCCGGGGCGCACAACCATCCATTGAAACATACCTGTCAAGCCCTCGCCCGTCGTCCGGACGACAGGCTCGAGCGCGGGGCCGCCAGCGGGCAAGGGCCGGCGGACGCGAGTGTGCGCGTAGATCGGGGCGATCAGACGATTTGCAACAGCAGGCCCTTCAGATATTCGCCTTCCGGGAATGCGGCGAGCAGCGGGTGATCGACGCCCGCGCCGAGCCGCTTCAGGATTCGCGCATCGACCTTCGCGTCGGCCGCCGCGCCCGCGACGATCTTCTGGAACAGATCCATGTCGATCGCCCCCGAGCACGAGTACGTGAACAGCAGGCCGCCCGGACGCAGCAGCCTGAAGCCGCTCAGGTTGATGTCCTTGTATGCGCGCGATGCGCGGTCGACGCTGTCGCGGGTCGGCGCGAACTTCGGCGGATCGAGCACGATCAGGTCGAAGCGCTCGCCTTCGTCGACGAGGCGGCGCAGCGTCTTGAACGCGTCCGCGTCGAGCCAGGTCGCGCGTTCGGCGTCGAAGCCGTTGGCCACGACGTTCTGTTGCGCGAGTGCGAGCGCGTCGCCCGACGAGTCGATCGACACCACGCGTTTGGCGCCGCCCTTGAGCGCCGCGAGCGAGAAGCCGCCCGTGTAGCAGAAGCAGTTGAGCACGTCGCGGCCGGCCGCGTATTGCGCGACGAGCGCGCGGTTGTCGCGCTGGTCGACATAGAAGCCCGTCTTGTGGCCATTCGGCACGTCGACGTGATAACGCACGCCGTTTTCGTTCGCGATCAGCGTCGCGGGCGGCGCGTCGCCCGCGAGTACGCCGGTCGTCTGCGCGAGCCCTTCCTTGCCGCGGATCGACACGTCAGAGCGTTCGTACACGTTCGGGCAGCCGGTCGCGCCGATGAGTGCCGCGACGATCGCGTCCTTCCACGCGTCGACGCCCGCGGCCATGAACTGGCACACGAGCTGGCCGCGCGGCGCGGCGTCCGGTTCGGCCGTGTCCGCGAGGTAGTAGTCGACGATCAGCCCCGGCAGCCCGTCGGCTTCGCCGAACACGAGCCGCACCGCGCCCGTGCCCGACACCATCGTCGTGCGGTGCGCGACCGCGCGCTGCACGCGGCGCTTGAAGAACGCGTGATCGATCGGCTCGTTCTCGTCGAAGCTCCACACGCGCACGCGGATCTGCGACTGCGGGCTGTACGCGCCGCGCGCGAGAAAGCGGCCGTCGTGCGCGCGCACGATCACGGTGGCGCCGGGCGCGGGCGTGCCGTCGACGCGGTCGATCGCATTGGCATAGATCCACGGATGCCGGCGCAGCAGCGATTTGTCCTTGGACGGTCTGAGTGTGACGGTTTGCATGATCGGATCGAAAGAGGCCGCGGACGGCGCCGGCCGTGGCCGGCCGCCGTGCGCGGCGGGTAGGGAGGGACGCGCGTCAGTCGCGCTTCTTCGCGCGCGGATGCGCGCTGTCGTAAATTTTCGCGAGATGCTGGAAGTCGAGCGACGTGTAGACCTGCGTCGCGGCGACGCTCGCATGGCCCAGCAGCTCCTGCACCGCGCGCAGGTCGCCGCTCGACTGCAGCACGTGCGTGGCGAATGAATGGCGCAGCACGTGCGGGTGGACGTTGGCAGGGATCCCCGCGGCCAGCGCCGCGCGCTTCACGCGGTCGCGCACGACGCCCGGTGCCATCCGGTTGCCGCGCACGGACACGAACAGCGGATGCGGATCGTGCTTCACGAATTCGTCGCGCACCGCGAGCCACGCGTTCAGCGCGTCGATCGCCTTGCGGCCGACCGGCACCTTGCGTTCCTTGTTGCCCTTGCCGCGCACGGTGACTTCGGCTTCGGCGAGATCGAGCCAGCCGGCCGAGCGGTAGCCGTCCGCCTCCGTATACCTGACGTCGAGCCCGACCAGTTCGGCCAGGCGCAGCCCGGACGAATAGAACAGCTCCAGTATCGCGTGATCGCGGATGCCTTCGGTCGTGCCGGCGAGCGGCGCGTCCATCAGTGCGGATGCGTCGTCGACCGACAGCGCCTTCGGCAGCGTTTTCGGCCGTTTCGGCGCGCGCACCGCGGCGACGGGGTTCGCGGGCATCTCGATGCGCTGCGCGAGCCAGCGGTAGAACGCGCGCCACGCGGACAGCCGGTGCGAGATCGAGCGCGCGGACAGCCCACCGGCATGTGCGCGCGCGACCGCGCCGCGCATGTCGGCGGCCGTGAGCGCATCGAGCGCGCGGCCGGCGGCGAGCTTCTTCAGTTCGTCGAGTTCGTGCGTGTACGCGCGCAGCGTGTGTTCCGACAACTGCCTGACGTGCTTCAGGTTCGACAGGTAGGCGGCGATCGGATCGTCAGTCATGGGCGCGGTGTCAGTGCGGCAGCAGGCGCGTGAGCGCGGCGCTCGCGAGCGTGGCGATCTGCGCGAGGAAGTCGGTTGCCATTCCGTCGTGGAAGCGGCGCGGATCGGGCGAGCCGAGCACGAGCAGGCCGAACGCGGGGGCGTCGGCGCCGCCGAGCGGCGCGCGCAGCGCGAGCAGCGCGACCGACGTGGCCGCGCCGTCGCCGGCCGGCGCGGTTTCGGCGCCTTCCGCCGCGTTCGCGGCCGGTGCCGCAAGCGCGGGCGCGAGCCACTGGGCCGCTTCGAAACCGGTGTTCGCGCCGCAGTACGGCGTCGACAGCCCGTTCGCGAACAGGCGCACTTCCTCGCCGACCTGGCGCGCGAAATCGGCCTGCGCGTAGGTGTCGGCGACGTCCCATACGCGCAGCGCGGTCTGCGGCACGTCGAACACGTCGGCGATGCCTTCGGCGATCGTGCGCGGCAGTGCGTACGGGTCGCGTTCCGCGATCACGCGCGCGGTCCAGCGGCTGAACTTCGCGGACAGGCTGTCGTTCTCGTGGCCGTAGCGCATGAGCTCGGCGAGCCGGCGCTCGAGATGCTTGTTCTTGTCGCGCAGCATCTCCATCTGCCGCTCCTGCAGCGAGATCGCGGCCTTGCCGTGCGGGTTCGCGAGACGGATCGTCGCGAGCAGTTCCGCGTGTTGCGCGAAGAATTCGGGATTGGCGAGCAAGTAGTCGGCGACTTCGCGATCGTTCATGTGGCTGGAGCGTTCAGTTATCAGGACGTTGAAGGGTCAGACGTTCAGGTCGATCTCGCCTTCGAACACGGTCGTGGCGGGGCCGGCCATCATCAGCGCGGCGGTTTCGTCGCGCGCGCCGTCCCAGCTGATCGTCAGCGCGCCGCCGTGCGTGTGCACGGTCACCGGCGAATCGAGCAGGCCGCGCCGGATGCCGGCCGCCACCGCCGCGCACGCGCCGGTGCCGCACGCGAGCGTCTCGCCCGCGCCGCGCTCGTACACGCGCAGCTTCACTTCGTTGCGCGACACGATCTGCATGAAGCCGGCGTTCACCCGCTGCGGGAAGCGCGCGTGACGCTCGATCAGCGGGCCTTCGTCGAGCACCGGCCAGGCTTCGGCATCGTCGACGACCTGCACCGCGTGCGGGTTGCCCATCGACACCGTCGAGATCCAGCGCGTATGGCCGCCGACGTCGAGCGGCCACAGCGTGTCGTTGCCTTCGGCGCGGCCGTCGAGCCCCGACGCGTCGAACGGCACCTGCTCCGGCGCGAACACCGGCGCGCCCATGTCGACGACCACTTCGCCGTCGTCCTGCATCGTCAGCGTGATCAAGCCCTTCATCACCTGCACACGCACGCTGCGCTTGTCGGTCAGGCCATGGTCGCTGACGAATTTCACGAAGCAGCGCGCGCCGTTGCCGCAGTGTTCGACCTCGCCGCCGTCGCAATTGAAGATCCGGTACTTGAAATCCGCGCCGTCGACGGTCGGCTTCTCGACGAGCAGCAACTGGTCGGCGCCGATGCCGAAGTGTCGGTTGGCGAGCGCGCGCACCTGCGCGTCGGTGAGCGGCGGCAGCGCGCGCGAATAGCTGTCGAGCACGACGAAGTCGTTGCCCGCGCCGTGCATCTTGGTGAACGAGAGTTTCACTGGGTCCGGAGTTCCATGGCGAACAGGGCGGTCGGCACGATCGACGTGCGAGCCGGCCTCCCGGGCGGCGTCGTTCGTCGTGCTGATCTCAACCGCAAATGATACATGCAGCCGACAGGGGCGTCCCGCGCTGCGCGCGGTGTCGGGCGTCGCTCAGGGAGCAAGCGGGGAATATCGGTCAATCGGCCGACTGGTTTCTCGAGAGGCGAGCGCGCAGATTGAGGCGATGCGATGAGGCGGACTTCATCGGGACAGGCTAAGCCGGCGGCGCGCGTCCAACCATCGCCAGTGCGCGGGATGAGCCGCGTGCGTGCTTTCGTACCGGTCAAATTGACAAATCAATCAGGCGATTCGTATAGTCTGGCTATACGCCATGTGGGCCATGCCATCCGTATCGCACTCGAGTGTGGGAGGCCCATGATCAAGTCATGGCAGCACAAGGGGCTGGAAGCGTTTTTCACGAACGGTAGCAAGGCGGGCATTCGGCCCGATCATGCCCCGAGATTACGGCGCCAGCTTGCGCGCCTCGACATGGCGAGCCGGTCGTGCGACATGAACGTACCGGGCTGGCGCTTGCATGGCCTCGCCGGCGGGCTGGAGGGCTGCTACTCGGTGAGCGTGAGCGCCAATTGGCGCCTGACGTTCAGGTTCGAGGGTCCCGATGTCGTCCTGGTCAATTATCAAGACTATCACTGAGGTTATTCGACGCCATGACACGCATCTTCAATCCGCCTCATCCGGGCGAATCGCTGCGCGACGACGTTTTGCCGGCGCTTGGCCTGACCGTCACCGAAGCCGCCGCGCAGCTCGGCGTCACGCGCGCGGCGCTGTCGCGCATCCTGCACGGCCACGCCGGCATTTCGCCTGAAATGGCCCTGCGTCTCGAAGCGTGGCTTGGGGAGGAAAACGGCGGGAGGGCGGACCTGTGGCTCGCGCAGCAGTTGGCCTACGATCTCTGGCAGGCGCGAGCGAAAGGCGTGCCGAAGGTGGCACGGGCGCAGGCACGCCTCTGACGGCGCGCCCGCGGGTTCGACTCAGTAGAGGCTCGGCTCGCCGGGCGGGCGCGTCTTGAAGCGCTTGTGCACCCAGTAATACTGCTCGGGCATCAGCGGAATCTGCTCCTCGAGGAATTCGTTCATCCGCCGCGCGTCGAGATCGTCGTCGCCGGTCGGGTAGTTGTCCCACGGCTTGAACACCTTCAGCCGGTATCCCTTGTAGTTCGGCAGCACCTCGCCGATGAACGGCACGACCTGCGCGCGGCCCGTCTTCGCGAGCCGGCCGACGGCCGTCAGCGTGCACGCCGGCACACCGAAGAAGGGTACGAACGTCGAATTGCGCAGACCATAGTCCATGTCGGCGCCGAGCATCACCGGCTTGCGGTCGCGCAGCCAGCGCAGCACGACGCGCGCGCTGTCCGCGCGGCCGACCATCTCGGCGTCGAAACGCCCGCGGGCCTTCTTCGCCTCTTCCTCGAGCACCGCATTCGAGAACGGCTGGTACAGCGACCCGCAGCGGCGCTGCAGCGAACGGTTCAGCCAGATCGAGCCGGCTTCGATGCCGACGAAATGCAGGCCCAGGAACAGCGTCGGGGGCAGATCCGGATCGGTGAGGTCGACGGCGCTGTCTACCTGGATCAGCTTCGCGAGCTTGCGCTCGGAGCCGAACCACTGGACGCTGCGCTCGACGTAGCTGCGGATTGCGTGGCGGAAGTGCTGGCCCGCCACTTCCTCGCGCCGTTCGTCGCTCCAGTCGGGGAAGCAGAGTTTCAGATTGGTATGTACGATGCGCTTTCGCCGGCTGGGAATCTGGTACAGCAGCCAGCCGAGGCCGTCGCCGAACCGTGCGGTCAGGCCGTACGGCAGCAGGGCGAGCAGCTTCAGCAAGCCGATGGCGAGGTGCGTGCCGAGGCGGCCTAGCATGCGGAGTCTCCGTGGGACCGGCTGGCCGGCACGTTGCGAACAGGGGGGTAGGACAGCGGAAGATGCAGCACGGGCGGCGCTCTGTGACAATTCACGAAAGCCGCTATAATACGGGCTTCGCCGAGTTAACTGACAACTTGCGGGGCGAAGCCGGCTGGCGCGAAGCGCGCTGCCCGGTCCTGGTAATCCGCTAAAGCGTCGCCGCTTCAGGCCCAACGAAGCTGGCTACGTGAAACCAACCGTAACCACACAGGAGCCTGAAAAAGTGGCAAACGATTATCTCTTCACGTCCGAATCCGTCTCCGAAGGCCATCCGGACAAGGTCGCGGACCAAATCTCGGACGCGATTCTCGACGCCATCCTCGAGCAGGACAAATATTCCCGCGTTGCAGCCGAAACGCTGTGCAACACGGGTCTCGTCGTTCTGGCCGGTGAAATCACCACGACGGCCAACATCGATTACATCCAGATCGCGCGCGACACCATCAAGCGCATCGGCTACGACAACACCGAGTACGGCATCGACTACAAGGGTTGCGCGGTGCTCGTCGCGTACGACAAGCAGTCGCCGGACATCGCGCAAGGCGTCGACCGCGCGCATGACGACAACCTCGATCAAGGCGCGGGCGACCAGGGCCTGATGTTCGGTTACGCATGCGACGAAACGCCGGAACTGATGCCGCTGCCGATCTACCTGTCGCACCGTCTCGTCGAGCGCCAGGCGAGCTTGCGCCGCGACGGCCGCCTGCAGTGGCTGCGCCCGGACGCGAAGTCGCAGGTCACCGTCCGCTACGTCGACGGCCGCCCCGATTCGATCGACACCGTCGTGCTGTCCACGCAGCACGCACCGGACATCGAACTGCCGGCGCTGCGCGAAGCCGTGATCGAGGAAATCATCAAGCCGACGCTGCCGGCCGACCTGATCAAGGGCGACATCAAGTTCCTGGTGAACCCGACCGGCCGGTTCGTGATCGGCGGTCCGCAGGGCGACTGCGGCCTGACGGGCCGCAAGATCATCGTCGACACCTACGGCGGTGCCGCACCGCACGGCGGCGGCGCGTTCTCGGGCAAGGATCCGTCGAAGGTCGACCGTTCGGCGGCGTATGCCGGCCGTTACGTCGCGAAGAACATCGTCGCGGCAGGCCTCGCATCGCGCGCGCTGATCCAGGTGTCGTACGCGATCGGCGTCGCCGAGCCGACTTCGGTGATGGTCAACACGTTCGGCACGGGCCGCGTGTCGGATGCGGTGATCACGAAGCTCGTGCGCGAGCATTTCGACCTGCGTCCGAAGGGCATCATCAAGATGCTCGACCTGCTGCGCCCGATCTACGAGAAGACGGCAGCTTACGGCCACTTCGGCCGCGAAGAGCCGGAATTCTCGTGGGAAGCGACCGACAAGGCGCTCGCGCTGGCCGAAGCGGCCGGCGTGGAGCCGACGGCGCGCGTCGCGTAAGCGTCGTTCGCCCGAAATGAAAAAACCCCGGCATGCCGGGGTTTTTTTATGCGCGTCGATCGCCGACGGGATGACGGCATCGCTGCGATCGTGGCGAGCACCGCCCGCCGACGTGGGCTCAGCGTGCGCTGAACCCGAACCAGCCGTTGCTGGCCGCGAGGCGGCGCGGGCGATTGACGCGCCGCTGCGGCCCCAGCGTGCGGCGCAGCGCGAGCGCGCGCAGCGATGACGGCTTCTGCAGCAGCGAGCGCAGGCCGGCGCGGCGTGCGAACGCCTGCGCGCTCATCATCGAGAAGAACGCGTGGAACCACGCGCGGATGCCGTCCAGCCGGCTGTGCGCGTGCGTGTGCTCGGCGAGCGCCTGCGTGCGTGCGCGATGATGGCGCAGCGGGCGGACGGGAGCGGACTGCGCGACGCGCTTCGCAGTGCGGTTGAAACGGGAAGTCAGACGGAATGGCATGTGAACGATGCTTCGCTTGTATGGATGGCGCCCTTGAAGAACGCACTGGTATGAACGGCCTCGGATGGCGCAACGGATCTTACCGAAACTCGTCGCGCGCCGCGCCCGCCAGAATTGACAGGCCGCGACAGGCTACAAGGGATTCGTGACGTGCAAAAGTCGCGATAAACCCTTGTGCCGCAAGCGGGTCGCCGCATACCGCCTGTCGCTGAGGCTCGCGCCGCGCCGCACAGTTCCCTTGCGCCAGATCAAATCGACGATTGGCATGCCCCTGCGCACGACAATGGCGCTGTTCGTGGCATCCGGCGCCGATTTACAATCGTCACATTCACACGATAAACGTCTGGCATCCCATGTCGTCTCCATTGCAGTCGGAATCGATCCGCGCGCAAGTCGCGGAATTGCGCGAGCGCGGCTTCGTCGTGGCGCGCGGCCTCGTTGACGAGGCGCAGTGCGCGGCGCTCAAGCAGATCGCGGTGCGCCAGTTGCAGGAAGCGGCAGAGCCGATCGAGTTCGAGGCGGATTTGCGCTACCCGGGCGCGCCCGAGTCGAAGCATGCGCCCGGCGGCCATACGGTGCGGCGGCTGCTGGACGCCTATACGCGCGATCCGGCATTCGCCGCGCGTGCGATCGCGCCCGAAATCGGCGCGTGGATGCGCGAGTACTTCGGCGAGCAGCCGGTGCTGTCACGCGCGCATCACAATTGCATGATGACGAAGCACCCCGCGTACGGCAGCCTGACGGGCTGGCATCGCGACTTCCGCTACTGGTCGTTCGAACGCGCGGACATGGTGTCGGTGTGGCTCGCGCTTGGGCCGGAAACGAACGAAAACGGCGCGCTCTGGCTGGTGCCGGGTTCGCACACGGCCGAATTCGGGCCGGAAGCGTTCGACGACGCGAAGTTCTTCCGCGGCGACTTGCCGGAAAACCGCAAGATGATCGATGCGGCAACCTGTCCGTCGCTTCAGACGGGTGACGTCGTGTTCTTCCACTGCAACACGCTGCATTCGGCGGGGCAAAACCGCTCCGACCAGGTGAAGTTCTCGCTCGTCTATACGTACCACGGCCTGAGCAACCGGCCGTTACCGGGCACGCGTTCGGCGGCGAAGCCGGAGGTGCAGTTCTAGCAGCGTGCGGGCGGAGATGCGGCCGCGCCGGTTGTCCGATGCGGCACTGCGGCCGCGCGGGCGGACGAACAAACGGGCGGCCTGGGCCGCCCGTTGCGTTTTGTGCAGCTGCTCGCGCGATGCGGGGCGCCTTCGTGTATCGCGCGGCCGCGAGATCAGCGCTTGTTGGTCGGCATCGCGAGGCCGATCAGGCCAATCAGCGATGCGACGGCGCCGCCTGCGATCAGCAGGATCGTCTTCGTGGCGGGCGAGCCGGTGAAGAAGCGCGACACGTTGTCGTTGATCGAATGGAACGACTGGCCGCCGAAATACAGCAGCACGACGCCGCCGACGAGCAGCGCAACCGAGATGACCCGGGACATACCAACCTCGCTGTAACGGTGATTCGAGACGCCGCAGTGTAGGCGACGCACGCGGCGGCGTCCATTGCCGTGCGCGCGTCGGCCACGTTCGATACCATAACCGTCGTACGTTTCCCTCGCCGCCGCGCGCGATGTTCGCGCGCGGTGCGCGTCCCATCCCCGACGTCTTCACGGAATCGACTCATGGCCTACGAAGCAGCTTCCGAACGTTATGCCGACATGCAATACCGCACCTGCGGCAAATCCGGGCTCAAACTGCCCGCCCTGTCGCTCGGTCTATGGCACAACTTCGGCGACTCGACGCCGATCGCCACGCAGCGCGACATCCTGCGCACCGCGTTCGACCTCGGCATCAATCACTTCGACCTCGCGAACAACTACGGGCCGCCGTACGGCAGCGCCGAAACCAACTTCGGCCGGCTGCTGAAGGAAGATTTCCGGCCGTACCGCGACGAGCTGCTGATCTCGACGAAGGCCGGCTGGGACATGTGGCCGGGGCCGTACGGCAGCGGCGGCGGGTCGCGCAAGTACGTGCTCGCGAGCCTCGACCAGAGCCTGCAGCGGATGGGGCTCGACTACGTCGACATCTTCTATTCGCACCGCTTCGACGCGCACACGCCGCTCGAGGAAACCGCCGGCGCGCTCGCATCGGCCGTGCAGCAGGGCAAGGCGCTGTACATCGGCATCTCGTCGTACTCGGCCGCGAAGACGCGCGAGATGGCCGAACTGCTCGCCCAATACAAGGTGCCGCTGCTGATCCACCAGCCGTCGTACAACATGCTGAACCGCTGGATCGAGCACGATCTGCTCGGCACGCTCGACGACATCGGCACGGGCAGCATCGCGTTCACGCCGCTCGCGCAGGGGCTGCTGACGTCCAAATACCTGAACGGCGTGCCGGCCGATGCGCGCGTAAACAAGCCGGGCGGCGGCTCGCTGAAGCAGGAGCACCTGAGCGCGGACAACCTCGAGCATGTGCGCAAGCTCAATGGCATCGCGCAGCGGCGCGGGCAGAGCCTCGCGCAGATGGCGCTTGCATGGGTGTTGCGCAATGGCCGCGTGACGTCGGCGCTGATCGGCGCGAGCCGTGCGGAGCAGGTGCGTGAAAACGTCGGTGCGCTGAAGAATCTCGACTTCTCGGCCGACGAACTCGCGGAGATCGATCGCTACGCGACCGAGGGCGGCATCAATCTGTGGGAAAAACCGTCCACCGATCAGGCGATCTGATCGGTATCGAGAACAGTCGATACGGCATGCGAACCATCGCATTCCGTATCGCTGCGCACGCACACGAACGGTTGCGTTGCTGCGATGCAGCGGCGTGACCCGCGCATGCCGACGCGTCGCTAAAGCAGCGCAGGCAGGCCTTCGACCAGCAATACCGCAACGCCGACGCCGAGGATCACGCCGAGCACGCGCAGCAGGTTGTGGCGGAATTCGGTTGCGCACGGCACCGCGCCGAGAAATAGCGCGCCGGCCAGCGCCATCGGAATTAACAGGATGAAGTCGCCGATCGTGAAATAGGTCGTCATGCGTGTCTCCGTAGCCGGCCGGAACAGGCGCACGCGCGTCTTCCAGCTCCATGCCGGGCATTTCTCATGTTGCGCCGCCCCCGATTGCGAACGGGGCGGTCAATTCGAGTATAGGCAACCTCGCTGCGTTTTTCGCTATCCGAACCATTAAAAGTATGCGGAAAACCCGGGGAAATTCCGCATTTTCCGGCAAGTCGGACGAATGCCTTGCACCATTCTTTCCCGTTCCTTTCGGTTCGCGCCGAAAAAGTCGCGCACAGCACATGTCGATGCGGGCCGCCGCACTCGCGAGCGCGGCGGCCCGTTCGCTTACGCGCGATCGGCTCGCGTGCGAACGGCCGGTGTGCGGAACACGAGCGCGAGCCCCGCGACGATCGCGCCCATGCCGGCGAGCGCGAGCGGTTCGGGCCGGTTGCCAGGCCAGACAGCGTCCATCAGCGTGGTGACGACGGGCACGAGATAGAACAGGCTCGTCACGTTGACGAGATCGCCGCGTTGCATCAACCGGTAGAACAGCAACTGCGCGATCACCGAGATCACGATGCCGAGCCACAGCAGCGAGACGATGAACGCCCAGCCGATCTGGAGCGAGACCGGCCGGAACGGCAGGATCGCCACGCACAGCGCGAGGCCGATCGCGTTCTGCAGCGGCAGCACGTCGGCAGGGGCTGCGCGCATGCGCTTTTGCAGCAGCGAGCCGGCGGTCAGCGCGACAAGCGCGGTGAGCGCACAGGCGACGCCGATGATCGGCAGGCCCGTACCGCGCACGCCGCGGCACACGACGAGTGCGAGCCCGGCCAGCGACAGCCCGAGCCCGGCGACGCGCATTGGTCGCCAGCGCCGCTCGACGATCGCGAGCGTGAGGATCGGCTGCACGCCGAGGATCGTCGCCAGCACGCCCGGCGCGATCCCGCGCTCGAGCGCGAGCAGATAGAAGATCGAATAGCCGCCCATCATCAGCAGGCCGGTCAGCGCGGCCATGCGTCGCGCGCCGCGCGGCGGCAGCCAGCGCCCGCGCATGACGGCCGGCACGAGCAGCACGAGTGATGCGAGCGCGAATCGTGCGGTGAGAAAGACGAACGCGGATGCGTGACGCAGACCGAGTTCAGCGAAGATCGCGCCGCTGCTCCACAGCAATACGAAGAGCGACGTTGCGCCATGCGCGGCGAGCGCGCGTTTGAACGAAACCATGTGAATCCACCTGTCGAACGGATCGAAACGTTCCATGTCGCGCGTGCGGCAATGCGCCGTGCGCGGTAACGCGCGAACGGCCGCAACCGGGCGAATGGAAAACGGAAACCGAAAGCCGGCTGGTCAGCCGACGCGTGCCGCCGGCGGGGGCGGCGCGGCGCCGACGAGCGGCGGTGCGACAGGAGGAGGGAGGACCGACGGATGCGCGCACGCCTGCGGCCGCGAGTCGAACTGCGGCCGGGAATTTGCGAGAGCGGACGTGAGCGGTTGCATCGTGTCGAAATGCGCTTGAACGCGAATGAGCGTCAAAGGTAACGCAGGGCGGCCGTTCGGCGCAACACCTTCCGCGGAGGCCGGCGCCGCCCGTGCAGCCGGATTCGGCGGACGGTCACATTCGACAGGGTATGATGGGGGTATCCGCCCGTGCAAGCGCACGCGCGGCGCAGTGGTTGATTGGAGACATTCGACGAATTCGCGGCACTTCGCCCGCTTCTTCTTCTTTTCGCGCTTCGATAAACCGTGAACAATGGGATCACGCGCACCACCCCGACGAGGGCGGCGCGGATCGTGCATTTGCCGGCTCGCCAGCGAGCCGGGTTTCAAGTTTCAAGAGTGGGGAACCATCATGCATGTCGGGTCGATTGTCTGCACTACCCATATCGCGGTGCCGAAGGGCGCGCGCGGCATCGTTCAGCGCGTTCTGGGCGACATGGCCATGGTGACCTGGTACGCGGGCGTGCCGGGCGAGTCGAAGGAACTCAACACCGAGCCGTTCTTTCTCGAGGACCTGATCGACACCGGCGAATCCGTTTTGCCGGCCGGCGCCGCGATCCACTGAGCGCGCGTGCCGCGCCGGACGCTCGTGTTTCGGCGCGGCTGACGGCACAATGCGGGGCATGAAAGACCTCACTTCCGCCCCCGCAGCTCCCGCCGGCCCACCGTTCGCCGGTCTCACGCCCGAGTGCGTGCTCGACGCGCTCGACAGCGTGCTGATGCCGGCCGGCCTGCGCACCGACGGGCGCCTGCTCGCGCTCAACAGCTACGAAAACCGCGTCTACCAGGTCGGCATCGAGGACGGCCCGCCCGTCGTCGCGAAGTTCTACCGGCCCGCGCGCTGGTCGGACGAAGCGATCCTGGAAGAACACGCGTTCGTCGCCGAACTCGCCGCGCGCGAGATTCCGGCGGTACCCGCGCGCGTTATCGACGGTCGCACGCTGCACGCGTTCGATGGCTTCCGCTTCTCGATCTTCGAGCGGCGCGGCGGCCGTGCGCCCGACCTCGACCGCAGCGACACGCTCGAATGGCTCGGTCGCTTCATCGGCCGGATTCACGCGGTGGGCGCGACGCAGCCGTATGTCGCGCGTCCCGTGCTCGACATCCGCACGTTCGGCTACGAGCCGCGCGACTACCTGCTCGCGCACGATTTCCTTCCCGACGACGTACGGCCCGCCTACGAGACGGCGGTGACGCTCGCGCTCGAAGGCGTCGAGGCCGCGTTCGAGCGTGCGGGCGAGATCCGCCTGCTGCGCACGCACGGCGACTGTCATCCGAGCAACGTGCTGTGGACCGACGCGGGCCCGCATTTCGTCGACTTCGACGACAGCCGGATGGCGCCGGCGGTCCAGGATCTGTGGCTGCTGCTGCCCGGCGATCGCGAAGGCGCATCACGTGCACTCGCGGATCTGCTCGCCGGTTATGAGGACTTCTGCGAATTCGAGCCGCGCGAGCTGCATCTGGTCGAGGCGCTGCGCACGCTGCGCTTGATCCACTACGCGGCCTGGCTCGCGCGCCGCTGGGACGATCCGGCGTTTCCCGCCGCGTTCCCGTGGTTCAACACGCATCGCTACTGGGAAGCGCGCGTGCTCGAGCTGCGCGAGCAGATCGGCGCGATGCAGGAAGGGCCGCTCTGGCCCGTGTGACGGCGCGCGCGGCAGCATCGCCGCGCGGCCATTCTGCGGTGGGCCGACGCACGTTGCGTGCGGCCCGCGCCGCTTCGCTCAGAACTTCAGCATCATCCTGATCACCGCGGCGAAGCGCTTGCCGTAAGGCGGCGCGATCAACCCGCGAGTATTCAGGCGCGCCTGCGTGAGCACGGGCTTCATCTTCGAGAACGTCACGAAGCCGTCGTAGCCGTGATACGCGCCCATCCCGCTCGCGCCGACGCCGCCGAACGGCAAACTGCCGCACGCGATGTGCAGCAACGCATCGTTGACCGTCACGCCGCCGGAGATCGTTTCGCGCATCACGCGATCGACCGTGCCGCCATCCTCGTCGAACAGGTACAGCGCGAGCGGTCGCGGACGCGCATTCACGTATGCGATCGCTTCGTCGAGTCGTTCGTACGGCACGAGCGGCAACAGCGGCCCGAAGATTTCCTCCTGCATCAGCTGCGACGCGGCCGGCACCTGCGTGACCGCACACGGCACGAAGCGGCGCGACGCGGGATCGGACGGCGCATCCGACAGCGGATGCAGTTGCGCGCCGGCCGCCTGCGCATCGGTCGCGAGCTGTTGCAGCCGCGCGTAATGGCGCTGCGACACGATCGTCGTGTAGTCGCCGTTGGTTGACAGGTCCGGATACAGTTTCGCGAAACGCGCGCGCGCGCGCTCGATGAACGCGGCTTCCATCCCGCGCGGCAGCAGCACGTAGTCGGGCGCGATGCAGGTCTGGCCCGCGTTCAGCGTCTTGCCGCCGATGATCGCGTCGACGGCCGCATCGAAGCGCGCGTTCGGGCCGATGATCGCGGGCGACTTGCCGCCGAGCTCGAGCGTGACGGGGGTGAGATTGTCGGCCGCGGCGCGCATCACGTGGCGGCCGACGTGCGTCGAGCCGGTAAACAGCAGATGATCGAACGGCAGCGCGGTGAATGCGGCGCCGATCTGCGCATCGCCGTTCACGACCGCGACATGGTCGCGCGAGAAGGTCTTCGCGATCAGCTGTTCGAACAGCGCCGACGTGCGCGGCGTCAGTTCGGACATCTTGACGATCGCGCGGTTGCCGGCTGCGAGCGCGCAGATCAGCGGTCCGGCCGCGAGCAGGATCGGATAGTTCCACGGCACGACGATGCCGACCACGCCGAGCGGTTGCGGCAGCACCTTCGCGCGTGCCGGCCGCAGCCATTTGTTCATCGGCTTGCGGATCGGTTTCATCCAGCGCTTGCCGTGCTTGAGCGCGTCGTCGATCTCTTCCTTCGCCATCCAGATTTCCGACAGCAGCACTTCCTGCTTCGCGCGATGCCCGAAGTCGGCGCTGATCGCATCGGCGAGCGCATCCGCGTGATCGATCAGCATCGTGCGCAGCGCGCGCAGGTGCTGCGCGCGGGTGTCCCACTCCGGGTACGGCGCGCGCAGGTAGGCCGCGCGCTGGTCGCGCAGCAGCGACGTCAGCGCATCGACCGACGGCAGCGCTTGCGGGGCCAGTTCGGGCATGTCGTTCTTCATGTCGTCTCCTCCAGTTGGGCGTGGCACGCGGGCCAGCAGTCAGGTCGCACGTACCCGCTCGATGAGCGTGGCGGGGCGGGTCAGGATGGCGCGCGTCGCATGGCAGGGCGCCGGATGCGATGCACGATCGAAAACGGGGCGGTGCATGCGGCAAGCGTCGCATCCGCGCGACGGTGCTCGCATCCGAAAACGGGATTGCACGGCCCGCGCGTACGGCTGGTTGCGATGTCCTGCCGGCACTCGACGGCACGCGGCGGGCACCTGCCTGCGCACCGAAGCAGGGCAGTGCGATACGCGCGGCGACGCGCACACCGGCAGGCCGTGCGGCGCGTGCGACGAGCCGTCCAAACGGTCGGCGATACGCGGCGTCGTTCGATTTCGGCCGGCCGCGCGCACGGTGTTGCACGTCGCCGTCCGGGCATCCGTTTGAAATGAAATGCGGGCCGCGCGCGGTGCGTCCGGACAACCCGGTCGGCACGCGGCCTGCAGAACGTCGCGCTGCATCGTCGTCTCCCCAGTTTCGCGACGGCGCGGCTTCTGTCGGCCGGTGCATCGCATCGCTTCAATCGATACATCTTAAATTTAGTTCACGCGGGCGTTTAGAGGAATCGCTCTTGAATCGGCGTGCCGCGCGCACGACGGCCATTCCTACAATGCCCGAACATTACAAGCGGGAGCCGGTCAGCGCCGGGCGCCGTTCATGACACGAAGGAGACGTGACATGCAATACGACTACATCATCGTCGGCGGAGGATCCGGCGGCTCGAGCCTCGCCAGCCGCCTCGCCGATGCATGCCCCGACGCGACGATCGCGCTGATCGAGGCCGGCTCGCACACGGAGCGCAACCTGCTCGTCAACATGCCGGTGGGGATCGCGGCGCTCGTGCCGTTCAAGCTCGGCACGAACTACGGTTACGAGACGGTGCCGCAGCCGGGCCTCGGCGGCCGCCGAGGCTACCAGCCGCGCGGGCGCGGGATGGGCGGCTCGAGCGCGATCAACGCGATGATCTACACGCGCGGCCACCCGGGCGACTACGACGAGTGGGCGCAACTCGGCGCGACGGGCTGGGGCTGGCAGGACGTGCTGCCGTATTTCCGCCGCGCGGAAGGCAACGTGCGCGGCGCCGATGCGTGGCACGGCGCCGACGGCCCGCTGACGGTGTCCGATCTGCGTTTTCGCAATCCGTTCTCCGAACGATTCATCCAGGCGGCGCACGCGGCCGGCTATCCGCTCAACAACGACTTCAACGGCGCGACGCAGGAAGGCGTCGGCTTCTATCAGGTCACGCATCGCGACGGCTCGCGCTGCAGCGTCGCGCGCGCTTACATCTACGATCGCAACCGGCCGAACCTGCACGTGATCACCGATGCGACGGTGCTGCGCGTGGGTTTCGACGGCAAGCGCGCGGTTGGCGTCGCGGTGTCGCGCGACGGGCGCGTCGAGACGCTCGGCGCACGCGCGGAAGTGATCCTGTCGGCGGGCGCGTTCAATTCGCCGCAGCTGCTGATGTGCTCGGGGATCGGTCCGGCAGAGCAGTTGCGCCGGCACGGGATCGCCGTCGTGCAGGACGCGCCGGACGTCGGCACCAACCTGATCGACCATATCGACTTCATCATCAACACGCGCGTGAATTCGTCGGAGCTGGTCGGCGTCTGCCTGCGCGGGATCGCGAAGATGACGCCGGCGCTCGCACGCTACTTCTCGAGCCGCACCGGAATGATGACCAGCAACGTCGCGGAGGCCGGCGGCTTCATCAAGAGCGATCCGTCGCTCGATCGTCCGGACCTGCAGCTGCATTTCTGCACCGCGCTCGTCGACGACCACAACCGCAAGATGCATTGGGGCTTCGGCTATTCGCTGCACGTGTGCGCGCTGCGCCCGTTCAGCCGCGGCACGGTCGCGCTCGCGAGCGGCGATGCGCGCGACGCGCCGCTGATCGATCCGCGCTTCTTCAGCGATACGCGCGATCTCGACCTGCTCGTACGCGGCGCACAGGCGATGCGCCGGATCCTGTCGCAGGCGCCGCTCGCGTCGCAGGGCGGGCGCGAGCTGTACACGCGGGCTGACCAGCGCGAAGCCGAGCTGCGCGCGACGATCGTCGCGCATGCCGACACGATCTATCACCCGGTCGGCACGTGCAGGATGGGCTCCGATGCGCGTGCGGTCGTGGATCCGCAACTGCGCGTGCGGGGCGTCGAAGGGTTGCGCGTGGTGGATGCGTCGGTGATGCCGACGCTAATCGGCGGGAACACGAATGCGCCGTCGGTGATGATCGGCGAGCGCGCGGCGGACTTCATCGTCGCGTCGCGCCGGGGCGTCGTGCCGCGCGGCGAGACGGCCGCGGCGGCGCACGGCCGCTGAGCGGCGCGCACCGGCACATACCGGCGCGCGAGCGACGCAATGCTCAGGCGAACGTATCGACGAGGCCCGCGCGGCTCACGGTCGCGCCGGCCGCTGCGGATTGCGCGACGTCGACCGGTGCATCGACGGCTGACGATCCGGCGCGCGCGCGCGATGGCGACCGGCCGCCGGCGAAGCTTTGCTGCGGGTTCTGCTGCTGCGACGCGAAGCCACCGTCGCTGACGGTCGTGCTGCCCAGGCCGAGCCCGCCCGCTTCCATCGCTTCACGCAGTTTCGGCAGCGCGGCTTCCACCGCGTCGCGCACCTGCGCGTGCTGCGACACGAACAGCGCGTGCGCGTGGTTGTCCGCGACGCGCAGCACGACCTGCAGCGGGCCGAGATCCGGCGGGTTCAGCGTCAGCTCGGCGCTCTGCTGGTGCGCATTCGACAGGAACACGACCTTCTGGCTCAGCGCATCCGTCCAGTCGGCCGTGCCGACGTGCGGCGCCAGCACGTGTGCGTTGGCCGCGGCGATCGAGCTTGCGGCGGGCGATGCCTGGAGGTTCGCCTGTGCGGCTGCCGCAGCCGTTGCGGCGGCAGCGACCGTCGCATCGGGGGCCGGGCTGGCGGTTTCTTCGACGGCCGCGAATGCATGCTGCGCGGCGGGTTGGGCCGTGGCACCGGCCTGCAGCGCCGTTGCGGTGGCTTGTGCGGGCGCCTGCTGCGTCGCGAGCGCGCCCTTCGCGTCGGCGAGCGTGCGGTCGAAAGTCGGGACTTTCGGCGTCGGCGACGCGCCGGCGGCCGATGCGGACGTCGTCGCCGCGGGCGCTGCCGCCGTCGCTGCCGTGCCGGTCGCGGGCATCGCGATTGCGCCCGCGCCGCCGGTCAGCTTCGCGAGCGCCGCCTGCAGCGTGTCGCGACCCGACACCGGCACGGCAGGCTCGGCGGCCGCATCCTTGCTTGCGTGAGTCGTCAGCGCGGCCGTGGCGTCGGCCTGGCCGGACACGGCCTTCGCTGTCGTGGCGACGGCGGTGGCAGCGGTATCGGCATCGGCCGGCGCCGCGTCGCTCGCGCGCGCCTGCAGTTGCGCCTGCACGGCGGCTGCCGCGGCGAGCGCGGCCGCGTCGGGATTGACGGGCGCGATTGCGGCTTCGGTCGACGGGTCGTCGTCGTGGCCGGCGGATTTCGTGCCGGCGGCGGAGGTCGACGAAGCCGGTTTCGTCGTGACGTCCGGCGTGCCGGCGGTTGCAGCGTCGCGCCGCGTGACGACGCTTTGCTTCAGCGTCTGCGCGAACGGCATGGCGGCCGGGCTGCTTGCGGCATCGTTGCCGGCGGACTTGGCGGAAGCGGACGAACCCGCGTCGCGGATCGCCTTGAGTGCGGTGCCGGCGGTGTCGAGCAGCACGCCGAGCAGTGGCAGTGGAGGCATGACGATTCTCTCGTTCGAAAGCGGTGAGCGGTTACGCCGAGCGGGCCGCATCGGCCCGCATGCGCAGAATCTTCGCGGCGTGTTCGTCGGCGTCGCGCTGTTCGCGCTTCGCCGTACGCTGCGCTTCCTGCGCGACGCCGCGCGCCTGCAGGATTTCGTATGAACCGACGGTGCGTTTCTTCTGTTGCCAGTTGGGGCGCGCCTCGTCGATGCGCACTTCAGCCGCGGCCAGCACGTTGCGCTGCTGCATGATCGCCGCGTCGAGCGTGTCGATGAACGCCTGGAAGTTGCGCCAGTTGCCGGCCGGCATGCCGCTTTGCGCGGACTGCGCGAAGCGCGCGTGGTATTCGTCGCGATAGCGCAGCAGCGCCTCGAGCTGGTCGGCGGCCGCGGTGCGGTCGCGCTGCGCGGTGCCGAGCTGCTTCGCGGCCGTGTCGAGATCTTCCTGCGCGCGATCGAGCAGCAGTTGAAGGGGAAAGCCGTGTGCCATCGTGGTCAGCCTCCGTGTACGTCGAACAGCGCATCGAGCGCGCCGAGGCTCGACGCGAATGGCGCGCATTCGCGAAAGCCCTGCTGCAGGAACGATTCGATGCGCGGGTAGAGTGCGATCGCGCGGTCGAGCTGCGCGTCGCGGCCGGCCGCGTACGCGCCGACCGCGATCAGGTCGCGATTGCGCTGGTAGCGCGACAGCATCTGCTTGAACTGCCGCACGCGGTCGAGATGCGTTTCGTCGATCAGCGCGGTCATCGCGCGGCTGATCGACGCCTCGATGTCGATCGCCGGATAGTGGCCGGCTTCGGCGAGCGCGCGCGACAGCACGATGTGGCCGTCGAGGATCGCGCGCGCCGAGTCGGCGATCGGGTCCTGCTGGTCGTCGCCTTCGGTCAGCACCGTGTAGAACGCGGTGATCGAGCCGCCGCCCTCGGGCCCGTTGCCGGTGCGCTCGACGAGCGCGGGCAGCTTCGCGAACACCGACGGCGGATAGCCCTTGGTCGCGGGCGGCTCGCCGATCGCGAGCGCGATTTCGCGCTGCGCCATCGCGTAGCGCGTGAGCGAATCCATCAGCAGCAGCACGTGCTTGCCCTGATCGCGGAAATACTCGGCGAGCGACGTCGCGTATGCGGCGCCCTGCATCCGCAGCAGCGGCGACACGTCGGCCGGCGCCGCGACGACGACCGAGCGCGCGAGCCCGTCTTCGCCGAGGATCTGTTCGATGAATTCCTTCACTTCGCGGCCGCGTTCGCCGATCAGTCCGATCACGATCACTTCCGCGCTGGTGTAGCGCGCCATCGTGCCGAGCAGCACCGACTTGCCGACGCCGGAGCCCGCGAACAGGCCCATCCGCTGCCCGCGGCCGACGGTGAGCAGCGCGTTGATCGCGCGCACGCCGACGTCGAGCACGTGGTGGATCGGCTCGCGATCGAGCGGGTTGATCGACGGCGCCGACAGCGGCGCGTCGACCTTCGATGCAAGCGGGCCGAGGCCGTCGAGCGGGCGGCCCGACGCGTCGACGACGCGCCCGAGCATTTCCCAGCCGACCGGCAGCCGCTTTGCGCCCGCGAGCGGATCGGCGACGGGTGCGGCCTCCAGCGGCCACACGCGCGCGCCGGGCAAGACGCCCGCGACGTCGGTGGTCGGCATCAGGAACAGGCGATCGCCGGAGAACCCGACGACTTCCGCTTCCGCATGCGGCAGCGTGCTGCCGGGCGGCAATTCGATCGTGCATTCGGCACCGACCGACAGGCGCAGGCCGATCGCCTCGAGCACGAGGCCCGCGGCGCGCGTGAGACGCCCGCAGGGCCGCAGCGGCAGCGCGCGGTGGCTGCGGGCCGAGAGCCCGCTCAGGTGCGTGCGCCAGTGCGCGATGTGCGGATTGTGCGGCGCGCGCGGCGTGTCGGCCGCGGCATCCGCCGCATGCGCCGGCGCGTCATGCGCGGCGCCGTGCGGACTCTCGGGGCCGAACGACGCGAGCGCGAGCTCGCGCTCGAGCGGCGTCATGCCGTCGTACAGGATCGATTCGGGCGTCGGCGCGGGCGTCACCATGCGCTCACCTTGCCGATCGCGGCGGCGACGCGCTGCCAGCGAGTGGGCAGCGTCGCGTCGACTTCGCCCGTCGCGGCGTGCGCGCGGCAGCCGCCGCGCTCGATCGATGCGTCGGTGCGCACGTTCCAGCCGAGCTTGTCGAGATCGTCCTGCAAATAGGCTTCGACGACGGGCAGGTCGGCCGGATTCACCGCGAGATGCGGCGCGCCGGACAACGCCGGTTCGGCAGCGAGCACGTCGCGCACGGCCGCGACGAGCGCGGCGGGATCGTGCTTCACGTGCTGGCGCACGACCTGCTGAGCGATGTCGAGCGCGAGTTGCGCGAGGTCGGACGCGAGATCGTGCTCGGCGCTCGACACGGCTTCGCGGAACGACGCGGCGAGCGCCGCGAGCTGCGCGGCCTGTTCGCGGGCTTCGGCCTGGCCGGCCTCGAAGCCGTGCTCGCGGCCCTGGTCGAAACCGGCCTGGTAACCCAGCGCCTGGCCTTCGACGTGACCGGCCGCATGGCCTTCGGCATGCGCGGCGTCGCGCACGCGCTGCAGTTCCTCGGCGAGCGCGGCGGCGGCCGCGGCCGCGTCGTCGGGCGGCGGCGGGGGCGGCGGCGGATCGAACGACGCCATCTCCCACCGCTGGTACGCGGTCAGGGTGCCGGCGCGGTCGCGCGCGGAATCAGACATATGCGTCTTCCGCCTTGCCGCCGATCACGATCTGACCGCTCTCGGCGAGGTTGCGCACGATCTGCAGGATGCGGCGCTGCTGCGTCTCGACTTCCGACACGCGCACCGGGCCGCGCGCGTCGAGATCCTCGGCGAGCAGCTCGGCCGCGCGTTGCGACATGTTCGCGAGGAATTTCTGGCGCAGCGCGGGCGGCGCACCCTTCAGCGCGATGATCAGCGTTTCCGATTCGACTTCCTTCAGCACCATCTGGATCGCACGATCCTCGAGGTCGAGCAGGTTCTCGAACACGAACATCTGGTCGACGATCTTCTGCGCGAGGTCGGCGTCGTACTGGCGCACGCTTTCGAGCACGCCTTCCTCGTGATTGCTCGTCATGAAGTTCAGGATCTCGGCCGCGGTGCGGATGCCGCCCATCGGGCTGCGCTTCAGGTTGTCGCTGCCGGACAGCAGGCCGGTCAGCACGTCGTCGAGCTCGCGCAGCGCGGCCGGCTGGATGCCGTCGAGCGTCGCGATCCGCAGCATCACGTCGTTGCGCAGCCGTTCGGTGAAGCACGACGCGATCTCGGACGCCTGGTCGCGGTCGAGGTGCACGAGGATCGTCGCGATGATCTGCGGATGCTCGTTCTTGATCAGTTCCGCGACGGCGGCCGAGTCCATCCACTTCAGGCCCTCGATGCCGCTCGTGTCGCTGCCCTGCAGGATCCGGTCGATCAGCACGCCGGCCTTGTCCTCGCCGAGCGCCTTGGTCAGCACCGAGCGGATGTACTCGCTCGAATCGAGCGACAGCGCGGTGTGCTGTTCGGCTTCCTTCGCGAACTCCTGCAGCACGCCTTCGACCTGCTCGCGCGTGACGTTCTTCAGCGCGGCCATCGCGGCGCCGATCTTCTGCACCTCGCGCGGCGCGAGGAACTTGAATACTTCAGCGGCCTCTTCCTCGCCGATCGACATCAGCAGCAGCGCGCTCTTGGTCAGGCCTTCAGCGTTCATCGGACACCCAGTTCTTCACGACGGTGGCGACGATCTTCGGATCCTGGCGGGCGATCGTGCGCGCGTAGTCGAGGTTGCGTTCGTAGCGGTTCTTTTCGTTCTCGAAGCCGAGCAGCAGCGGATCGGGCTCGTCCGCCTGTTCCAGCGCGGGCAGGCCATCGAGCGCGACCGGATCCTCCGGCGCCGCGAGTGCCGGCGCGGCCGGCTCGGGCGGCGGGAACGCGCGGCGCATCGCCGGGCGCACGAACATGAAATAGAGCGCCGCCGCGGCCGCCGCGATGCCGAGCCACTTCGCGGCTTCCTTCGCCATCGCGATCATGTCCGGCTGGCGCCACCACGGCAGGTCGGCGTACGGATCGCTGACGGTCGAGAACGCGCTGTTCACGACGTTGACCGAGTCGCCGCGCTTCTCGTCGTAGCCCATCGCGTCCTTCACGAGCTGCTCGATCTGCGCGAGCTTCGCGGGCGGCAGCGGCTGCATCGTCACGTGGCCCTTCGCGTCGGCGACCGGCTGGTAGTTCACGACGACGGCGACCGACAGCCGCTTCACGTTGCCCATCGGCTGCTCGACATGGCGGATCGTCTTGTCGAGCTCGTAGTTGGTCGTCTGGTCCTTGCGGTCGCTGACGGGCGTCGACTGCGGCCCGCTCTGGCCGTTGCCGGCGACGATCGGCGCGGAAGCCGGCTGCGGCGGCGTGTTCGACAGCGCGCCCGGCACGCCCGATGCGCCGCCCTGCGCGAGTTCGGTCGCGCTGCTGGTCTGCTGGCTGCGGATCGCGGCCTGCTGCGGCGTGCCGTTCGGGCCGTAGCTTTCCGAGGTCTGCTCGAGCTTCGAGAAATCGATGTCCGCGCTGACCTGCGAGCGCGCGTTGCCGGCGCCGAAGATCGGTGCGAGGATCGCGTCGATGCGCTTTTGCGTGTTGTGCTCGACCTGCTGCACGTACTTGAGCTGGCTCGCGTCGAGGCCGGTGGCCGACGCGGTCTGCGTCAGCAGGTTGCCGTCCTGGTCGACGATCGTCACGTTCTTGGCCGGCATGTCGGGCACGCCGGACGACACCATCCGCGTGATCGCCTGGACCTGGCCCTCGTCGAGCACGCGGCCCGGGTAGAGGTCGACGAACACCGACGCGCTCGGCGCTTCCTTGTCGCGCACGAACACCGACGGCTTCGGGATCGCGAGATGCACACGCGCCGTCTTCACGGCATTGATCGACTCGATCGTGCGTTGCAGCTCGCCTTCGAGCGCGCGCTGGTAATTCACCTGCTCGGCGAACTGGCTGATGCCGAATTTCTGGCTGTCCATCAGCTCGAAGCCGACCGAGCCGCCCTTGGGCAGGCCCATCGCGGCGAGCTTCAGGCGCGTTTCGTGCACCTGGTTGGACGGCACGAGGATCGCGCCGCCGGCGTCGGCGAACTTGTATGGAACGTTTGCCTGCTGGAGCGCGGTAATGATCGCGCCGCCGTCGCGGTCCGACAGGTTGCTGTACAGCACGCGATAGTCGGGCGCGCGGCTCCATAGCACGAGCGCGGTGATCGCGGCGATGGCGAGCGCGACGGCGATCACGAACGGCAGTTTCGGGTTGCCCTTCATCCGCGTGATGCCGGGGATGCGTTCCGCGAAGCCGCCGAACCCGAAGTCCGCGCCGGCGCCGCCTGCTCCCGGCAACGCGGCGGCCGCGGTGGCGCCTGGCACCGGGCTGGCGAGGCCCGTGCGGGCGTCGGGGTTGATCAGCGAGTTGGCCTGCGAATCCATGCGTGGAATTTCTCCGGAGCGGGACGACTGAGCCGCTCGGACGAGCGGACGGACAATGACACGATGCGATTATCGGGACCGGGGCCGGACTCCGATCGACCGAAAAGAGCGGGGTTTCCCCCGTACTTTCGCGGCTTTGGCGCGCGCCGCGCTGCTATCCTTTTTCGCGATCCGGCATGGTGCGCGTCGTGCGGCGCCGCCTGACCGCCCGGCGCGTCCGGGTCTCTTTTCTTATATGTATGGGGACAGCATGGCTGCCAACGTCAGCGGAATCGGTTCGGTGTTGCAACAGATGCAGGCGATGGCCGCGCAGGCGAGCGGCGGCCTCGCGAGCCCGACGGCGGCGCTCGCCGGTTCGGGCGCGGCGACGGCCGGCACGTTCGCGAGCGCGATGAAGGCGTCGCTCGACAAGATCAGCGGCGACCAGAAGCACGCGCTCGGCGAGGCGCAGGCGTTCGAAGTCGGCGCGGCGAACGTGTCGCTGAACGACGTGATGGTCGACATGCAGAAGGCCAACATCGGTTTCCAGTTCGGGCTCCAGGTCCGCAACAAGCTCGTGAGCGCATACAACGACATCATGCAGATGTCGGTGTGACGCGACGGGCACCCGGGGACGGCCATCCGGGGACGGCCATCCGGCGCCGACGGGCCACCCCGGGGGCACGGCCAGCCGGCGGGCCGTGCGCCTAAAGCTTTTCAATTCCCTTCCGATAACTCTGGAACAGGGCCGCGTCGTGCATCGCAGGGCGGCGGCCACCGCATAGCCAACGCATCACAAGGAGAAGCGCATGTTTTCCCCAGGACACGCT
Source organism: Burkholderia diffusa (assembly GCF_001718315.1). Taxonomy (NCBI): domain Bacteria; kingdom Pseudomonadati; phylum Pseudomonadota; class Betaproteobacteria; order Burkholderiales; family Burkholderiaceae; genus Burkholderia; species Burkholderia diffusa. Next base: position 3,220,132 of record NZ_CP013362.1, on the reverse strand, counting down.
GGAGCCAGTGCGTACGCGCGTGTCGGCGTCGAGACGGGGGTGATGGGCGCCTCCCCGCACCGGCTGATCGCGATGCTGTACCAGGGCGCGCGCCAGGCGATCGCACTCGCGCGCATGCACCTGCAGCAGGGCAACGTGCCCGCACGCGGCGAGGCGATCGGCAAGGCGATCGGGATCGTCGAGAGCGGCCTGCAGGCGTCGCTGAACCGCGACGCGGGCGGCCAGATCGCCGGGCGCCTCGACGCGCTGTATACGTATATCGTCCGTCGCCTGCTGGAAGCCAACATGCACTCGAGCGACGCGATGCTGGTCGAGGTCGACGGGTTGCTCGCGACGCTCGAGGAAGCATGGACGGGCATCGCTCCGGAAGTCGCGCGCATGGCCGCGCAACAGGCGGCGGGCGCGGCACGATGAATCTCAAGGCCGAATACTTCGCTCGCTACGAGGCGCTCGCGGCCGTGTCGAGCCGCATGCTGTCAGCGGCGCGCGGCGCGGACTGGAGCGCGCTGCCGGAGTTGCAGGCCGAATTCCTGCGTCTCGTCGACGGGCTGAAGGAGGCCGATCCGGGCGTCGCGCTCGACCAGGCGGACCTCGGCCGCAAGCTCGGGCTGATCCGCCGCATCCTCGCCGACGACGCCGCGATCCGCGATCTCGCGAGCCCGGACGTTGCGCGGCTGTCCGCGCTGTTCGAGGCGCGGCGCTCGACTCAGGTATTGACCGATCTCTACCGCGCTCGCGGGTAGTGCCCGTTTGCCGGGGCGGCGGTTGCCGCGTGCCCGGCTTCGCAACGATGTGGCTGAGGTGAGCAGGCTCCGATCATGACCGGTATCGACTCCGTTGCGGCCGCCCTGCTGGCGAGTCGCCTCGACAGCCTGCTGACCGGCCCCGTGACGGCGCCCGCCGGCGGCGGTGCGACCGTGCAGGTCGGCACGCCGGGCACCGGCGCGCCGTTGCCGTCTTCGACAGGGGCCCCGCCGGCGCCGCCGCCGGCATCCGCGCAGACCGCGCTGTCCGATGTCGCGCTCGTGCTCGACGCGATCTCGCGCTCGGGCGGCGTCGCGACGCCCGTGATCGCCGGGCGCACGCCGCTGCTGGCCGATCCTGCCGTGCTGTTGGGCACGGCGGCGGCCGTGCCGCCGGACGTGCAGCCGGCCGCCGGTCCGGTTGCGTCCGCCACCACGCCCGCCAGCGCCACTTCCGCGTCCGACGTTGCAGCCGCGCGCGATGCGGCGACCGCGCCGCCCGTCGCGGCGCTGCGTGCGGCGCTCGCGCGGGCCGTGAGCGAAAGCGGCCTCTTTTACGAATCCCATCTCGCGCAGTGGCTGGCCGGCCAGCGCCCGCTTGCAGCGCTGATGCGCGAACCGCAGGCGCGCCTCGCGACCGCGCCGGTGCAGCCCGCCCCGGATGCCGCGCAGCACGACGCACCCGACGTGCTCGACGAACTGCTCGCGCAGCGCCTGCCGCTGCCGACGGTGGCGCGAACCGCCGCGCAGCCGGGCGCGTCCGCGCCGGGCGGTGCGGTGCCGCGCGAGCTTGCGCAGAACGCGGCTGCCGCTCGGCAAGGTGCGGCGACGGCCACGGCCGCGACGACCGACCCGCTCGGCGAGCGCCCCGACGCGCGCTGGACGCCCGCGCGCGCCGAACTGGCCGCCGCGTCGGCCGATCCGCAGGCGCCGGCTCCCGTGCATCCTGCCGCCGTGCCGATCGTCCGACAGCAGCTCGATGCGCTCGCGACCGACCAGTTCCGCTGGGCGGGCGAGGCATGGCCCGGCGCACGGCTCGACTGGACGATCGAGCCTGACGATCCGGGCGGGCACGCGTCGCGCGGCGCTGACGACGCAGGGAACGGGATCGCATGGCGCACGCGGCTCACGCTCACGTTGCCGTCGCTCGGCACGGTCGACGCGGAGCTGGTGCTGAACGGCGCGCAGCTCGTCGCACGGCTGCGGGCGAATTCGGCCGGCGCCGACCGGCTTACGCGGAACGAGGCTGCGTTGCGGCAACGATTCGAGGGATCGGGGCTGCAGCTGGGCGGACTGTCGATCCGTGCGGTCGGCGACGAACCGGACGGCTTCGACCCGCTCGTCGCGCAGGCCGCCGCCGCCGCGTATGCGCGCAGCGCGGCCGGCGGCGGCACGCCGGGCGCCGACGGCGAGGTGCCGTGATGAGCATGACGTCCCGCAAGCGCGCGGCCGCGCTGGTCTACGATCCGAAGGGGGGGGATACCGCGCCGCGCGTGGTTGCGAAAGGCTACGGCCTGCTCGCCGAGATGATCGTCGCTCGCGCGCGGGATGCCGGGCTGTACGTGCATACCGCGCCGGAGATGGTGTCGCTGCTGATGCAGGTCGATCTCGACGACCGGATTCCGCCGCAGCTTTATCAGGCCGTCGCCGATCTGCTGGCGTGGCTGTACGCGCTCGACCGGACCGAGCCGGAGCCGGGCGACGCCGCGCCGCACTTTCCGCTACCGCCGCTGCGCCGCTGAGCGTTCGCCGGCCGCGTTTTTTCTTGCGAAATGCTGTCCCGGCCTTTCGCGATCATTTCGCCGGCATTTCTCTTCCATTGACCCTGATCGGCGTGCAATTCGCGGGCTTTTGTCGGCTATCGCCGGATTTTGCCGTCGGCGCGGCATGCGCAGAGGATTGAGCGGCCGCGTCAATTATGTAATGATACCCATTCTCATTTTCATGTTATCCGGGCGGCGCATGTTTTCCGTGCGCCGCCCGTTGCTTTGAACGAATGGACATTCTCGCGTGAACGCGCCCGACACGATCGCCCCGCCGCAGGCGGGCAGGCCCCCCGCGGGCGTCACCGTGCTGCATCCGGCCGCACGGCCCCTGAGCGATGCCGAACTGGCGGCGCGCCGCCAGCGCTCGCGCCGCGCGACCTTCATCAAATGGCTGCGCAAGGTGCATGGCTGGGTCGGGCTCTGGGGCGCGGTGCTCGGGCTGCTGTTCGGCGTGACGGGCGTGCTGCTCAACCACCGTGCACCGCCGCTGAAGATTCCGACCGGCGAGCCGCAGGTCGAGCAGATGCAGATCGCGTTGCCGGACCCGGCGCCGAAGTCGCCGGCTGCGATGACGAAGTGGCTGCAACGCGAACTGCACTTCGACGGACGGCCCGGCCGCGTGCGCAAGGAGCCCGCGCAGCCCGTCGCCTGGGGCGACAAGCGCGTGATGCAGCCGGAGCATTGGCAGATGGGCCTGTTCGGTCCACATCAGAACCTGCAGGCCGAATACTGGGTCGGGAATGGCTACGTATCGGTGAAGCGCACCGGAAATACGTTCCTGACCACGCTGAACAACCTGCATCGCGGCGTCGGCATGAATCTCGGCTGGGTGCTGCTGATGGACACGATCGCGGGTTCGCTGATCCTGTTGTCGCTGACGGGCGTGCTGCTGTGGACGGAGCTGAACAAACGCCGCACGGTCGGCGTCGTGCTGGTGGTCGGCTCCGTCGCTGCGGCGCTTGCTGCGGGTCTCGCCTGATTCGACCAGCGACGCGCGCCGGTTTCCCGCCTGCGCATGGCGGCCCTGCGGCGCGGCCGCGCCGCGTCGGCGAGCGGCCTCAGAGGCCGCAGGCCGCGCCGCTGTTTGCCGCGATCTCGCGCGCGGCCTTCGCGCCCTCGACCTGCAGGATCGTCGGCAGCGATACGTTGTTTTTCGCGGCCGTGACCTCGGCGAGGATCGAGATCGCGATTTCCGGCGGCGTGCGGCTGCCGATGTAGATGCCGGCCGGCCCGTGCAGCCGCGCCAGTTCCGCCTCGCTGAGATCGAATTCGAGCAGCCGCTCGCGCCGGGCGGCGTTGTTGCGCCGCGAGCCGAGCGCGCCCACGTAGAACGCGGGCGTCTTCAGTGCCTCCATCAGCGCGAGATCGTCGAGCTTCGGGTCGTGCGTGAGCGCGATCACGGCCGAACGCGCGTCGAGCTTCATGTCGAGCACCGTGTCGTCGGGCATCGTGTGCACGACGCGCGTGCCCGTCACGTCCCACGCATCCGTATATTCCTCGCGCGGATCGCAGACCGTCACCTGATAATCGAGCCCGACCGCGATCTGGCACAGATAGCGCGACAACTGTCCCGCGCCGATCACGAGCATCCGGTAGCGCGGCCCGTGGATCGTCACGAGCCGCTCGCCGTCGAACGCGAGCCCGTCGGTCGCCTGCGCGGGCGACAGCGACGCGCGGCCGGTCGCGAGCGTCATCGTGCGTGTGACGAGGCGGCCGGCTTCGACTTCCGCGCACAGGGCGGCGATCCCGCTGTCGCGCGTGAGCGGCTCCAGCACGAGCTGGATCGTGCCGCCGCAGGGCAGCCCGAAGCGGTGCGCCTCTTCGGCCGTCACGCCGTACTTGACGGCCTCGGGGCGCGCATCGGGCGCGATCCCGCTTGCATGCACGCGGGCGATCAGGTCGTCCTCGATGCAGCCGCCGGACACGGAGCCGACCACGAGGCCGTCCTCGCGCACCGCGAGCATCGCGCCCTCGGGGCGGGGCGACGAGCCCCACGTCTTCACGACCGTCACGAGCAGCACGCGGCGCCCTTCGTCGAGCCACCGCGCGCTGGATTTCAGTACATCGAGATCGACGCTTTCCATCATTCGCTTCCTGTTGCTTGACGGGCCCGATCGCTCCGGCCCGTCGTTCGATGGCGGGATTATGAACCGCCCGGCGCAAGCGTGCAGGCGGCCGTGCGGATCGGCGCGGCGCAAGGCGGCGAATGAGCGAAACGACGGGATGCCCGGATGCCGGACGATGGCGGGAACGATGCGGTGAAGCGGGTTCGCCCGCGCAGTGCATGGGGAGTCAGTGCGCCGCCCCGTCCGGCGTGGGCGGGGCGGCGCAGGCCTACCCGCCGGGGCGGTGCGGGTGCCCGGCGGGACGGCACATCGCGACGGTCACAGCGCGCTGAGGTACTGCTTCAGGTTGCGGATGTTGGTGTCGTAGGCGCTCGGCGAGCCGAGTTCGACGCCGCCGCTGCGCACGTAATATTCGAACGGCACGGAGCGGGTGCCGAAGAACGGCAGGAAATTGTCCGGCTGCAGTGTCGTGCCGTTCAGCCCGATCGCCCAGTTCCGCGACTTGTACAGTTCGAGTTCGCGAATCGTCGCGGCGACGAGGTTCGACTCGGCGGCGCGGATCGCGGCGATGTGCTGCGTGAGCGTTTCGATGTTCGCCGTGTACGCACTCGGCTCGCCGACGGAGACGCCTCGCGCCCGCACGTAGTAGCTGAACGGCAGGCTGCGCTCGGTGAAGAAGGACAGGAAGCCGTCCGGCGCGAGCGTATCCCCGTTCATGCCGATCGCCCAGTTCCGGCTCTGATACTCCTTGAGCTCGGCGATCGTGCTGTTGGCAGCGTTGATCTCGGTCTTTGCCGTGACATTGACCAAAGTATTGTTCATGACTGACCTCTCAGGTTCCAGTTGAACTTCGGACAGTACTGCACCATGCCTCCATGCGGAGGCAATTCGATACGAACGCGCGAACGGATTATCCGATTCGATAAAAATCGGATAACGGTTTCCGGAGTTTTGGCTTCGGGAATTTATGTAAGAATTTAAATCGAGAAAGGATGGCCCCCGCAATATCGTTTTCGTCATGCCGCGCGCTGCGCGCGACGGCCTGGCGGTTCGGTGGCGCAAGGCTGGGCGGGCATTTCGGCGGTGATCGGTCTGAATACTAGTTTCGCGGTCGAATTAGGTCAATGAAGATTCCAGGATTATTTTTTGTCGTTTATTGGTAATTTAATCGCGGTGCACGATGCGTTGTTTAATTGATTGAAATGCGTTGAATGCGCGCGAATTCGGAAAACCGGATTCGCGGCGATGAACCCGCTGCGCGCGTGTCGCGGCCGGCGCTCGGGAGGTGGAGAAGGGGAAGTGCGCGGGGCCGGGATTCGGCCCCGCGAGGTGTCGCACCGTTCCGCGCGCGGCGTGCGCGCGCAGCGGCAGCGGTCAATGCGCGTCGTGCTGACCGAGCGCGAGCTTCGAGCGGTGGCGCGAATACAGGAAGTAGATCGCAAGGCCGATCACGAGCCAGATGCCGAACGCGGCCCACGTGACCGGCTGCAGGTTCAGCATCAGGAACAGGCACGCGCCGACCGCGAGGATCGGCACCACCGGCACGCCCGGGCAGCGGAATGCGCGCGGCAGTTCCGGGTGCGTGCGGCGCAGCACCAGCACCGCGATCGACACCATCGAGAACGCGGCGAGCGTGCCGATGTTGATCAGCTCGGCGAGCACGTTCAGCGGCACGAGCGCGGCAATCAGCCCGAAGAACAGGCCGACGAGCCAGGTCGTCAGGAACGGCGTCGCGTAGCGCGGATGCACGCGCGACAGCGCCGCCGGCAACAGACCGTCGCGCGACATCGCGAAGATGATCCGCGTCTGGCCGTAGCTCATCACGAGGATCACGGTCAGCATGCCGAGCACCGCGCCGAGATCGATGAAGCCCGCGACCCACTTCTCGCCGGCGATCTGCAGCGCGTACGAGATCGGGTGCGACACGTTCGCGTACTCCGCCGAAGGCACGATGCCGGTCGCGACCGCCGCGACCGTCACGTACAGCACCGCGCACACCGCGAGCGACGCGATGATGCCGATCGGCAGGTCGCGTTTCGGATTCTTCACTTCCTCGGCCGCCGACGACACCGCATCGAAGCCGATGAACGCGAAGAACATCACGGCCGCCGCGCCGAACACGCCGTTCCAGCCGTGCGGCATGAACGGCTTCCAGTTCGCCGGCGTGACGTGGAAGATGCCGACCGCGATCACGAGCAGCACGACCGACACCTTGATGAACACCATGATGTTGTTGATGCGGGTCGACTCGCGGATCCCGATCGACAGCAGCGTCGTGATCACCAGCATCACGAGGAACGCCGGCAGGTTGAACCACGTGACGACGCCCGGAATCGCGCCGGGCGCGGCCGTCAGCACGGTCGGCAGCGTGAGCCCGAAGCCCTGCAGCAGCGATTGCAGATAGCCCGACCAGCCGACCGACACGGCCGATGCCGCGAGGCCGTATTCGAGCATCAGGTCCCAGCCGATGATCCACGCGACGAGCTCGCCGAGCGTCGCGTACGAGTACGTGTAGATCGAGCCCGCGACCGGGATCGTCGATGCGAATTCGGCGTACGACAGTGCCGCGAGGCCGCACGCGATCGCGGCGATCACGAACGACAGCATCAGCGCGGGGCCGGCCTGCACGGCGCCCGTGCCGGTCAGCACGAAGATGCCGGTGCCGATGATCGCGCCGATGCCGAGGAAGGTGAGGTCGATTGCACCGAGCGCTTTCTTGAGCCCGGCGGCGTGCGCGCCGGCGATCATGCGATCGACGTTTTTCTTGCGGAAGAGGGACATTGCGGATGAGTTTCCAGCGCGCGCGAGGCCGGCGGCGCCGAGTGAGTGAAAACCCGCGATTTTAGCCGATTTGGCGTGGAAGGCCCGCTGCGGCGCAGCGGCGCGCTCGGGAATCGTCCGATAAAACAAGCGCTTGTGTGCGGCGCCGCCCGGCACGGCGAGGACGACGAATCAGGCGCCCGACGCGGGCGCCATGTCGACGAGCCGGTTGCTCATCACGTAGAAGGTCAGCTCCGCGTTGTTCGACAGCCGCATCTTCTCGAGCAGCCGCGACCGGTACACGCTGACCGTCTTCACCGACAGCGACAGCGTGTTCGCGATGTCGGTGAGGCGCTTGCCCGACGCGAGCATGCAGAGCGTCTGGTATTCGCGGTCGGACAGCTTTTCGTGCGGCAGCGGTTCGTTCTCGAACGACACGTATTCGGCGAGCGCCTCGGCCATCGCCGGGCTCACATACTTGCGGCCGGCCGCGACCTGCTGGATCGCGCCGATCATCTGCGCGGCATTCACCGTCTTCGACAGGTAGCCGGCCGCGCCGGCCTTCAGCGCGCGCACCGCGTACTGGTCCTCGCGATACATCGAGAACATCAGCACCGGCGCGCCCGGCAGCTTGCGCTTGATGCGCTTGAGCACCTCGATGCCGTTCGTGTCCGGCAGCGAGATGTCGAGCAGGATCACGTCGAAGGCCTCGCGGTCGACGGCGGCCACCGCATCGCTGCCGGTCTCGGCTTCGGTCACGTTACGCGCGATGCCGCGGTCGATCAGCAGGTGGCGGATCCCTTGACGGACGATCGCGTGATCGTCCACGAGCAGGATGTTCAGGCTCATGACGGCCTCATGAAAGCGATGCGCGGCGCGCGGCCGCCGGCACCGCGAACAGCGAGTCCCACGCGAAGCGCGCGGTGACGCGCGTGCCGCGGCCCGCTTCCGGTGCGCTCGCGTCGAAGGTGCCGCCGAACGCCTCGCAGCGTGCGCGCATCCCGGCAAGTCCGTAGCCGGTGCGCCGGCTACGAGCGAAACCGGTCCCATCGTCGGTGACGATCAGGGACATATGCGAGTCGTCTGTGTCGATCTGCACGTCGACGGACGTCGCGCGCGCATGCTTCGCGACGTTCGACAGCGCTTCCTGCGCGACGCGGAAGATGGCGAGCGCGCCGGCGCCGCCGAGTTGCGTGAGCCGCGCGTCGGCCGCGCAGACGAAGCTCGTGCGCAGGCCGGTGCGGGCCGTGTGATTGTCGACCCATGCCGACAGGGCACCGACGACGCCGCCGTCAAGCGCCGGCGTGTCGCGCTCGTCGATCAGCCGGCGGTTGGCGTCGGTGGCGGAGTCGAGCGCCTGCTGCGCCAGCTCGAGCGCGCGCAGGCAGCCGTCCGGCGCATCTGCCGGCAGCCACGTTTGAACGTTTGCCAGCGCGAAGCGCGCGGCGGTGAGTTCGGCGCCGAGTCCGTCATGCAGCTCGCCGGCGAGATGGCGGCGGGCCGCCTCGTCGGCGGCCATCAACTGAAGGGACAGCGCCGCGATCCGGGCGGCGGACGTGTCGCGTTCGGGCAGGGTTTCGGCCGCGGGCGCGGCTGCGTCGCAGCCGTGCACGAGCGGCTGCGACGGGAACGGGGCATGAGCGCCCGTGGGCGCGTTGAGCGACGTATCCATGACTCTCCCTGCTGTCAGAAAGCGGTTCAGGCACCGGCTGGCTGCGTGGATCGGCTGCCGTTTCGATGACGGTCGCCGCCAGAGAATCGCCCCATGTCCGGGTAACAAAAGTTACATCTTGTAACGTTTGAATCCGACCCTTCAATGACCGCCGGAACGGCAACCACGCGGGCCGAATAATATCTCAAAATTTCTTAAAAAGTCATGTCAGGCGGACATTTAAGGGTAAATGTGAATAATCGGAGTGAAGCTGTTGTAGGAAAAATACCGACACGAAAGCACCTGGACAGCCCGTATCCAAATGTAACGATTTGACATGGAATGATCGTGGTTTGTTACGAATTCGCCAAGTGGGGACGAAAAAAAACCGGAGCTTTTGCTCCGGTTCTTGATGCGGCAAAAATTCGGGGTTCGATCAGTCGACGAATGCGCGTTCGATCACGTAGTGGCCCGGCGCGCTGTTCTTGCCTTCGACGAGGCCCGCCTGCTTCAGCAGGTCCGTCGTGTCCTTCAGCATCGCGGTGCTGCCGCACAGCATCACGCGGTCGTTTTCCGGCGAGAACGCCGGCACGCCGAGGTCCGTGAACAGCTTGCCCGTTGCGATCAGGTCGGTGATCCGGCCCTCGTTGTCGAACGCCTCGCGCGTGACCGTCGGGTAGTAGACGAGCTTTTCCTTGATGATGTCGCCCAGGTACTCGTGGCCCGGCAGGTCGTGCTTGATGTAGTCCATGTACGCCAGCTCGCCCTTCAGGCGGCAGGTGTGCGTCAGGATGACCTTGTCGAAGCGGTCGTAGATGTCCGGGTCGCGGATGATCGACATGAATGGCGCGAGGCCCGTGCCGGTCGACAGCATCCACAGTGTCTTGCCGGGCAGCAGGTTGTCGGCGACGAGCGTGCCGGTCGGCTTCTTGCCGATCAGCACCGAGTCGCCCACCTTCAGGTGCTGCAGGCGCGACGTCAGCGGGCCGTTCTGGACCTTGATGCTGAAGAATTCGAGGTGCTCTTCGTAGTTCGGGCTGACGATCGAGTAGGCACGCGCGAGCGGCTTGCCGTCGACCTCGAGGCCGACCATCGTGAATTCGCCGTTGTTGAAGCGCAGGCTCGGCTCACGGGTGCAGGTGAAGCTGAAAAGCGTGTCGGTCCAGTGATGGACGGATTGGACGGTGGCGGTGTCGTATTTGCTCATGGCTTTGAAAACGGACGCGCGTCGCTAACGCGTGTAACGGGCCCAAAAACGGGCAAAAAAACCGAGTGCGTCGGCCCGATCGCAGATCGGCCGGCCGGCGCGTCGGACACGCGCCTTCTCGATGACAGACGATTGACGAACTGGTTATTTTACCCTGCTTGGGGCAGATGCGGGCTTGACCCGCGCGGCTGCGCGGATTTGGCGCAACGCAACCTTGCAACTTGCTTTCGTTGATCGGCGGCGAGCATCGCGCCGAGGCTGCACCGACCCGCGAGCGACAGCTGCGAAATCATCAAGAAGTTCGGGCCGGGCGTGATCGCCGCGACGAGGCAGAGGGCGGCGGCCTGACCGCGCTACCGGTCACTGCGCATCGAGGCGCAGCCGCGCGATATACGGCAGGTGATCCGACAGCCACGCGGTTTCGCCGGACGGCGCCTGCCATTCGAGCGGCGTCAGCCCGCGCACGAACATCTTGTCGAGCGCGAGCGCGGGGGAGAACGCAGGGAACGTGCGGCCCGACTGGCCGAGCAGCGTCGCGACCTCGGACAGCCCGATCTCGCCGAACAGCGCGACCGAATCGTTGCGCCAGTCGTTGAAGTCGCCGGCGAGCACGAGCGGGTCGTCGCCCGCATTGCGCACGATCCAGTGCGCGATCCAGTGCATCTGGCGCAGCCGCGCCGCACGCGTGAGCGCGAGGTGCGCGCACAGCAGCGTGACGGGCCGTGCGCCCGCGAGCGTCGCGCGCGCGACCAGCAGCCCGCGCCGTTCGAAGCGGTGAGCGGAGATGTCCCAGCGTCCGCCGAGATCGAGCGGATGCGGCGACAGGATCGCGTTGCCGTGCCGCCACGACGGCTTGAACACGTTCGGTCCGAGCGCGATCTGCCAGTCGAGCGCCTGCGCGATCTCGGTGGCCTGGCAGTGCCATACGTCGTCGACCGCGTCGTCCATCGGCGCGCCGAAGCCGGGCGCGAGCATCGGCCGCGGCATGCGGCGCGCCATCGCTTCCTGGAGGAAATACACGTCGGCGTGCGTCGACTGCATCCAGTTGCGCATCGCATTCCATGCGGTGAAGCCGAGCGGCGAGCGGCCCTTGTGCAGGTTCCAGCTCACCGCGGTGATTTCGTCGGGCGCGGCGTGCGGTTCGGCGAACGGCAAGGACAGGGCGTCGGCGGACATGGCGTTCAGTCCTTCGCGACGTGCGCGCGCACGCGGTAGACGAGATGCGGATGCTGCTCGACGAGCGTCCAGTCGGTCCATGCGTCGCCGCCGACCGACAGCCCCGGATGGCTCGCGACGATCTGTCGCGGCGACGTCGGCAGGCACGGATCGCTGCGCGTCGCGTTTTCGTCGTCGAGGGTTTCCTGCACGTCGAGCGCGAGCGACACCGTATGCGCGGCGTCGTCGACGGTGAGCGGCGCGACCGTCACCGAGCGCGAACGCTCGGTCGGCACGACGCGCGCGGCATTGCCGCAGCCGACGGGCACGGCGGACGGATAGCGATGGGTGTCGGTACGGGTTTGACCCACGGTGGTGCGTTGCTGGAACGTGTCGATCGTCTGACCGTCGCGCACTACCTGGATCTCCCATGCGACGGTGGCCGGTGCGGGGCTCTGCGCATGGGCCGCGAGCGCGGCGCTCGCGAGCAGCAGGACGGCCAGGCCGTGTTTCAGCATGAAACTTCTCCGGAAACGCGGGGTAGCGGGGAACGGACGCACATCTTACGCCCGATCGATCCGGGCGGTAGTGTGACAGGACGCATCGCCGCAGGTTCGCAGCACGATCCGGTCCTGATCGAAAGGTAGGTGCGCGTCACGCGATTTCAAGCGAAAAAGCGCGCGAATTCGGCGACGCTCGCGCGCTCGGTGACGAGGCGGTTCTCGATCGCATTCGGGTCCGCATGGCCGAGCGACATCCCGCAGACGAGCTGCTCGTTCGCCGGTATGCCGAGATGCCCGGCGACGATCCGGTGAAACGGCACGAACGCGGCCTGCGGGCAGGTGTCGAGGCCGCGTGCGCGCGCGGCCGTCATCACGCCCTGCAGGAACATTCCGCAGTCGAGCCATGCACCACGCGTCATCACGCGGTCGAGCGTGAAGAACAACGCGACCGGCGCGTCGAAGAAGCGGAAGTTGCGCGCGTGCTGCGCGTGCATGCGGGCCTTTTCGTCGCGGCCGATGTTCAACAGACCATACAGATCCCAGCCGACCTTGCGGCGCCGGTCGATATACGGCGACACCCATTCGCGCGGATAGTAATCGTACTCGGCGACGTATTTCTCATCGCGCGCCGGATCGTCGTATGCCGCGGTCAGGGCCGCGGCGAGTGCGTCGCGCGTCGCGCCGGTCGCGACGTACACGCGCCACGGCTGGATGTTGGTGCCCGACGGCGCGCGGCTCGCGGCTTCGAGGATCGCCTCGAGCGTGTCGCGCGGCACGGGCGTCGGCAGGAACGCGCGAATCGCGCGGCGCGACTTGAGCGCGGCGTCGACGGCATGGATCGCATCGGTGTCGACGCGCGGGACGGCAGCGGGGATGGACATCGGCATACCTTCGAAACGAAGCGCACGGCGCCGCGCGGGCGCTGTGGCGAGGCCGGCGCGGCGGCCGGTCGGTGAATCATCGATCATACGCCGCGCGGCGCGGCGCTGCAGCGCGCGCGGTGTTAGCAGCACACCGGGGCGGCTGCTTGCTTGCGCGCCGATGCGGGATCGCTACACTGAAATCGTAAGGGTCTGATGGTCGTGTGACGGCAGCGGTAGCGAGGTTGGTATGACGACGGCGATGGTGAAACAGGAACTGGCGGTGGCGTCCTTCAGCACGGTGTACGACCTCGAGCAGGTCGAGACCGCATTGAACGACCTGAACGAGAGCGCGAGCGACGCACTGCGCGCCACCTACGAGCGGATGCTCAAGACCGGCAATCTGCGCTTTTGCGTGAAACCGAACCGGATGCCGTCGTTTGACCAGCTCGGCGACGCGCTGCCCAACTTCACCGAGCCGCTCGACGACGTGCGCAAGCAGGTCGCGCTGTGCCTCGAGACGGACGATCGGCTCGAACTGATGCCGATCCTGCTGCTCGGGCCGCCCGGCATCGGCAAGACGCATTTCGCGAAGGCGCTCGCGCAGATGCTCGGCACCGCGTATCACTACGTGCCGATGAGTTCGCTGACGGCCGGCTGGATCCTGTCGGGCGCGTCGTCGCAATGGAAGAACGCGAAGCCCGGCAAGGTGTTCGATGCGCTTGTCAACGGCAGCTATGCGAACCCGGTGATCGCGGTCGACGAGATCGACAAGGCCGGCAGCGATGCGCAATACGATCCGCTCGGCGCGCTGTACGCGTTGCTCGAGCACGACACCGCGCGTGCGTTCGTCGACGAATTCGCCGAAGTGCCGATCGATGCGGGCAACGTGATCTGGGTCGCGACCGCGAACGATGCGCAGGCGATTCCCGAGCCGCTGCTGAACCGGATGAACGTGTACGAGATCGCGCCGCCGGACGCGGCCGGCGCGCGTCGGATCGCGCAGACGATCTACGACGAGATCCGCACGTCGCACGCGTGGGGGCGGCGCTTCCCCGACACGCTCGACGACGACGCGCTCGACGTGCTGGCCGCGACGCCGCCGCGCACGATGCGCCGTGCGCTGCTGCATGCGTTCGGTGCCGCGCGGCTCGACGGCCGCGACGCGATCGCACCGTCCGACATCCGCGCCGACGAGGGCGCGGCGAAGCGGCGGCCGATCGGATTCTGAGCGGGCGGCGTGCGCGTCGGCGACGTGCACGCGTCGCGCCGTGCGTCGCCGTGCGACGCGTGCAGGCCGATCCGGATGCGTTCGGCAAGCGGGCGAACCGGGACGTACAATTCTCTTCTCTCCCCTTGATGCGCAAGCGACGCGAAACGTCATGGAGCAGATGGATTGTGTGGTGATCGGCGCGGGTGTCGTCGGTCTTGCGATTGCACGGGAACTGGCCGCGCGCGGGCGCGAAACCATCGTGCTCGAGGCGGCCGACGCGATCGGCACGGGCACGAGCTCGCGCAACAGCGAGGTGATTCATGCGGGGCTTTATTACCCGCGCGGTTCGCTGAAGGCGATATCGTGCGTGCACGGGCGCGACCTGCTGTATGAGTTCTGCGAGACGCGTCACGTGCCGCACCGGCGCGTGGGCAAGCTGCTCGTCGCGACGAGCGCCGCGCAGGTGAAGCAGTTGAAGGCGATCGCCGCGCGCGCCGCGGAAAACGGCGTGCTCGACCTGATGCCGCTCACGCGCGCCGAGGCGCAGACGCTCGAGCCCGCGCTCGAATGCGCGGAGGCGCTGTTCTCGCCGAGCACCGGTATCGTCGACAGTCACCAACTGATGCTGGCGCTGCTCGGCGACGCCGAGCGCGACGGCGCGATGTGCGCGCTGAAATCCCCGGTCGAGTCGATCGACGTGCTGCGCGGCGGCCGCTTCGTGGTGCGTACCGGTGGCGACGCGCCGACCGAAATCGAGGCCGCGTGCGTGATCAACAGCGCCGGCCTCGGCGCGCAGGCGCTCGCGCGCCGCACGCGCGGGCTCGACCCGCGCTGGGTCCCGCCGCTCTATCTCGCGCGCGGCAACTATTTCAGCCTGTCGGGGCGCGCGCCGTTCTCGCACCTCGTCTATCCGATGCCCGACCGCGCGGGGCTCGGCGTGCATCTCACGCTGGACCTGGCCGGGCAGGCGCGCTTCGGCCCCGACGTCGAGTGGGTCGATGCGTTGCGCTACGAAGTCGATCCGGCGCGCGCGCAGGCGTTCTACACATCGATCCGCACATACTGGCCCGGGCTCCCCGACGACGCACTGCAGCCGGCCTACGCGGGGATCCGGCCGAAGCTCGCGGGGCCCGGCGAGCCGCCGGCCGACTTCATCGTGCAGGGCGCGGCGCAGCATGGCGTGCGCGGGCTCGTGAACCTGTTCGGCATCGAGTCGCCGGGGCTGACGGCGTCGCTTGCGCTCGCGCAGCGTGTCGGCGACATGACGTCGCGTGCATGACGCACACGGCCCGCATTCGTGCGGGCCGGCCGTGTGAAATCTCTTATCTCCGGCATTTCGGCGCGCACATTTATTCGCTTGAGCGTTATTCTGTCGAACGGCCGTCGCCAGAACGGCTTTCAAACCGATAACGTTGGAGCGAGTCCCCCATGAAAACATCCCGTCGGAGTTTCCTGATTACGAGCATTGGTGCCGTGTCCGCGCTGGCGCTGTCGCGCGAAGCGCTGGCTGATGCGCCGATGCTGTCGGAAACGGATCCGGCCGCGGTGGCGCTCGGCTACAAGGCCGATGCCACGAAGGTCGACAAGGCGAAGTATCCGAAATACGCAGCAGGCCAGGATTGCGCGGCCTGCATGCTGTACCAGGGCAAGAAGGGCTCCGCTTCGGGCCCGTGCGGCGCATTCCCCGGCAAGCAGGTATCGGCGAAGGGCTGGTGCAGCGCATTCACGAAGATGGGCTGACGTGCGCGGCGGCATCGTGCGATGCCGCAATGTGGCGAAAACCGCAAAACGCCCGCCATCGGACGATGGCGGGCGTTTTTTATGCTTGAAAACGGCTTCTGCTCGCGCCGATGCCGCTCGGAACGATTTGCCGACGGCGAGGGATGCCGGCTGTTCAAGATGTCGCGCATGCGTTATGGAAGCAGCGTCAGCATTCGATCGTAAACGGAGGGTGGGAGCTTGATCGTCTCGAGGTTATCGCCTTCTGGATAGGTCAAGGCGTTCTGCGTCCAGGTGACGCCGACCAAGACCCCGGATGTGTCCCGGTAGGTTCGCTCGGCAAGAAGCCTCGTGTTGTCGTTGCCATACAGCCGCAGAATGATCGTGTCTCTGAAGTAGCAATATTTCGCGACATAGCGGCCGTCAGGCGAGTATTCAGTCATCTGATCCTGGAGGCCGCAGGCCGCCCGCAATCGCGCGTCATGCCAGTACCGCCACGCGATGCCCAGCACAATCAGGGTAGCGAGCGTGACGGCGATGCGCCGGATCGACACGTAGATCATTCGGCGTAAGCTGTATATTCGGCCACCGTAGCCCGACCAGATGAAGTGCAGCACGCCGACCATTGCGATCGAAGCGATCACGCAAAGAATGCTGGCCAACAGCAGGGCGAGCGTTCCGATACCGACGGATTCTGCCGCGGCACTCACGGAAACTCGATCTCGATGGGGTGGGAGAGCGTCACGCGGCGGTAGTCCGAGAAGATGATGAAGTCGCCGCCACGTCGATGCCGTAGCTGCCACTCGCGAAACGACTTGTTCCTGACCGGATAGTAAATGTTGTCTCGGGACCGCTTTCCTTCGACGACGACGGGATAGTCCAGCCAGCGAATTCCGGCAATTCCGGCTGCAGCGGTTGCAGGTACGAGGACAACGCGCTTGTGGTTCCAGTGTCCGAGGTATTGAGACTGACCGTCGCTCCGGTCGGAAAATGTATAGTTGTCGCGCACGTAGAGATAAATCGAATTGATCGTGGCGCGGCTTGCTCCGCGATTGAATTCGACATGGGTGACTGCCGCATAAACGTTGAACGATCCCAGTGCGCCTGTCAGATCGTCCGGCAGTCCGCTATTGGTCAGCCGTTTCAGAATGAATTCATCCAGTTTCTGGCCGAACGTACTTTCGACGCCGGCGAACTGGAACTGGAAGCGTTTGTGCAATTCCGCGAGATTTCCGTTGCAAAGCGCCAGCGTATCAATGGTCGTGTCCGATGCTCTGACACGAGACAAGCACTTGGACAGTGATTCAACAGCCCGCGGCGTAGTGAGCCGCTCACGTTGTTGAAGCGCCATGTATTGCACCTTCGCGCGAGCGTGTTTGAGAATCCATTCGAGCTTGATGGACCTCATGTCATACATGTCGGCAGGATAGGGTTGACCGTCCTGATTGATGCATAGCGCTTCGTCCTTGTCAGTCGGCGAATAGTTGAGCGTCCCGGCAAACCACCGTTCCATCAGCATCGCCGATACCGGCATCGAGAGTCTGCGCATTGCGCGCGGAATCTCCTGAATATCCAGGGGCGCGATCGTTCGGTGTTTTGTGAGCTTTGCTATTGGTATGGGCGAGGAGAGTCTTGGCACTTCCGGCGTGTCGAGCCATTTCTTGAATCGCGCAAGGGCCTCGGCAGCGGCGAGCAGGTCGTCGAACATGTTGTTCATGCGATCTGCGTGCGTCAGGCACTTGACGGGCCGCCGAGCCGGTTCGGCGCGTTTGGGGGACGCCGGCACCGGCGGCGGTGCTTTGTTCAACGATAGCCCGGCTTCGCGAACGACTTCACAGCCGTCGACACCTTCGCATCGCGCCCATTTCCACAGCAGCCGGTTTGCCTTGTAATAGGGAAGCTTGTTGTTGTCCACGACGGTGTGCGAGAAAGGCGTGTTGTGACAGACCAACGTTGCGGCGCTTGCCGGACGCCGCGTGATCTGGCGGTTTGAATGGCATCGGGCGAAAGTTAATGGAAAGAAATGGCTCGGGAAATCAGACGAGGACGAAAGTGCTCTCGTGGCGGCGAGAATGACGGCCAGGCGAAATGGTGGAAGCAGATCGCATGGCCCGTGTCCGTGAAGCAGCCAACACACGGCATCGTGCGATGCCGCAATGTGGCGAAAACCGCAAAACGCCCGCCATCGGACGATGGCGGGCGTTTTTTATGCTTGAAAACGGTTCCGTCGCTTTCTACACTCGCTGCACACCAGCGCGCCGCGGCATCCCGCACGCCGCGCCGCCCGATACGGCGAATTCACGAGGACGAGGCTCGCATGGCGACGATTGCGAATTCAACGAAAACGATCCGGCCCGAGCGTGCGCTGAACCGGCGGGCCGTCGCCGCGGCCGTGATCGGCAACGCGCTCGAGTGGTACGACTTCACGGTGTTCGGTTTCATGACCGTCGTGATCGCCGAGCTGTTCTTCCCGACCACCAGTGAATACTCGTCGCTGCTGCTGACCACCGCGACGTTCGGCGTCGCGTTTTTCATGCGCCCGATCGGCGGCATCGTGTTCGGCCTGTACGCCGATCGCGCGGGCCGCAAGGCCGCGCTGTCGCTCGTGATCCTGCTGATGACGGCCGGCATCTTCCTGCTCGCGATCGCACCGCCCTATGCGGCGATCGGCATCGGCGGCCCGCTCCTGATCGTGCTCGGCCGCTTGCTGCAGGGTTTCTCCGCGGGCGGCGAATTCGGCAGCGCGACCGCGTTGCTGATCGAAGCCGCGCCTTTCTCGAAACGCGGTTTCTACGGCAGCTGGCAGATGGCGAGCCAGGCGGCCGCGCTGCTGATCGGCGCGCTGGTCGGCGCGGCCGTCACGCGCGGGCTGTCGCACGACGCGCTGCGCAGCTGGGGCTGGCGCGTGCCGTTCATCCTCGGGCTCGTGATCGGTCCAATCGGTTTCTATATCCGCCGTCATCTGGCGGATTCCGAAGCATTCCTGCATGCGCAGCAAAGCGCACGCCGCGCGACGCTCGGCGAAGTGTTCACGCGCCATCCGCGCGAGGTGCTGTGCGGGCTCGGCTCGGTGATCGCGCTGACGGTGACGATCTACGTGCTGATCAGCTATCTGCCGACCTTCGCGGTGAAGCAGCTGAAGCTGCCGTATGCGGAATCGTTCTACGCGGTGATCGTCGGCAACCTGCTGCTGATGGTGCTGTCGCCGGTCGCGGGCGCGTGGTCGGACCGCATCGGCCGCAAGGGGCTGTCGCTATGGTCGCTCGTGCTGACGCTCGCGCTGATGTATCCGTTGTTCGCGTGGCTCGACGCGGCGCCGAGCATCGGGCGGCTGATCGCGGTGCAGGCCGTGCTGTCGGTGACGCTCGCCGGCTACTACGGGCCGTTCGGCGCGATGATCGCCGAGCTGTTCCCGGCCAACGTGCGCTCGACGGGGCTGTCGATCGCGTACAACGTCGCGGTGATGCTGTTCGGCGGTTTCGGACAATTCATCGTCACGTGGCTGATCAAGGTGACGGGCACGCCGCTCGCGCCGACCTATTACGTGATGGCCGGGCTCGCGCTGTCGATCGTCGCGGTCGCGTTCGTGCCCGCGCGCAGCGCGGATCTCGACGCGCCGGCCTGACGGCAGAATTGCAGCGCGTCCATCGTTGCGAAAGCTGCAATGATGCGCGCGCAGGCGCCCGAAACCGGTGCGGCGATCGTTCGCGCCCGCGTACGAATTGTTTAGTTGTCGAAGGAAACACGCGCGGGATGAACGAATTCGCCGCTCGCGCGCGCCGACGCACTTTTCGCGCAGGCGAGACATCCGCAAAAACCCGCGCAAATGCGTCTAGAAGAGTTTTTTCTCCAGCTTGTTGCAAAATCGCTAGCTCAAGTAATATCCCGCGTACCCGGCCCCTGGGGGACCGGTTCCGATCTGGAGACCTGGAGGAAACATGGAATACAACCGTCTGTTGCACACCCTGCGTGTTACCGCCATGGCAGGCGTGGCAGCGGCATCGTTCGGCGTCGCGGGTTCTGCATTCGCACAGATCCCGAACAAAACGCTCGTCTACTGCTCAGAAGGCAGCCCGGCGGGTTTCGATTCCGCGCAATTCACGACCGGCGTCGACTTCACCGCCGCCACGTTCACCGTCTATAACCGTCTCGTCGAATTCGAGCGCGGCGGCACCAAGGTCGAGCCGGGCCTCGCCGAGAAGTGGGACGTCTCGTCCGACGGCAAGGTGTACACGTTCCACCTGCGTCATGGCGTGAAGTTCCACACGACCGACTTCTTCAAGCCGACGCGCGAATTCAACGCGGACGACGTCGTGTTCACGTTCGAGCGCATGCTCGATCCGAACCAGGCGTTCCGCAAGGCTTATCCGGTGTCGTTCCCGTACTTCACCGACATGGGCCTCGACAAGCTGATCACGAAGGTCGAGAAGGTCGATCCGTACACCGTGAAGTTCACGCTGGCCGAGCCGAACGCGCCGTTCATCCAGAACATGGCGATGGAATTCGCGTCGATCCTGTCGGCCGAATACGGCGATCAGCTGATGAAGGCCGGCAAGGCCGCCGACATCAACCAGAAGCCGGTCGGCACGGGCCCGTTCATCTTCCGCAGCTACACGAAGGACGCGACGATCCGTTTCGACGGGAATCCTGACTACTGGAAGAAGGGCGCGGTGAAGCTGTCGAAGCTGATCTTCTCGATCACGCCCGATCCGGGCGTGCGCGTGCAGAAAATCAAGCGCAACGAATGCCAGGTGATGAGCTATCCGCGTCCGGCCGACATCGCGACGCTGAAGGCCGACTCGGGCATCGACATGCCGTCGCAGCCGGGTTTCAACCTCGGCTACCTCGCGTACAACGTCGAGCACAAGCCGGTCGACAAGCTCGAAGTGCGTCAGGCGCTCGACATGGCGATCAACAAGAAGGCGATCCTCGAATCCGTCTATCAGGGTGCGGGCCAGGCCGCCAGCGCGCCGATGCCGCCGACCCAATGGTCGTACGACAAGAACCTGAAGATGGCCCCGAACGACACCGCGAAGGCGAAGGCGCTGCTCGCGAAGGCCGGCTATCCGAACGGGTTCGACATCACGCTGTGGGCGATGCCGGTGCAGCGCGCATACAACCCGAACGCCCGCCTGATGGCCGAGATGATCCAGGCCGACTGGGCGAAGATCGGCGTGAAGGCGAAGATCGTCACGTACGAGTGGGGCGAGTACATCAAGCGCGCGCACACGGGCGAGCAGGACACGATGCTGATCGGCTGGACGGGCGACAACGGCGACCCCGACAACTGGCTCGGCACGCTGCTCGGCTGCGAGGCGATCAAGGGCAACAACTTCTCGCACTGGTGCTACAAGCCGTTCGACGAGCTGATCCAGAAGGGTCGCACGACGACGGGCCAGGACGCGCGCACGAAGATCTACATGCAGGCCCAGCAGATCTTCGCGCAGCAGCTGCCGTTCTCGCCGATCGCGAACTCGACGGTCTACCAGCCGGTACGCAAGAACGTGGTCGACATGCGCATCGAGCCGCTCGGCTATGCGCGCTTCGACGGAGTCGGCGTGAAGTAACACGGCCCGTGTAAGCTGTCGTCATCGAGAAGACCGGCTTGAACTCATCCGGCGGCGAGGGGCCAAAAGCCCCTCGTCGCCGGTCGCACATTTCCCACGAGAAAATACGAGACGCATCATGTTCACATTCGTGTTGCGCCGCGTGGGCATGGTGATTCCGACCTTCATCGGCATCACCATCCTGGCGTTTGCGCTGATTCACCTGATACCGGGCGATCCCATCGAAGTGATGATGGGCGAGCGCGGCGTCGATCCCGCGATGCATGCAGAGGCGATGAAACGCCTCGGGCTCGACCAGCCGCTGCCCCTGCAGTACATCCACTACATCGGCCGGGCGCTGCATGGCGACCTCGGCACGTCGATCATCACCAACACCAGTGTCGCGGGCGAGTTCTTCGCGCGCTTCCCGGCGACCGTCGAGCTGTCGCTCTGCGCGCTCGTGTTCGCGCTCGTGGTCGGGCTGCCGGCCGGCGTGGTCGCCGCGCTGCGGCGCGGCTCGGTCGTCGATCACGGCGTGATGGGCACCGCGCTCACCGGCTATTCGATGCCGATCTTCTGGTGGGGGCTGATCCTCATCATGGTGTTTTCGTCATACCTCGGCTGGACGCCCGTGTCAGGGCGCATCGCGGTCGAATACGACTTCCCGCATCCGACCGGCTTCATGCTGATCGACGCGCTGCTCGCGCCGGACGAAGGCTCGTTCAAGTCGGCGCTCAGCCACCTGATCCTGCCGTCCATCGTGCTCGGCACGATCCCGCTCGCGGTGATCGCGCGGATGACGCGCTCGTCGATGCTCGAAGTGCTGCGCGAAGACTACATCCGCACCGCCCGCGCGAAGGGGCTGTCGCCCGCGCGCGTGGTCGTGGTGCATGCGCTGCGCAATGCGCTGATCCCGGTCGTCACCGTGATCGGCCTGCAGATCGGCACGCTGCTTGCTGGCGCCGTGCTGACCGAGACGCTCTTTTCGTGGCCCGGCGTCGGCAAGTGGCTGATCGATGCGATCGGCCGCCGCGACTATCCGGTCGTCCAGGGCGGCATCCTGCTGATCGCGACGCTCGTGATCGTCGTGAATCTGGTCGTCGACCTGCTGTACGGCGTGCTGAATCCGCGCATCCGCCACACGAGGTAATTCCATGAGCAATCTGCAAAACACCCTGCCGAGCGAATCCGCGCCGGCCGGCGGCCGTGCGCTCGCGCTGCGCGAGTTCTGGGCCAACTTCTCGCGCAACCGGGGCGCCGTCGGCGCCGGCATCGTCGTGCTGGCGCTGATCGTGGTCGCGCTCCTCGCGCCGCTGATCGCGCCGCACAGCCCGGTCGAGCAATACCGCGACTACGTGAAGATCCCGCCCGCGTGGCTCGCGGGCGGCAACTGGCAGTTCATCCTCGGCACCGACGAAGCCGGCCGCGACATCCTTTCGCGCCTGATGTTCGGCGCGCGCATGTCGTTCTGGATCGGCTTCGTGTCGGTCGTGCTCGCGCTGATCCCCGGCATCGTGCTCGGGCTGGTCGCCGCGTTCTTTCAGAAGTGGGCCGACACGCCGGTGATGCGCATCATGGACGTGCTGCTCGCGCTGCCGTCGCTGCTGCTCGCGGTCGCGGTCGTCGCGATCATCGGCCCGGGCCTCACCAACACGATGTTCGCGATCGCGATCGTCGCGCTGCCGGCCTACGTGCGTCTCACGCGCGCATCCGCGCTCGGCGAACTGCAGAAGGAATACGTGACGGCGTCGCGCGTGGCCGGTGCCGGCACGCTGCGCCTGATGTTCTCGCAGGTGCTGCCCAACTGCACGGCACCGCTGATCGTGCAGGCGACGCTCGGCTTCTCGTCGGCCATTCTCGACGCCGCGGCACTCGGCTTCCTCGGCCTCGGCGTGCAGCCGCCGACCGCCGAGTGGGGCGCGATGCTCGCGTCCGCGCGCGACTACATCGACAACGCGTGGTGGATCGTGACGATGCCCGGCCTGTCGATCCTGATTTCGGTGCTCGCGATCAACCTGCTCGGCGACGGGCTGCGCGATGCGCTCGATCCCAAACTGAAGCGGATGGCCTGACATGACCCAGAATCTCCTGACCATCCGCAATCTCGCGGTGAACTTCAACGGCTTGCCCGCCGTCGACCGGATCAACCTGTCGATCGCGCCGGGCGAGGTGGTGGGCGTCGTTGGCGAATCGGGTTCCGGCAAGAGCGTGACGATGATGGCGCTGATGGGCCTGATCGACGCGCCGGGCAAGGTGACGGCCGACGAGGTCACGTTCAACGGCGTGGACCTGCTGAAGGCGTCGCCGAAAGCGCGCCGCAAGATCGTCGGCAAGGACATCGCGATGGTGTTCCAGGACGCGCTGACGAGCCTGAATCCGAGCTACACGGTCGGCTACCAGATCAAGGAAGTGCTGAAGCTGCACGAAGGCCTGCGCGGCGACGCGCTGCATCGGCGCGCGCTCGAGCTGCTCGATCAGGTCGGCATTCCCGACGCGAAGAATCGCATCACGGCGTTCCCGCACCAGATGTCGGGCGGGATGAACCAGCGCGTGATGATCGCGATGGCGGTCGCGTGCAACCCGAAGCTGCTGATCGCCGACGAGCCGACCACCGCGCTCGACGTGACGATCCAGGCGCAGATCATGGATCTGCTCGTGAAGCTGCAGAAGGAGCGCGGGATGGCGCTCGTGCTGATCTCGCACGACCTGGCCGTGGTGTCGGAGGTCGCGCAGCGCGTCGCGGTGATGTATGCGGGCGAGGTCATCGAGACCAATCGCGTGCCGGACATCTTCCGTGCGCCGCATCATCCGTACACCGAAGCGCTGCTCGCGGCGATTCCCGAGCACAATCAGGGGGCGCGTCGCCTTGCCGCATTGCCGGGGATGGTGCCCGGCCGCGATGATCGCCCGTCCGGGTGCCTGTTCGCGCCGCGCTGCAAGTACGTCGTCGACGATTGCCGCAAGGCGCGTCCGGCGCTCGATACGCTGGTGCCGGCCAACGATGCGATGCGGGCGCGCTGCATCAAGCCGCTCAACGTTTCCAACCTCGACCTGACGGGAGGCGCACGATGAATGCAGATAAGGAAGTCCGCGCCACGCCGCACGACGAGGAAGCGGTGCTGGTCGCGGATCAGCTCGCAAAGCACTACACGGTCAAGCGCGGGATGTTCGGGCAGGGCACGGTGAAGGCGCTCAACGGCGTGTCGTTCTCGCTGAAGCGCGGCAAGACGCTCGCCGTCGTCGGCGAATCGGGCTGCGGGAAATCGACGCTCGCGCGCCAGCTCACGATGATCGAAACACCCACGTCGGGCCACCTGACGATCGACGGCAAGGACGTGGCCGGCGCGAACCGCGAGACGGTCGCCGACCTGCGCCGCCGCGTGCAGATGGTGTTCCAGAATCCGTTCGCGTCGCTGAACCCGCGCAAGACGGTCGAGCAAACGCTGTCCGAGCCGCTCGAGATCAATACGAACCTGACGGCGGCCGAGCGCGCGTCGCGCATCGCGCAGATCATGCGCACGGTCGGCCTGCGGCCCGAGCACGCGAAGCGCTATCCGCACATGTTCTCGGGCGGTCAGCGCCAGCGGGTCGCGATCGCGCGCGCGATGATCCTCGATCCGCGGATCGTCGTTGCCGACGAGCCGGTGTCCGCGCTCGACGTGTCGATCCAGGCGCAGATCCTGAACCTCTTCATGGATCTGCAGGAGCAGTTCAAGACGAGCTACGTGTTCATCTCGCACAACCTGTCGGTGGTCGAGCACGTCGCCGACGACGTGATGGTGATGTACTTCGGCAGCGTCGCCGAACTCGGCGACAAGGCGACGATCTACGCGCGTCCGCGCCATCCGTACACGCGCGCGCTGATGTCGGCGACGCCGGCGATCTTCGAGGAAGACCGCCGCGTGCAGATCAAGCTGCAGGGCGAGCTGCCGTCGCCGCTCAATCCGCCGTCAGGCTGCGCGTTTCACCAGCGCTGCCCGTACGCGATCGAGCGCTGTCGTGTCGAGGAACCGCAGCTGCGCGACGTCGACGGACGCCGCGTGGCCTGCCATCGCGCCGAGGAGGTGGGGGAGGCGAATGCCTGATGGTTTGGCGGCGCGCGCGTCCGGCGTGCGCCGTTCGGGGGCCGGCCGCGCGCGGGTGATGCGCGCGTGCCGCAACGCACGGCGCTGGAGCGTGCGCACGGTCACGGGTGCGGCGCTGGCGGGCGCGTGCGTCGCGGCCGGCCTCGTCGTTCCCGTCGAGGCCGCGCGTGCCGAAGGGCGTGCGCCGGCCAGTTCGCCGATCCATACGTCGCAGGTTCCGCCGCCCGGCATGAGCCTGCCGGGCTTCCATGCGCCTTCCGTGTCCAACGGCACGGTCGCGCGCGGCACGGTGCGCGTGCAGCCCGCGCGCATGCCGTTCTACGTGGCTACGAAGGGCAAGGTCACGCTGTACGTGCTCGGCACGCTGCATACGGGCGACCCGTCCGACTATCCACCCGCTCAGCCGTTCCGGCCGCGCATCCTCGGGGCGCTTGCGGCGTCGCCGACGCTCGCGCTCGAGCTGTCGCCGGACGATCTGCTCGAATCGCAGGACGACGTGTCGAAGTACGGCGTGTGCCGCTACCCGTGCCTGCAGCGCCTGTTGCCCGAGCCGCTGTGGCAGCGCCTCGCGGGGCGCCTGCGCGGCAATCCGGCCGCGCTCGCGGAGATCCGCCGGATGCGGCCGTGGCTCGCGGCGCTGGTCGTCGAGACCTACGACTCGCTGTCGGCCGGCCTGCAGACCGAGTACGGCACCGAGGCGCAACTGCAGAACGTGTTCCTGAAGAAAAAGGGTGGCCGGGTGATAGGGCTCGAGACGCTCGCCGAGCAGATGCGCGCGTTCACCGGGCTGACGCTCGCCGAACAGCGCGAGATGCTCGCGCAGGACATGGTGCAGACGCCGGCGCAGAACGCCGACGACATCAAGGCGCTGCACCGGCTGTGGCAAATTGGCGACGCTGATGCGATTTCAGCGTGGGCGGTCGCGAAGAGCGAGCGGCTGGCCCGTTCGAAGGCGCTGTCGGCGTCGATCGACAACAAGATCCTGTACGAACGCAACCGGCGCTTCGTTGCGCGGATGACGGCAATCGCCGCGCCGAACCGGCCGGTATTCGTCGCCATCGGCGCGCTACATCTGGGCGGCCCGCGCGGCGTGCTCGAATTGTTGCGTCAACAAGGTTACAGCGTCGACGCGAACTGAGCGACGCCGGCGGGCCCGAACCGATCCTCCCCTGTTTGATCGACGCTGCGCGCGCAGCGTCAAACGCCTGTATGGGCGTGCGATTCGATAAGGAAAACCCTCGATTCGTCAGAAAATAGCGTTTCAAACGATTGACATCCCGTTCGGCCAATATCTATTCTTCGATCCACAAGTTGAAAAAATGAAAAGAATAGAAAAAGTTCTACGGGGTAGCAGAAAACAAAGCGCGGGGTGAGCGCGTTGCCGGCACGTGGTGCACACGTGTCGGCCGCGGAAAGCGTCTGCATGTACGGCGGGGCCAACCATCGTCGGACAACAACAACGCATGCAGGCCGACTTGCGAATAAGCGACGCTCCGTCGTCCAACCGGGGTAAGCAGTAAATCGGGCGGCGGCGGACGTTTTTTAATCCGGAAGATTTTCCGGTCACCGTCGACAGACGGTTTCGGGGGGCGAGAATCGACAGACGGCGAAGCCGCAGCGATCGCGCCAACGGAAAAGCGCCACGAGGGCGCTTTTTTCTTTTGTGCGGCGGCTTTTGTCGAGCGCAGCGCAGCTTGCGCGCCGCTCACGCGTCTTCGCCGGCCTCCAGCGCGCCCGGAGCGACGACATCGACACCCGCCGCCTCCAGCGCCGCACGAATCCTTTTCGCGAACGCGAGCGCATGCGGGCCGTCGCCGTGCAGGCAGACGGTCTGCGCATTGAGCGGCACCCACTCGCCGCTCACCGCCCGCACCTGCCGCTCGCGCACCATGTCGAGCGTGCGCGCGAGCACCGCTTCCTCGTCGTCGATCAGTGCACCGGGCTGGCTGCGCGGCACCAGCGAGCCGTCCGCGCGATAGCCGCGATCGGCGAACACTTCCTCCACCGCGGCGAGCCCCGCGTGCCGCGCGGCCGCGACGAACACGCTGTTCGCGAGCCCGAACACGGCAAGCGACGGATCGAAGTCGTGGATCGCGGACACCACGGCGTCGGCGATCATCGGGTCGCGCGCGGCCTGGTTGTACAGCGCGCCGTGCGGCTTCACGTGCGCGATGCGGCCACCCTCGGCCTGCGCGATCGCCGACAGCGCGCCGAGCTGGTACAGCACGCCCGCATAGATGTCGCTGGCCGGCAACTGCATTTCCTTGCGACCGAAATTCTCCGGATCGTGAAAGCTCGGATGCGCGCCGATCGACACGCCCTTCTGCACGGCCCAGCGCACGCAGTCGCGCATCGCGTTGGCGCCACCTGCATGCCAGCCGCACGCGATGTTCGCCGACGTGACGAGGTCGAGCAGCGCCTCGTCCGATCCGCATCCTTCGCCGAGATCGGCATTCAGATCGATTTCCATGATGTTCCTCGTCCACTGATGGCGTGGCGCGTCCTTCGTCCTGCTTCCGCCATTGTCACGCCGCGCGCGATTGCGTGCGGCGGCGGGTCTCCTCGCGCATCTCGATCGCGACGTCGATCTGCCGCAGATAGGCGCGTTCCGCGGTCAGCGCGGCGCGCGCGGCATCGGGTGTCGTGCGCACGAAGCGGATCGGCAGGTTGAGCCGCGCCTGCGCGAGTTTCCAGAGATCCGCGCGGATCACCGTGCCGATCTTCGGGTAGCCGCCGGTGGTCTGCGCGTCGTGCATCAGCACGATCGGCTGGCCGTTCGGCGGCACCTGGATCGTGCCGGGCAGCACCGCGTGCGATAGCAGCTCGACCGGCCGCTCGCGTACCAGCTCGGCGCCGGCGAGACGATAGCCCATCCGGTTGCTGTTCGCGGTGACGAGCCATTCCTCGTCCCAGAACGCCTGCTGAGAATCGGCCGCGAACGACGCGTAGTCGGGGCCCGGCAGCACGCGCACGGGCATCGCCCACGGCGCATGCGCGGGCCGGTGGCGGCGCGGCGGTTCGTCGACGCGCACAAACGCGCACCACGCGGGCGCTTTCACGCCGAATTCGGGCGCATCGGCCGCGAGGCAGCCGGCGCCGGCCGGCGGCACACCGACCGGAAGCCGATCGCCGTCGCGCAGCGCGCGGCCTCCGAGGCCGCCGAAGCGCGACGCAAGATCGGTGCTGCGCGAACCGAGCATCGGCAGCACATCGATGCCGCCCGCGATGCACAGGTAGCCACGCATCCCGCGTTTCGCGGCCGGCAGCACGAGCGTCTGCCCGGCGTCGACCGGCAGGCTCCACCACGAATACACGGGCTTGCCGTCGAGCGTCGCGCCGAATTCGGTGCCGGTGATCGCGATGCGCGTCGCGCGGGTGAAGCGGAACGCGGCCGGGCCGATCGTGATTTCGACGGCCGCCGCGTCGGGGCGATTGCCGACCAGCCGGTTGCCGACTTCGAGCGCGAGGCCGTCGAGCGCGCCGCCCTGCGCGACGCCGAGATGGCGCATGCCACGGCGGCCGAGATCCTGCACGGTCGACAGCGGGCCGGCGCGGAGCACCTCGATCGTGCCCGGTGCTGAATTCTGGGTCATGTCGCGTCGACTCCGGCAATGGTGAAGCGCACGCGGTCGCCGGGCAGCAGCAGCGTCGGCTGCGGCCGCGCCGGGTCGAACAGCACGTGCGACGTGCGGCCGATCAGCTGCCAGCCGCCGGGCGACGTGGCCGGGTAGATGCCCGTCTGCGCTCCGCCGATGCCGACCGAGCCGGCCGGCACTTCCAGGCGCGGCGCCGCGCGGCGCGGCGTGTGCAGCGACGCATCGAGGCCGCCGAGATACGCGAAACCCGGCTGGAAGCCGATGAAGAACACGACGTATTCGCCGGCGGCGTGTCGCGCGACGACTTCATCGGCCGACAGCCCCGTGTGTGCGGCGACGGCCGCGAGGTCGGGGCCGGCTGCGCCGCCGTATTGGACCGGAATCTCGATCTCGCGGCCGTCCGCGTGCTCGACGTCGGCGGTTTCCCATGCGTCGCGCAGCGCGGGCGTGAACGACTCGGCCGTCGCGGCGAGCGCATCGAATACGATCGTCAGATTGTTCATGCCCGGCACGACGTCGATCACGTCGGGCCATGCGCGCGCGGCCTCGGCGACGGCCCAGACGCGGCGCTGGCAATCGAGCGTGGCGGGCGGCGGCACCTCGCAGACGAGGGCGGCATCGCCGAGCGGATAAATGCGGGGTTGCGTCATCGGACTGGCACGGTTCGGACGGCAATGTTAGCGCACATTGTCAATAAAATATCGACAACTTCCCAATAAGCGTTTTTGCCTAGCTCGTATGTCGCGGCTTCTGTCGTACACTCGGCACACCCTGACATCCTGCTTGCGCTGCCTTTCCATGAAGCGTCCTCCGACCAAGATCGTGTCATCCGAACACCTCGTTTCCGATTCGAGCGCGGAGCTGTCGGAACTCGAATACGGGCTCATCATGGCCGGCAACGCATTCAACCGATGGATGGTGCGGTGCATGTCGGCCGCCGGTGCGAAGGATATGACGGCGGTCGAGGTGTCGCTGCTGCACCACGTAAGCCATCGCGAACGCAAGAAAAAGCTTGCCGACATCTGCTTCGTGCTCAATATCGAGGATACGCACGTCGCGACCTACGCGCTGAAAAAACTGATCGCGCGCGGCTACGTGAAGAGCGAGAAGAGCGGCAAGGAAGTGTTCTTCTTCGCGACCGAGGCGGGCCGCGAGCTGTGCCTGAAGTATCGGGAAGTGCGCGAGCATTGCCTGATCGAGACGCTGAAGGACAGCGGCCTCACCAACGAGCAGATCGGCGACGCCGCGCAGCTGCTGCGCAACGCGTCGGGCCTCTACGACACGGCCGCGCGCGCGGCGGCATCGCTGTAAACGATTGCGGACGGGACGACGAACGCGGTGACGCGCGGCATGCCGCTCGAGCGACGTCGCGCGCCGCGTCATCCGGCGGCCGGGTCCGGGTAAAGCGCGCCGTCGGTCACGATCCACTGCATCGCGAGATCGTGCGCTTCGGCCGGCAGCGCATCGACGCGGCACGCTTCATAGGCGATGCCGACCGTCACCGGCAGCGTCGTGCCCGGCCACATCGCGAGCGTGCGGTCGTAATAGCCGCCGCCATAGCCAAGCCGGTAGCGCTGCAGATCGAATCCCACACACGGAATCAGCAACAGGTCGGGCACGACGACGACGCCCGACGCAGGCTCCGGAATCCGGTGATGCCCTTCGCGCATCGGCGTGTGCGCATCCCACGCATGGAACGCGAGCGGCGTGTGCTTCTCGCCGATCACCGGCAGCGCGGCCCGGCGACCCGGGCCTGCCGCGGACCACGCGAGCACCGCGTCGCGTGCGTCGAATTCGCCCGGCAGCGGCCAGTAGAAGCCGACCGTGCACGGCGCGAGCCGCTCGAGCAACAGGCGCAGCCGCGCGTCGAGCGCGGCGTTCGCGACGGGCTGCGACGCCGCGTCGCGACGCGCGCCGGACAGCGTTTTGCGTAGTGCAACCTTCGGGTTCGGCACAGGGTTGCATGCTATGCTTTCGCTCACTTCGTGCTCCATTCAAAACGATGTCGAACAGCCTTTTCCGAGTATATCGCGCGGTCGCGCTCGCGCTTTCGGCCGCCGCGCTCGTCGCGGGCACGGCCGCGTGCGCCGCACCGAACGACGACACGCTCGCCGGGGACGACCAGATCTTCGTGCAGTTGCGCGAAGCCGCGCGCCGCAACGACGCCGCGAAGGCCGCGCAGCTCGCGGCGATGATTCCGAACTATCCGGTCCCGTCCTACGTCGAGTATTTCCAGATCAAGCCGCAACTGTTCGATTCGACGGGCCGCGCACGTGTCGACGCCCCCGACGCTCCCGTGCAGTCGTTCCTGCAGCGCTACGACGGCCAGGCGATCGCCGACCGCCTGCGCAACGACTACCTGCTCGTGCTCGGTGCGCGCCACGACTGGCGCAGCTTCGACGACCAGTACAAGCGCTTCGTGCTCGACGACGACACGCAGGTCAAGTGCTACGCGCTCGAATCGCGCGCGGCGCGCGGCGAGAACGTCGCCGACGCGGCGCGCGCGCTGCTCGTCGAGCCGAAATACTACGGCGACGCCTGTGTCGACCTGATTACGGCGCTCACCGTCAACCAGCAGTTCACGAGCGACGACGTGTGGCAGCAGGCCCGCCTCGCGTACGAGCAGAACTACACGACGCTCGGCGGGAAGATCGTCGACGCGCTCGGCCCGCGGCCGGCCGGCTTCGATCAGGCGACCAGCGCGCCGCCGCTGTATCTCGCGCGCGGCATCGGCCCCGACGCGGCCTCGCACCAGCTCGCGCTGATCGCGCTCGGCCGCATGGCGCGCAACGACCCGGACGCCGCGGCGGGGATGCTGACGTCGGTCGCCGGCTCGCTGACGAAGCAGGAGCAGGCGATCGCGTGGGGCGCGATCGGCTACCAGGGCGCGATCAAGCGCTCGGCGCTCGCATCGGTCTGGTATGCGAAATCCGCGAACGCGCCGCTGTCGAACCCGGGTTACGAATGGCGCACGCGCGCCGCGCTGCTCGCCGGCAACTGGCCGATGGTGCGCTGGTCGATCGAACAGATGCCGCCGTCGCTGCGCAGCGATCCGGCGTGGATCTACTGGCATGCGCGCGCGCTCAAGCAGAGCGGCGACACGCTGCAGGCGAACCAGGAATTCGAGCAGGTCGCGGGCCAGTTCAACTTCTACGGGCAGCTCGCCGGCGAGGAGCTGGGCCAGCGCACGTCGATCCCGCCGCGCACGAAAGTGAGCGACGCCGACGTCGACGCGATGAGCAAGATCCCCGGCTTCGCGCTCGCGCAACGCTTCTACGGGCTGAACCTGCGCCTCGAAGGCAACCGCGAATGGAACTGGCCGCTGCGCGGGATGACCGATCGCCAGCTGCTCGCGGCCGCCGAATACGGCAAGCGCATCGACCTGCTCGACCGCACGGTCAACACGGCCGACCGCACGAAGGCCGAGCACGACTTCACGCTGCGCTACCCGTCGCCGTACCGCGACATCGTCGAGCGCTACGCGCAGTCGAGCGGCCTCGACATCGAATGGGCCTACGGGCTGATTCGCCAGGAATCGCGCTTCATCACGAACGCGCGTTCGTCGGTCGGCGCGGGCGGGCTGATGCAGTTGATGCCGGCCACCGCGCAGCTCGTCGCGAAGAAGCTCGGGATGGGCACGATCACGCGTGCGCAGATGCACGACATCAATACCAACGTCCAGCTCGGCACCTGGTATCTGGCGGACATCTACAACAACTTCGACAGCTCGCCGGTGCTGGCGACGGCAGGCTACAACGCGGGCCCGGGCCGGCCGCGCCAGTGGCGCCAGGTGTTGACGCAGCCGGTCGAAGGCGCGATCTTCGCGGAGACGATTCCGTTCAACGAGACGCGCGACTACGTGAAGAACGTGCTGTCGAATACCGTCTATTACGCGGCGCTCTTCGAGGGCAAACCGCAGTCGTTGAAGAAACGTCTAGGCATGATCTCGCCCTGATCCGCAATCTTCACACTGCCGCGCGAGACGCGGCAGTGTTCTTTTGAGGTCACCATCATGGATCGCCAGACCGTCGCGCTGCTGGGTGGCACGGGCTTCATCGGCAGCCGGCTCGTCAATGCGCTGGTCGACGCCGGCAAGCAGGTGCGGATCGGCACGCGGCGGCGCGAGCATGCACGCCACCTGCAGATGCTGCCGGTCGAGATCGTCGAGCTCGACGCGCTCGATACGCGCACGCTCGCGCGGTTCGTCGCAGGCGCACATGCGGCCGTCAATCTCGTCGGCGTGCTGCACGGCGGCCGCGGCACGCCTTACGGGCCCGGGTTCGAGCGCGCGCACGTCGCGCTGCCGGCCGCGCTGGCCGCCGCGTGCGTCGAAGTCGGCGTGCGGCGCGTGCTGCACATGAGCGCGCTCGGCGCCGATTCGCATGGCCCGAGCATGTACCAGCGCTCGAAGGGCGACGGCGAGGCCGCGCTGCATGCGGTCGCCGCGACCGATTCGCTCGCGCTGACGATTTTCCGCCCGTCGGTCGTGTTCGGCCCCGGCGACGCGTTCCTGAACACGTTCGCGAACCTGCAGCGCACGTTGCCGGTGCTGCCGCTGGCGATGCCCGACGCGCAATTCCAGCCGGTGTTCGTCGGCGACGTCGTGCGCGCATTCGTCAACACGCTCGACCTCGCGGCAGCGCACGGCAAGACCTACGAACTCGGCGGCCCGACCGTCTATACGCTCGAACAACTGGTGCGCTATTGCGGCACGCTGGTCGGCCGGCAGGCACGCATCGTGCGCCTGCCCGACGCGCTCGCGCAGCTGCAGGCGCGCGTGTTCGAATGCCTGCCCGGCGAGCCGGTGATCACGCGCGACAATCTTGCGTCGATGTCGGTGCCGAACGTGCTGTCCGGGCCGCTCGCGCCGGAACTCGGGATCGCGCCCGCGAGTCTCGAGAGCATCGCGCCCGCGTATCTGGGCCACACGGCGCGGCGCTCCCGCTTCGACTGGTTCCGCTCGCGCCGCTAGGCGTCGCGGGCCGTCGCTTTCGTCATTCACTTTTGCGCCTTTCGGAACCCCGCCATGAAACTCGTCATTGGAGACAAGAATTACTCGTCGTGGTCGATGCGGCCGTGGCTGCTGCTCGCGCATTTCGGCATCACGTTCGACGAGATCGCGATCGAGCTGCGCCGCGACGACACGGCCGCGCGCATCCGCGAATATTCGCCGACCGGCAAGGTGCCGTGCCTGATCGACGATCACGGCGTTGCGATCTGGGATTCGCTCGCGATCGCCGAGACGCTCGCCGAGCGCTATCCGCAGTTCCCGATGTGGCCGGCCGATCCGCTCGACCGCGCGCATGCGCGCTGCATCTCGGCCGAGATGCACTCGGGCTTCGCCGCGCTGCGTACGCACATGGGCATGAACGTGCGCGCGTCGATGCCGGGGCGCGGCGCGACGCCCGAGGCGCTCGCCGACGTCGCGCGCATCGACGCGCTGTGGAGCGCATGCATCGAGGCATCGGGCGGCCCGTTCCTGTTCGGTGAATTCGGGATCGCCGATGCGATGTACGCGCCCGTCGTGATGCGTTTCAACACGTATGCGCCGGCGTTGTCGCCGGAGGCGGCCGGCTATGCCGCGCGTGTGACGGCGCTGCCGGCGGTGCAACGCTGGATCGATGCCGCGCGCCGCGAAACCAACGTGATCGCCGAATACGAACCGACGCCATGAACATCTACGCAGTAGGCGGAGCGATCCGCGACGAATTGCTCGGCGTGCCTGTGCAGGACCGCGACTACGTGGTGGTGGGCGCGACGCCCGAGCAGATGGTCGCGCAGGGCTTCCGGCCGGTCGGCAAGGATTTCCCCGTGTTCCTGCATCCGGACACCCAGGAGGAGTACGCGCTCGCGCGCACCGAACGCAAGACGGCGGCCGGCTATCACGGCTTCCAGTTCTATTACGCGCCGGACGTGACGCTCGACGAGGACCTCGCGCGGCGCGACCTGACGATCAACGCGATGGCGCGTGAAGTGAGCCCGGAAGGCGCGCTGATCGGCCCCGTGATCGATCCGTTCGACGGGCAGGCCGACCTGCGCGCGCGCGTGTTCCGGCACGTGGGCGACGCGTTCGTCGAGGATCCGGTGCGGATCCTGCGGCTCGCGCGCTTTGCCGCGCGCTTCACGGATTTCACGGTCGCGGACGACACGCTCGCGCTGATGCGGCGGATGGTCGATGCGGGCGAAGCGGACGCGCTGGTGCCCGAGCGCGTGTGGCAGGAGATCGCGCGCGGGCTGATGGAGGCGAAACCGTCGCGGATGTTCGCGGTGCTGCGCGAGTGCGGCGCGCTCGCGCGCATCCTGCCCGAGGTCGACGCGCTGTGGGGCGTGCCGCAGCGCGCGGACTACCACCCGGAGGTCGATACGGGCGTGCACGTGATGATGGTCGTCGACTACGCGGCGAAGCAGGGCTATTCGCTGCCGGTGCGTTTCGCGGCGCTCACGCACGATCTCGGCAAGGCGACCACACCCGCCGATGTGCTGCCGCGCCATGTCGGCCACGAGGGGCGCAGCGTCGATCTCATCAAGCCGCTATGCGAGCGGCTGCGCGTGCCGAACGAGTGCCGCGATCTCGCGCTGGTGGTCGCGCGCGAGCACGGCAACCTGCATCGCGTGATGGAAATGGGCGCGGCCGCGCTCGTGCGGCTCTTCGAGCGCAGCGACGCGCTGCGCAAGCCGGCGCGCTTCGCCGAGATGCTGCAGGCGTGCGAATCGGATGCGCGCGGCCGGCTCGGGCTCGACACGCAGCCGTATCCGCAGGCCGAGCGGCTGCGCGTGGCGCTGGTGGCGGCGCGCAGCGTCGATGCGGGCGCGATCGCGCGCGGCCTCGCCAACGATGCGATGCAGATCAAGGATGCCGTGCATCGCGCGCGCATCGAGGCCGTCAAGCAGGCGCTGGCGATCGGCGAATAGTGCGCAAGCGCCGGGTGGCGGGGTGCGCCGCCCGGCCGCCGGCCGTCATTTTTTCGCGCGGGCGGCGGCGCGGCGCGCCGGGGAGGCGGTAGCCAGACGTTTGGCGGCGGCCGTGCGCGGCTTCCCGGCCGCCGGCTTGGCCGGCGTGTCGGCGGGCGCGGCCGCGCTCGAATCCGCATCGCGCTCGGGTTTCGCCGCGGGTTCGCGACGGCTCACGCGCGGCTCGCCCGGCGTCGCGCCCGCATCGCGTGCGAGCAGCCTGATCTTCATCGCCGCGGATCCGAGCTCCGCATCGTTGTCGTCGAAGAGCGGCAGCGTGCCGACCGCGATCATTTCGGCGGGCCCGTCGCCGACGTTCGCGACGCGGTGGCGCTTCCTCGCGTCGAAGTGCAGCGAGTCGCCGGCGGACAGCGGGTAATCCTTCCTGCCGATCGTGTAGCAAAGCCGCCCGGCGAGCACGTATACGAACTCGTCGCCGCCGTGCGCGACCCATTCCGAACGGTAGCCCTCCATCATCCGGACCTTGAGCGCGTTGATCTGACTGCCGTCGAAGGTGGTGGACAGCCGCTCGTACCACTGCGACGCGGCATCGACCGCGTACGGTTCGCGGCGGCCCGCGTGCGAATCGGGCTGCGCCTGGCGCGGCTGGTCGATCAGCGTGCCGAGCGGCACGTTCAGCGCCTTCGCGACGTTGACGAGCGACGAGAGCGAGATGCCGGTGAGGTGGCGCTCGACCTGCGACAGGAACCCGACCGACAGGTTCGCTTCGGTCGCGACTTCCAGCAGCGTCTTCTTCGCTTCCCGGCGCAGGCGGCGAATGCGCTGGCCGATACGCATGATGTCTGAATCCATGAATCTCTTTCGTGGCAACGAGCCGCAAGGCGGGCAGAGGGGCGGTGCCGTCGCCGAGATGCGGCGTTGCGCGAATCGCACGAAGCACGGCCGTCGGGACGACGATGCCGGCGCATTGTACCGCGCGTACCGCGCACGCCGGCGCCCGGACGCTCCGCGCCAGGCGGGGCCGCGTGGGGCCGCGCCGCCGCCGCGCGCGGTGCCGGCAATTTTAGCCCTACGAAAATTTTGGCTTGACCTCGATTTCAGCGTGCTCTAGATTCTGTCGCTCGCATCAAACAAAGTTAAGTGAGACAAAAATTTTCCCGAAAATCCGTCCATGGAACGGCCCTGCGGCGCGGCTGCTCGTCGGGCCGCGGGGCCCCGCACGGGCGGTGTGTCGCGCCGCGCATGCGCCGGCGCGTGTCGCCGCCGGCCGCCGACAACAATCAATAACGGGTATCCGATGATCGATCGACTGAAATACAGCTTCTCCGGCCTTCCCTCGTACGACGCGTCCGTCGCCGACACGCAGGCCGGCCTGTCGCGACTGCTCGACGCCGCCCGGCTGGATGCGGTCGTGGTCACGTCGCAGGACGAGTACATCACCGAATACCTGCCGCGCCGCAACAACCCGCGCTACGCGCTGTCGGGCTTCGACGGCTCGGCCGGCTGCGGGATCTTCCTGAGCGCGGCGACCGCGCAGGCGCTCGGCGTGCCGCCGTTCGTGCTGTTCGTCGATGGCCGTTATCACCTGCAGGCCGAACAGCAATGCGACCCGGCGCGCGTGCACATCGAGAAGCTCGGGATGAACGTGACGATCTGGCAGGCGCTGGCCGACTGGCTGCTCGCGCATGCGAGCCGGCTCGCGCGGGTCGGCTACGACGCGCTGCGAATCAGCGTGGCGCAGCGCGACCGGCTGGTCGAGCGCACGCAGGCGGCGTCGCTCGACTGGACGAGCCTCGTCGAGCGCGAGATCGACCGCGCGATCGCGCTGCCGGGCTGGGAGGTCGAGCGGCCGATCTTCGAGCTGCCGGATGCGATGACTGGCGCGAGCATCGCGCACAACCTCGATGCGCTGAACCGGCGACTCGCCGCGCACACCGGCGCGGCGCCCGGCAAGACCGCGTTCTTCACGTGCGCGTCCGACGATCTCGCGTATCTGCTGAACAGCCGCGGTTATCACATCCCGAATGCGTCGTCGCACCTCGGCTTTCTGTTCGCGCTCGGCGAGCAGGTCGTGCTGTTTCTGCCGGAAGGTTGCGACCGGTGCCCGGTCGAAGTGACGTCGTATCCGGCGCTGCAGGTGATCCGGCGCGATGTCGCCGAACTCGAGCGCTTCCTCGCGCGGTTCGCGGTCGACCACGTGTGCTACGGCTTCGAATCGGTCAACTGCGCGCTCGTGGAGTCGGTGCGCCGCGTGTGGCCGCACGCGCGCCACGCCGATTTCAACCCGGTGGAGGCGCTGCGGGCCGGCAAGACGCCGGCGGTGCTCGACCGGTTCCGCGACGCATTCGCGCGCAGT
This sequence comes from Burkholderia diffusa, assembly GCF_001718315.1. Taxonomy (NCBI): domain Bacteria; kingdom Pseudomonadati; phylum Pseudomonadota; class Betaproteobacteria; order Burkholderiales; family Burkholderiaceae; genus Burkholderia; species Burkholderia diffusa. Next base: position 3,181,994 of record NZ_CP013362.1, on the reverse strand, counting down.
TCGGCGGCGATCGCCGAAACGATGCGCTGGGCGAAGGCCGGCGAGCCGGGGCAGCGCCATACCGAGTACGACCTGGCCCGCACGATCAACGACGCGTACGGCGCCCGCTCGGCGGTCGCGCTGACGTTCCCGTCGATCGCGGCGAACGGCGCGAACAGCGCGTTCGCGCACTACACGGCGGCGAGCGCCGACGTCGAGCTGACCGAAGGCGAACTCGTGCTGCTCGACAGCGGCGCCTACTACGACGCCGGTTTCGCGACGGACTGCACGCGCGTCGTGCTGCGCCGCACGCAGCCGGACACGGTCGCCAGGCCGTGGCAGCGCGAGATCTACACGGTCGCGCTGAAGGCGTGCATCAAGGGGCTCGTCACGCGCTTTCCGAAGACGGCGACGGGCGGCGACGTCGATGCGACCGTGCGCCAGGTGTGCCGCGATCATGGCTACGATTTCGGCCACGGCACCGGGCACGGCGTCGGCATCCACGTGCACGAAGGCGGCGTGCGCTTCGCGCCGGGCGCGAAGTACGGGCTGGTGCCGAACGCGGTGATTTCGGTCGAGCCGGGCATCTACGTGCCGGGCAAGGGCGGCGTGCGGATCGAGAACATCGTGATCGTGCGCGCGGACGACGACGCGTCCGACACCGTGACGTTCGAGAACCTCGTCACGGTCGGCTACGACTGGGACCTGATCGACCTCGAGATGCTGGACGACGACGAGCGCGCGTACCTGCGCGACTACGAACGGCTTTGCGTGGAACGCGGCACGCAGGTTACCGCGTGTCCGCTGCTTTGAGACGAGGAAGGTGCGCTCGGCCTCGGCAGGGCTGCGCGATGCGCAGCCGGTGAGTTGCTGCGCCGGCGTGACGGGGCGTCAGTGGAATCGGTGCAGTCGGAGCGGTCGGGGTCTCAGCGCATCAGCGCCGACACACGCCCGTCGGGGCCATAGACACCGGCCGGCGCGGGCGCCGAGCGCAGCACTGCGAGCGCGCGCTCGTTGTAGTCCATCCGGATCCGGATCAGCATCCCGTTGGTCGCATTGGCCTGGCGCGCACGTTCGGCGGCCTGCAGCAGCAACTGCCAGCGGCCGGCGAGGCGGGCATCGCGCTCGGCGGCCTGGTCCATGCCTTTCTTGCCGGCCGGAAAGCCGAGCGCGGACAGTTGCGTATCGCGCGTGCGCTCGAGCTGCGCGAGCCGGTCGATCAGCGCGCTTTTCCTTTCGACGATGCCGGGCAGCATTTCGAGCGGCTCAGGTGTCGTCAGCGCCTTTTCTTCGTAGGCGAGCAGGGACGCGAACGCTTCGACCGTCGCGTGTTCGTCGTTGACCGTGGCCAGCAGCTCTTCTCTCATCGCGTCATGCTCGTCGTGTCGGCACGCGTGTGCGCATGCCGGCAAACCAGGGGACCGGTCAGGGCGTGACGGGCCCCGGGCCGGCTCAGTTGCCCTGCGAGCGCTGCTGTTGCAGCAGGTCGCGGGCGGTATTCAGTACGCCGTCGGCGATCTTGTTCACGTCGATCGTCAACGTGCCGTTGTTCAGTGCATCCTTGATCGACTGGACGAGGGCCGTGTCGATGTCGGCGCTGCCGGAGGCCGACAGCGAACGCAGCTGGCCGGACAGACCCGACAGGTTCACGGTCGTGTCGCCGCCGGTCGATCCAGCGTCGGCCGCCTGCGCGGACGACGACGAAGCCGCGCCGGATTGCGCGCGGGTCGCGCCGTTGCCGGTCGACGCGAGTGGGCTCGGGTTCGGAGTGGAATCGATCTTCACGATGGGTTTCCTGTACGGTATGACCCAGATAACGGCCGGGTCGGCCCGAACTTTAGCATCGTGAGCCCGACATTCTCCGAATAAACAATTCTTTACACTCTTTCGCCTCGATCCGTCCCTAAAGCGGAATTTCCACGGTGCCGGCGTCCTTGACGATCGCCGTGACGATCTGGCCTGCCGCCATCCTGACCCGCACCGACTGGCCCGGCGCCGCATTCGCGAGCGCGCTGCCCTCGGCCGAGATCGTGAAGCCCGGCCCGGCCGCGACGACCCGGACCGTCTGGCCGGCCGACACCGACGCGGCGCTCTTCAGCATGTCCTGGCGCAATGGCAGCCCGGCCGAGATCCGCGCCATTGCGGTCGCGCCGACCGCCTGCGCGGGATCGGTGATGACCGCCAGCGGCAGCACCGTCAGGTCGCCGTCGCGCGCAACGAGGTCGGCCGCCGTGAGCGGCTCGCCGGGTGCGATCTGCCGCGCGGCGACGTAATAGGTGGCCTGCACGGCGACCTTCGCCTGTAAATAGACGGTCCACGGCCGCGCGCCGGCGCAGCGCACGCCGACCGTCGTGCGGCCCCACAGGCGCGCGCCGGTCGGCAGGAACGGCTCGAGCGTCGTGCACGCGGCGAGCCCGCGCGGAAACGCGGCCGCGACGGTCGCGGTGGTCTTGCCCGGCAGGCCCGCGACCTGCTGCTGCAGGAACGCGAGGGCCGTGCGCCGGATCGTGTCGGGGTCCTGCTGGCCGGGCGGTGTCGCCGGCTGGGACGCGGTGGCGGCCTGGGCCGGGCTGGCGGCAGCCGCCGGCGCCGCTGAAGCGGCGCGGGTCGCAGCCATGCGCGCGGCGATGGCCGGTCGCGAGGGATTCGATGCGGCATCGGCCGCGCCGGCGACGACGGTCGCCACGGCACCCGGCTCGGCGGCGCGCCGCGCGCCATCGCCGGCATTCGTGCGCGCGGCGGCGTAGACGGGGCGCGGCGCGGGTGCCGGCACGGCCGCCGGCGGCGGGACGCTCGTCACGACCATCGAGCCGGCCGGCTGCGTCGCATAGCCGGCCGAGGCCACGCTATTGATGCCGGCGCCGCCGCTTGCGTCCCGGGCGCCGCCTGTCATCGCCATTCCCGTGCCCGAAGCCGAAGCCGAAGAAGCCGTGCCCGAATTCCCGCCGAACTGCCCGCCGCTCGCCGCGTTCGCATGCGCGAGCGCGGTCTCGGCCGTCTCGCCGCGTCCGGGAATCACGATCATCCCGTCGTCCGCGTGCGCAAGCGGCACCGCGAGCCACAGCGCCGCGGCGAGCGCGAACGCCTGCGCGATGCGCATGCCGCGTCCGTCGTTTCCGCGAAGTGCGCCTGTCATCGCCGTGTCCTCGAAGCCGTTGATCCGATTCGCATTCTAGGGACGCGGGCCGTCGCGCAAACGATGAATAGAGGGGGGCTTTGCCGCGTTATTCGTCCGATTGCCGGTTGCGCCCGACGCCTACCATCGCTGTCATGGAAAAAAGCCCCTTGGGTCGCCACCCGGCGCAACGGGCGTGCAGCGCTTCATACGGAGAGACGCACACATGCTGGACAAACTCGATGCCGAATTCGCGTTCGGCCGACAGGCGCTCGACGTGCGCGCCTATCGGCAGGAACTGCTGTCGTCGAACATCGCGAACGCCGACACGCCCGGCTACCAGGCCCGCGACGTCGATTTCGCGTCGACCCTCGCGCGCTCGCTGAAGCAGACGGGCGGCGGCCTCGCGCCGAGCAATGCCGCGCAGCTGCCGATGGCCCAACCGGCCGGCGTGACGAGCGGGATGACGATGGTGTCGACGGCGCCCGGCCACATGGCCGGCACCGCGAAGCTGATTCCGACGGGCGGCCCGGCCGACGACTACGGTCGCGCGCAGTACCGGATGCCGCTGCAGCCGTCGCTCGACGGCAACACGGTCGATCTCGATGTCGAGCGCGTGCAGTTCGCGAACAACGCGCTGCACTACGAAACCGGGATGACCGTGATGACCCAGCAGATCAAGGCGATGATCGCCGCGATCTCGACGAACTCGTAAGCGCGCGCCGCTTCCGAACCCGAACAAGGAGCCTCCATGCCCTCGTTGATGAACATCTTCGGCGTCGCCGGTTCGGCGCTGTCCGCGCAATCGCAGCGCCTGAACGTCACCGCGTCGAACCTCGCGAACGCCGACAGCGCGACCGGCCCTGACGGCAAGCCGTACAAGGCCAAGCAGGTCGTGTTCGCGACCGACCCGATCGGCGGCGCGCGCACCGCATCCGGCCAGGGCGTGGGCGGCGTGCGCGTGACGAAGGTCGTCGACGATCCGTCGCCGATGAAGTCGACCTACGACCCGGCGAACCCGGCCGCCGACGCGAACGGCTACGTGCAGATGCCGAACGTCGATCCGGTGCAGGAGATGGTGAACATGATCTCGGCGTCGCGCTCGTACCAGGCCAACGTCGAGACGCTGAACACCGCGAAGACGCTGATGCTCAAGACGCTGACGATCGGCACGTAAGCCGCGCGCCGATCGCACTTCCACACCGAGACCCAGACCCGACAGTTCCGACACAAGGCCACCCAGGATGACTTCCTCCAGCACGACGATCGGCAGCAACGGCACCAACGTGTCGACCCTGCCGACCGACACGATGAACACCAACAACGTGTCGAGCACCGGCACGTCGGCGAGCGACCTGCAGGCGACGTTCCTGAAGCTGCTCGTCACGCAGCTGCAGAACCAGGATCCGACGAGCCCGGTCGACAGCTCGCAGATGACGTCGCAGCTCGCGCAGATCAACACGGTGAGCGGCATCGCGCAGTTGAATACGTCGCTCACGTCGCTGTCGACGCAGCTCGCGGCCGGCCAGCAGACGCAGGCCGCGCTGCTGATCGGCACCAACGTGCTCGCGCCGGGCAACAGCGTCGGGGTGAAGAGCGGCGCGGCGTCGCCGTTCGGCGTGTCGCTCACGAGCGACGTGTCGAACCTGACGATCACCGTGAAGGACAAGTCGGGCGCTGTCGTCAACACGATCAACGCAGGCAAGCAGTCGGCCGGCACGGTGCCGTTCAACTGGACGCCGACGGACGCGGCCGGCAACACGCTGCCGGACGGCACCTACACCGTGAGCGCGCAGTACACGGGCAGCGACGGCAAGACGTATGCGCCGACCGTGCTCGCGGCCGCGACGGTGCAGAGCGTGATCAAGCAGGCCGACGGCACGGCGGGGCTCGTGCTGTCGAACGGCACGACGGTGGGCTTGACCCAGGTCGCGTCGATCTTCCCGAACACCGCGTCGTCGTCGTCCGGCGGCACGACCACCACCAACTGATCCAGCTTTCTCGAAAACGGAGACCGAAATGGGTTATCAACAGGGTCTGAGCGGCCTCGCCGGCGCATCGAACGCGCTCGACGTGATCGGCAACAACATCGCGAACGCGAACACGGTCGGCTTCAAGTCGAGCACCGCGCAGTTCTCCGACATGTACGCGAACTCGGTCGCGACGTCGGTCAACACGCAGATCGGGATCGGTACGACGCTCGCGTCGGTGCAGCAGCAGTTCGGCCAGGGCACGATCAACACGACGAACTCGTCGCTCGACGTCGCGATCAACGGCAACGGCTTCTTCCAGATGTCGAACAACGGCGTGACGACGTACTCGCGCGACGGCACGTTCCAGCGCGACAAGAACGGCTTCATCGTCGACTCGCAAGGCCGTAACCTGATGGGTTACGCGGCGAGCGCGGGCGGTGTGGTCAACACCGCACAGACCGTGCCGCTGCAGGCGCCGACCACCAATATCGCGCCGACCGCGACGACCAAGATCACCGGTCAGTTCAACCTGAACTCGCAGGACACGGTGCCGACCAAGACGCCGTTCAGCGCGACCGACACCACGACGTACAACTACTCGACGTCGATCCAGGTGTACGACTCGCTCGGCGGCTCGCAGGCGGTCAACATGTACTTCGTGAAGTCGGCGGCCGGCACGTGGGAAGCCTACGCGGGCGTGCAGGGCGGCACCACGACGGATCTCGGCACGGTCACGTTCAACTCGTCCGGCGCGATCCAGAGCACGACGACGGGCACGCCGGCCACGCCGACCGCATCGCTCGGCCAGTTCCAGTTCACCGTCCCGAACACCGACGGCTCGGCGACGCCGCAGCAGCTCACGCTCGACCTGACCGGCACCACGCAGTACGGCGGCAAGGACGGCGTGAACAACCTCGCGCAGGACGGTTATGCGAGCGGCACGCTGACGACCTTCTCGATCGGCGCCGACGGCAAGCTGACCGGCAACTACTCGAACGGCCAGACGGCGGTGCTCGGCCAGATCGTGCTCGCGAACTTCAACAACCCGAACGGGCTCGTCAATCTCGGCGGCAACCAGTACGCCGAATCGTCCGCGTCGGGCGTGCCGCAGATTTCGTCGCCGGGCAGCACGAACCATGGTTCGCTGCAGGGCAGCGCGCTCGAGAACTCGAACGTCGACCTGACGTCGCAGCTCGTCAACCTGATCACCGCGCAGCGCAACTACCAGGCGAACGCGCAGACGATCAAGACGCAGCAGACCGTCGACCAGACGCTCATCAACCTGTAACGCGCTAATAACCGGCAGCCATGGACCGACTGATCTACACGGCGATGACGGGCGCGTCGCAGTCGCTCGACCAGCAGGCGATCGTCGCGAACAACCTCGCGAACGCGTCGACGACGGGTTTTCGCGCGCAGCTCGCGACCTATCGCGCGGTGCCGATGAATTTCGGCGACGGCAGCAATATCGACCCGACGACGACGCGCACCTACGTGCTCGCATCGACACCCGGAGCGGATTACGCGCCGGGCCCGATCACGCGCACGGGCAACCCGCTCGACGTCGCGGTGCAGGGCGCCGGCTGGCTGTCTGTGCAGACCGCCGACGGCGGCGAGGCGTACACGCGCGCGGGCAATCTGCACGTCGACGAAAACGGCCAGCTCGTCAACGCGAGCAACCTGCCGGTGATCGGCAACGGCGGCCCGATCTCGGTGCCGCCGAACGCGGAAGTGACGATCGGCAAGGACGGCACGGTGTCCGCGCTGATGCCGGGCGATCCGCCGACGGCGGTCGCGATCGTCGACCAGATGAAGCTCGTGAACCCCGACCCGGCCACGCTCACGCGCGGCAACGACGGGCTGTTCCGCACCGCCGACGGCAATCCGGCCGACGCCGACCCGAACGTGGTCGTCACGCCGAATTCGCTCGAAGGCAGCAACGTGAACCCGGTGACCGCGATGGTCGCGATGATCGACAACGCACGGGCGTTCCAGCTGCAGTCGAAGCTGATCCAGACGGCCGACCAGAACGAGCAGTCGGCGAACCAGCTGCTCAACTTCAGCTGAGCGGCACGGCCGTAGCTACCAGGAGAAGATTCAACATGAACCGATCGCTCTACATCGCCGCCACCGGCATGAATGCGCAGCAGGCGCAGATGGACGTGATCTCGAACAACCTCGCGAACACCAGCACGAACGGCTTCAAGGCGTCGCGCGCGGTGTTCGAGGATCTGCTGTACCAGACCATCCGCCAGCCGGGCGCCAACTCGACGCAGCAGACGGAACTGCCGTCGGGCCTGCAGCTCGGCACGGGCGTGCAGCAGGTCGCGACCGAGCGCCTGTACACGCAGGGCGGCCTCACGCAGACCGGCAACTCGAAGGACGTCGCGATCAACGGCGCGGGCTTCTTCCAGGTGCTGATGCCGGACGGCACGAACGCGTACACGCGCGACGGCTCGTTCCAGACCAACGCGCAGGGCCAGCTCGTCACGTCGAGCGGCTATCAGATCCTGCCGGCGATCACCGTGCCGCAGAACGCGCAGTCGCTCACGATCGGCAAGGACGGCGTCGTGTCGGTCACGCAGCCGGGCTCGAGCAACGCGGTGCAGATCGGCTCGCTGCAGATCGCGACCTTCATCAACCCGGCCGGCCTCGAGGCGAAGGGCGAGAACCTGTTCGCCGAGACCACGTCGTCGGGCGCGCCGAACGTGTCGCAGCCGGGCCTGAACGGCGCGGGCGTGCTCAACCAGGGCTATGTCGAGGCGTCGAACGTGAACGTCGTGCAGGAGCTCGTCAACATGATTCAGACGCAGCGCGCGTACGAGATCAACAGCAAGGCCGTGACGACGTCCGACCAGATGCTGCAGACCGTCACGCAGATGAAGAGCTAACCGGAAAGTCCCGTCGTCGCCATGAAGCAGGTTCGCCTCCTCCCGTCAGCCTCCGTCCGCGCCGCGTGCGCGGTCGCGGTGGCCGCGCTCGCCGGTTGCGCGCAGATTCCGCGCGACCCGATCATCCAGCAGCCGATGACGGCGCAGCCGCCGGCGCCGATGGCGATGCAGGCGCCCGGCTCGATCTACAACCCGGGCTACGCCGGCCGGCCGCTGTTCGAGGATCAGCGGCCGCGCAACGTCGGCGACATCCTGACGATCGTGATCGCGGAGAACATCAACGCGACCAAGTCGTCGGGCGCGAACACCAACCGCGCGGGCGACACCAGCTTCAACGTGCCGACGGCCGGCTTCCTCGGCGGGCTGTTCGCGAAGGCGAACCTGTCGGCGGCCGGCAACAACAAGTTCGCGGCGACCGGCGGCGCCAGCGCGGCGAACACGTTCAACGGCACGATCACGGTGACCGTCACCAACGTGCTGCCGAACGGCAACCTCGTCGTCAGCGGCGAGAAGCAGATGCTGATCAACCAGGGCAACGAGTTCGTGCGCTTCTCCGGGGTCGTCAACCCGAACACGATCTCGGGCGCGAACTCGGTCTACTCGACGCAGGTGGCCGACGCGCGCATCGAATACTCGGCGAAGGGCTACATCAACGAAGCCGAGACGATGGGCTGGCTGCAGCGCTTCTTCCTCAACATCGCACCGTGGTGATGACGATGCAGCAGCCTCTTTTCCACCGCCTGTCGTCCCGTATGTCGTTCCGTGCGTCGCGCGTGCCGGCCGTCGTCCGGCTCGCAGCCGCGCTCGTGGTGGCGGCATGCGCGCTCGGCGCGGCACCCGCGCACGCGGAGCGCCTGAAGGACCTCGCGCAGATTCAGGGCGTGCGCGACAACCCGCTGATCGGCTATGGCCTCGTCGTCGGCCTCGACGGGACGGGCGACCAGACGATGCAGACGCCGTTTACGACGCAGACGCTCGCGAACATGCTCGCGAACCTGGGCATCTCGATCAACAACGGTTCGGCCAACGGCGGCACGTCGTCGCTGAACAACATGCAACTGAAGAACGTCGCGGCCGTGATGGTGACCGCCACGCTGCCGCCGTTCGCGCGGCCGGGCGAGGCGCTCGACGTCACCGTTTCGTCGCTCGGCAACGCGAAGAGCCTGCGCGGCGGCACGCTGCTGCTCACGCCGCTCAAGGGCGCGGATGGCCAGGTGTACGCGCTCGCGCAGGGCAACATGGCGGTCGGCGGCGCTGGCGCGAGCGCGAACGGCAGCCGCGTGCAGGTGAACCAGCTCGCGGCCGGCCGGATCGTCGGCGGTGCGATCGTCGAACGCTCGGTGCCGAACGCGATCGCGCAGATGAACGGCGTGCTGCAGCTGCAGCTGAACGACATGGACTACGGCACCGCGCAGCGGATCGTGTCCGCGGTCAATTCGAGCTTCGGCCCGGGCACCGCGACGGCGCTCGACGGCCGTACGATCCAGCTTGCCGCGCCGGCCGATTCCGCGCAGCAGGTCGCGTTCATGGCGCGCCTGCAGAATCTCGACGTGAGCCCGGACAAGGCCGCCGCGAAGGTGATCCTGAACGCGCGCACCGGCTCGATCGTGATGAACCAGATGGTCACGCTGCAAAGCTGCGCGGTCGCGCACGGCAACCTGTCGGTGGTCGTCAACACGCAGCCCGTGGTATCGCAGCCGGGGCCGTTCTCGAACGGGCAGACGGTGGTCGCGCAGCAATCGCAGATCCAGCTGAAGCAGGACAACGGCGCGCTGAAGATGGTGACGGCCGGCGCGAACCTCGCCGACGTCGTGAAGGCGCTGAACACGCTCGGCGCGACGCCGGCGGACCTGATGTCGATCCTGCAGGCGATGAAGGCGGCCGGCGCGCTGCGCGCGGACCTGGAGATCATCTAAATGGCAGCGAACCTCCCGAACGCAAACGACCTCACGCAGCGCTTCGCGCTCGACGTGCAGGGTTTCGACGCGCTGCGCGCGCAGGCGAAGCAGTCGCCGCAGGCGGGCGCGAAGGCGGTCGCCGGCCAGTTCGACGCGATGTTCACGCAAATGATGCTCAAGAGCATGCGCGACGCGTCGCCCGACGGCGGCCTGCTCGATTCGCATACGTCGAAGATGTACACGTCGATGCTCGACCAGCAGCTCGCGCAGCAGATGTCGAAGCGCGGAATCGGCGTGGCCGACGCGCTGATGAAGCAGCTGCTGCGCAACGCGGGGCAGGGCGACGGCACCGACACGGCGGCCGACGCGGGCGCGGCCGGGTTCGGCGCGATCGGCTCGGGCACGTCGGGCAACGAAGGCAGCCTCGCCGCGATGAACGCGATGGCGCGGGCTTATGCGAACGCGTCGAACAACGGCGGGCTCGCCGGCGCGCGCGGCTACACGGCTGGCAGCGCGCTGACGCCGCCGCTGAAAGGCGCGAGCGGCGCGCAGGACGCCGACGCGTTCGTCGACCGGCTCGCCGGCCCGGCGCAGGCGGCGAGCGCGACCACCGGCATCCCGGCGCGCTTCATCGTCGGCCAGGCCGCGCTCGAATCGGGCTGGGGCAAGCGCGAGATTCGCGCGAGCGACGGCTCGACGAGCTACAACGTGTTCGGCATCAAGGCGAACAAGGGCTGGACGGGCCGCACGGTATCGGCGCTGACGACCGAATACGTGAACGGCACGCCGCGCCGCGTCGTCGCGAAGTTCCGCGCGTACGATTCGTACGAGCATGCGATGACCGATTATGCGAACCTGCTGAAGAACAACCCGCGCTATGCGGGCGTGCTGAGCGCGAGCCGCAGCGTCGAGGGTTTCGCGCACGGGATGCAGAAGGCCGGTTACGCAACCGACCCGAATTACGCGAAGAAGCTGATCTCGATCATGCAGCAGATCGGCTGACGGGCAGGGGCCGGAACGGCCCCGCCGGCAGCCTTTTTGCAATCTTACGGACCGCGCCCGGCACTCGCCGCGCGCGGTTTCAACGTTTGCGCGAAAAAAACCGGCAATTCGATCTAAACTTTCGGTGAGCACTGCCGCTAAGTGTGTGAGACCTGCAACCGGGCCATGTTCTGGCCCGATTTTACTGCGCACCGGTCGCCCGGGCGCCCATGAAAAGAAAACCGGCTAGCCATGAATATCGAAACGTCGACCGATCCGAGCCTGGATGCGGGCCATTCCGGGCCTGACTACGCCCGCCGTAATCCGCTGGAGATCGGTGTGCAGCTGCGCAACCTCGTGAACCGCGGCGACTTCCTGACCGTCCAGTACCCGGGTGGCCAGCTCGTCACGCGCCTGCTCGAGGTCGACGTCGGCGCGCGCACGTTTACGTTCGACTGGGGCGCGCTGTCCGAGCAGAACGCCGGCATTCTCGGCGCGTCGCATTGCACGTTCGCCGCGGCGCCGGAAGGCGTGCGCGTCGAATTCACCACGAGCACGCCGCGCGAAACGCGCTACGAGGGGCTGCCCGCGTTCGTCGCCGATTTCCCCGACGTGCTGATGTGCATCCAGCGCCGCGAGTATTTCCGTGTCGATGCGCCGATCGTCGATCCGTTCCTGTGCCGCGGCAAGCTGCCGGACGGCGAGGGCTTCGTGTTCGAGGTGCATAACCTGTCGCTCGGCGGCGTCGGGCTGCGCACGGCCGACGAGCGCGTCGAGGCGCTCGAGGTCGGCACGCTGCTGCCGGAAGTCGAGCTCGAGCTGACCGGCCACGGCAAGCTGTCGCTCGACCTGCGGCTCGTGTCGCAGCGTTCGACCCAGATGCCGAACGGCTCGCGGCGCTTCCAGCTCGGCTTTCGCTTCATGTCGTTGCCGGGCAGCGCGGAGAACACGCTGCAGCGCCTGATCACGCAGCTCGAGATGAAGCGCCGCTCGCTCGCGCGGGCCTGACGCATCTCCCTCTCGCGGCCCCGTCCGGGGCCGCTTTCGCACCGGTGCCGGCAGCGTCCGCCGGAGCGCTCGACGGACGACGCGCACGCGTGTGTCGCCAGCGCATTTTTCCCTCAATTTTTCCGATCCGCGGCCGTTATACCGGGAGTCACGCAACCCGGCGGCCGCAGCGCGGCCGGCTCATCAGGATCGCGCATGTCCAACACACTCATGAACCTCGGTGTCAGCGGCCTCAATGCCGCGCTCTGGGGCCTCACGACGACCGGTCAGAACATCAGCAACGCCGCGACGCCCGGCTATTCGGTCGAACGCCCGGTCTATGCCGAGGCGAGCGGCCAGTACACGTCGAGCGGCTACATGCCGCAGGGCGTGAACACCGTCACGGTGCAGCGGCAGTACAGCCAGTACCTGAGCGACCAGCTGAACAGCGCGCAGTCGCAAGGCGGCTCGTTATCGACGTGGTATTCGCTCGTCGCGCAGCTGAACAACTACGTCGGCAGCCCGACGGCGGGGATCTCGACCGCGATCACCGGCTATTTCACCGGCTTGCAGAACGTGGCGAACAGCGCCGCCGACACGTCGGTGCGGCAGACCGCGATCAGCAACGCGCAGATTCTCGCGAACCAGCTCAACGCGACCGGCCAGCAGTACGACGCGCTGCGCCAGAGCGTCAATACGCAGCTCACCAGCACGGTGTCGCAGATCAACACGTACACCGCGCAGATCGCGCAGCTGAACCAGCAGATCTCGGCGGCGAGCAGCCAGGGCCAGCCGCCGAACCAGCTGATGGACCAGCGCGACCTCGCGGTGTCGAACCTGTCGAGCCTCGCCGGCGTGCAGGTGGTGCGCAACGACAGCGGCTATAGCGTGTTTCTCGCGGGCGGCCAGCCGCTCGTCCTCGCCGACAAGAGCTACCAGCTCGCGACGGTCACGTCGCCGTCCGATCCGAGCGAACTTACCGTGGTGTCGCAGGGCATCGCCGGCGCGAACCCGCCGGGCCCGAACCAGGCGCTGCCGGATGCGTCGCTGTCGGGCGGCACGCTCGGCGGCCTGCTCGCGTTCCGCAGCCAGACGCTCGACCCCGCGCAGGCGCAGCTGGGCGCGGTCGCGGCCAGCTTCGCCGCGCAGGTCAACGCGCAGAACGCGCTCGGCATCGACCTGTCGGGCAAGCCGGGCGGCAACCTGTTCACGGTGGCGGCCCCGGCCGTCTATTCGAACCAGGGCAATACCGGCAACGCGTCGCTTTCCGTGTCGTTCGCCAACGCGTCGCAGCCGACGACGAGCGACTACACGCTGTCGTACGACGGCACGAACTACACGCTGACCGATCGCGCGAGCGGCGCGGTGGTCGACCAGAAGGCAGGGCCGATGCCGCTTTCGCTCGGCGGGCTGAACTTCTCGTTCTCGTCCGGCGCGATGAATGCCGGCGACCAGTTCACCGTGCTGCCGACGCGCGGCGCGCTGACGGGCTTCGGCCTCGCGACGACGAGCGGCTCGGCGATCGCGGCCGCGTCGCCGGCCATCACGTCGGCGTCGAGCACCAACATCGGCACCGGCAAGATCGCGCTGAGCGGGGTGAGCGCCGGCTACCAGGTGCCGACGACCAAGCTGACCTACGACGCGGCGACGAAGTCGCTGTCGGGCTTCCCGGTCGGCACCACGGTGACGATCCCGGGCACGCCGCCGACTTCGGTGACGATCAACAATCCGACCGACTCCGTGCCGTACGACCCGTCGACCGGTGCGGCGATGACGATGTCGGGGACGGCCGCCGGGGCGTTGAACGGCGTGACCGTCACGCTGTCGGGCACGCCGTCGGACGGCGATTCGTTCACGATCGGGCCGTACGCGGGCGGCACGAGCGACGGCAGCAACGCGCTCGCGCTGTCGCAGCTCGTCAACGCGAAGACGCTCGGCGGCGGCACGACGACGCTCACGGGCGCGTATGCGAACTACGTGAACAACATCGGCAACACCGCGAGCCAGCTCAAGTCGTCGAGCACCGCACAGACGGCGCTGGTCGGGCAGATCACGTCCGCGCAGCAGTCGGTGTCGGGCGTGAACCAGAACGAGGAAGCCGCGAACCTGATGCAGTACCAGCAGCTCTACCAGGCGAACGCGAAAGTGATCCAGACGGCGTCTTCGCTGTTCCAGACCGTGCTGGGCCTGTTCAGCTGAGCGGATTCGAGAGGATAGAAACGATGCGGATTTCCACGACCCAGTTCTACCAGCTGAACGTCGGCCAGATGAACGATCAGCAGGCCCAGCTCGCGCAGCTCTACCAGCAGATCTCGAGCGGCGTGAGCCTCACGACGCCGGCCGACAACCCGGTGGGCGCGGCGCAGGCCGTGCAGCTGTCGATGACGTCGGCCACGCTGTCACAGTACGCGGCGAACCAGAGCACGGCGCTCGCGTCGCTGCAGGCGGAGGACCAGGCGCTGCAGAACGTCAGCACCGTGCTCGGCAGCATCCAGTCGGTGATCGTGCGCGCCGGCGACGGTTCGCTCGCCGACAGCGACCGCGCGGCGCTCGCGACGCAGCTCGAGGGCTATCGCGACCAGTTGATGTCGCTCGCGAACTCGACGGACGGCGCCGGCAACTATCTGTTCGCGGGCTTCAAGAATGCGGCGGCGCCGTTCACGAAAAACGCGGCCGGCGGCATCAGCTACGTCGGCGATACGGGCACGCGCACCGTGCAGATCGACGATTCGCGCAGCGTGCCGCAGGGCGACTCGGGCCTCTCGGTGTTCATGTCGGTGCAGTCGCTGGGCAGCGCGCCGGTCCAGGCGGCCGGCGCGAGCAACACGGGCACGGCCACCATCGGCAACGTCACGGTGACGGACCCGTCGGCCGCGACGAACGGCCATCAGTTCACGATCACCTTCGGCGGCACGGCGGCCGCGCCGACCTACACGGTGACCGACAATACGGCGTCGCCGCCGACGACCACGCCCGCGCAGGCCTACACGTCGGGCACCGCGATCGCGCTCGGCAGCGGGATGAAGGTGGCCGTGTCGGGCACGCCGTCGGTCAACGACACGTTTTCGGTGACGCCCGCGCCGCAGGCGAGCGGGGTCGACGTGTTCTCGACGCTCGATTCGATGATCACGGCATTGAAGACGCCCGTCACGGGTAACCCGACCGCGAGCGCCGCGCTGTCGAACGCGATGGGCACGGCCGCGACGAAGATCAACAACTCGATGCGCAACGTCACGACCGTGCTGGCGTCGGTCGGTGGCCGCGAGCAGGAAGTCAAGGCGATGCAGGCCGTCAACCAGACCGCGGCGCTGCAGACGACCAGCAACCTGTCGGACCTGACCAGCACCAACATGGTGACGACCATCAGCCAGTACCTGCAGGTGCAGAACGCGCTGAGCGGCGCGCAGAAGGCCTACGCACAACTGCAGAACATGTCGCTGTTCCAGTACATCAATCCGTGATCCTCGCGGCGCTCGCCTCGATGTGAGCGCACGCTTACATCGCGCCGGGCGCCGGCCGACCCCGGTCGGCTTTCATTGGCGCGATCTTGCCGTCCGGCACCGCGCCCGGTGAGCACGTCGCCGCCGCGCCGCGCCGGCGGTTCGCGCTTGCCAGCCCCATTTCCGCTCCGTAAACTCGCGCCAGATTCCAGACCGGCGCACTGTCCGCAGCCGGCGTTCGACAGGAGCCCTTATCCCCATGTCCGATTCCTACTTCCCGCGCTGGCGGGTGCAACCGACCGGCGCCGCCGCGCGCGTGGTCGGCCCCGACGAGCGCCTGCCGTGGCCGCAGATGGTCGCGATGGGCGTGCAGCACGTCGTCGCGATGTTCGGCTCGACCGTGCTCGCGCCGCTGCTGATGGGCTTCGATCCGAACCTGTGCATCTTCATGTCGGGCATCGGCACGCTGCTGTTCTTCGTGCTGGTCGGCGGCCGCGTGCCGAGCTACCTCGGCTCGAGCTTCGCGTTCATCGGCCTCGTGATCGCGGTCACGGGCTACGGCGGCAGCGGGCCGAACCCGAACATCCCCGTCGCGCTCGGCGGAATCATCGCGTGCGGTGTGGTCTACGTCGCGCTCGGCGCGCTCGTGCAGGCAATCGGCACGCGCTGGATCGAGACGTTGATGCCGCCCGTCGTCACCGGCGCGGTGGTCGCGGTGATCGGGCTGAACCTGGCGCCGATCGCGGTCAAGGGCGTGTCGGCGTCGACCTTCGACTCGGTGATGGCGCTCGTCACGGTGCTTTGCGTCGGCGGCGTCGCGGTGTTCGCACAGGGGATGATGCAGCGCCTGCTGATCCTCGTCGGGCTGGTGATCGCCTACGTGATCTATGCGATCGCCACCAACGGGATGGGCCTCGGCAAGCCGGTCGATTTCTCGATCGTCGCGCATGCCGCTTGGTTCGGGGTGCCGAGCTTCCGCGCGCCGGTCTTCGATCCGCACGCGATGCTGATGCTCGCGCCGATCGCGGTGATCCTGGTCGCGGAGAACCTCGGCCACATCAAGGCGGTGAGCGCGATGACGGGCACCAACCTCGACCGCTACGTCGGTCGCGCGTTCATCGGCGACGGGCTGGCGACGATCGTGTCGGGCAGCGTCGGCGGCACGGGCGTGACCACCTACGCGGAGAACATCGGCGTGATGGCCGTCACGCGGATCTATTCGACGCTCGTGTTCGCGGTCGCCGCGCTGATCGCGATCGGGCTGGGCTTCTCGCCGAAGTTCGGCGCGGTGATCCAGACGATTCCGGGCCCGGTGCTCGGCGGCGTGTCGATCGTCGTGTTCGGGCTGATCGCGGTGACGGGCGCCCGGATCTGGGTCGTCAACAAGGTCGACTTCTCCGACAACCGCAACCTGATCGTCGCGGCCGTCACGCTGGTGCTCGGCGCCGGCGACTTCTCGCTGAAGTTCGGCGGGTTCGGGCTCGGCGGGATCGGCACCGCGACGTTCGGCGCGATCATCCTGTACGCGATCCTGCGCAAGGAAAAGGAACCGGGCCCGGTGGTGTGACCCGGCAGCGGGCGGTGCAATGCCGCCCGCCGGCACATATTCACGCGCCGGTATTCGACTGCGCCTGCAGCCACGCGCAGAACTGCGCGACGAGCGGATCGTCGGCCGCCGCGCCCGGTGCGATCCACCAATAGCTGCGCGTCGCGATGCGCGGCCCGGGCAGCGGCATCACGAGGCGGCCGCTCGCGAGTTCGTCGTCGATCAGCGGCAGCGGGCCGAGCGCGACGCCCAGCCCGTCGACGGCAGCCTGCAGCGCCAGGTAGAAGTGGTCGAACGACTGGCGCTTGCGCCCTTTCATCGCCACGCCGGCCGCCGCGAACCAGTCGCGCCAGCCTTCCGGCCGCGTATCCGAATGCAGCAGCACGTGCCGCGCGAGATCGTCCGCGCTGGAAATCGGCGCGCGCTTGAGCAGCGCAGGGCTGCAGACCGGAATCACGCTTTCGTCGAGGAAGTGGCCGCTCGTGCAGGCCGGCCAGTGGCCGGGGCCGCGACGGATCGCGACGTCGAAACCGTCGAGCATGTCGAGCGGCGCGTTCGACGTGGACAGCTTCAGCTCGACGTTCGGCGCGCCGCGCTGGAATCGCGACAGGCGCGGCAGCAGCCATTTCATCGCGAAGGTCGGCAGCGCATTGATGCGCAGCACGCGCGCGGCGCCCGTGTTGCGCAGTTGCTCGGTGGCGAGCGCGATGCTGTCGAATGCGGCACGCACGGTGTCCAGATAGCGGCGGCCTTCGTCGGTGAGCTTCACGCGCTTGCCGTAGCGATGGAACACCGGCTTGCCGAGCCACGCCTCGAACCCGGCGATCTGCCGGCTGATGGCACCGTGAGTCACATGCAGTTCGTCGCCGGCGGCGCTGAAGCTTTCGTGTCGTGCCGCTGCTTCAAAGGCCCGAAGCGCGGAAAAGGGCGGGAGGTCGCGTGCCATGCTTGTGATTCTAGATCACAAGGGTGCGCCGATAAAATCGTTTTGCCGGAATGCGCAACGGCGGTAACCTCGGGGCATCGTTTGATGAGGACCCCCATGCAATCCCTTTCTCCGCCGCCCGCCGCGTCCTCGCGCCGGATCGGCCTCGCCGAGCTGTTCACCGGCTTCCTGTCGCTCGGCCTGATGTCGTTCGGCGGCGCGCTGCCGTTCGCGCGGCGCACGATCGTCGATGAGCGCAAATGGCTCACCGCCGACGAATTCACCGATCTGCTCGGGCTGTGTCAGTTCCTGCCGGGCGGCAACGTGATCAACCTGTCGGTCGCCGTCGGCATGCGCTTTCGCGGCGTCGCGGGCGCGTTCGCCGGCATTCTCGGGCTGATCGCGGGCCCGACGCTCGTGGTCGTCGCGCTCGGCGTGCTGTACGCGAAGACGCAGGGCGATCCGCGCGTGCAGCACCTGTTCGGCGGGCTTGCCGCCGCGGCCGCGGGCCTGCTCGTCGCGATGGCCGTGAAGGTCGCGAAACCGCTGCGGCACGCGCCGCGCACCGCGGCCGGCATCGCGGCGCTCGCGTTCGTCGCGATCGCGGTGCTGCGCATTCCGCTCCTGAGCGCGATGCTCGTGCTGACGCCGGTGAGCATCTGGCTCGCGTCCCGGCGTCGCGATACGCCGGCATCGCAGCGCGCGACCGCGCGCGATGGAGGCCGGTCATGAACGACACGCTGATCGCGATCGCGACGATCTTCAGCCAGCTGTCGCTGCTCGCGTTCGGCGGCGGCAACACGATCCTGCCGGAGATGCAGCGGCAGGTCGTCGACGTGCACCGCTGGATGAGTGCGCACGAGTTCACCGCGCTGTTCGCGCTCGCGCAGGCCGCGCCGGGGCCGAACATGATGATCGTGTCGCTGGTCGGCTGGCATGTGGCCGGCTGGGCCGGGCTGCTGGTCGCGTCGATCGCGAAGTTCGGGCCGTCGTCGCTCGTCACGGTGCTGGCGCTGCACGCGTGGGAGCGCTTTCGCGACCGGCCTTGGCGGCGCTACGTGCAGCAGGGGCTGATGCCCGTCACGGCCGGGCTCGTCGCGGCCAGCGCGATGCTGATCTCGGAAGCGTCGAACCGCACCGCGATCCAGTGGGGCATCTCCGCCGCATGCGCGGTGCTCGCGTGGCGCACGCGCATCCATCCGCTATGGCTGCTCGCGGCCGGCGCGCTGATCGGGCTCACGGGCATCGGCCAGTGAGCGGCGGCCGTCCCGTGCCGGTTCCGGTCGGGCGATAGCAAACGCGACGCAGACGCCGGCCGGTCTCCGTTCACGAGACCGGGCGCGGGTCGCCGCCCGCGCTCGCAGCCGCCGTCCGGCCCGCTCGTCCCGCATCCACCTTCCATGCTCCGGGCTGCATCGGCCGCGTTCCCGGCCGATCCTTACAGCATCGGCCGTCGTTCCGCCGTCGCCGTACCCCGCATCGGTCGCGCGAGAGGCAAGCCCGGCGCGGGAAACGTTGTTCCAGGGCGACAATCGCAGCGTTACCGCGCATTTCAATTTCTTTCAGGGCGCGCACTGGTCTTATGATTCAGCCCACATCGCGCGCGCCATGAACGTGCGCGATCGCCACCCGGCTGCACACGCGGCCGGCCATGAATGGAGACACCTACAAATAGGAAAGCTCATGAAGCAGACCACCCGACTCGCAGCCATCGCAGGGGGCGCGGTGCTGGCCTTCGCCAGCCAGTACGCAGCAGCACAAAGCTCGGTCACGCTCTGGGGCGTCGCCGACGCCAGCATCCGGTACCTGACCAACGCAAACGCCAAGAACGACGGCCTGCTGTCGATGACCAACGGCGCGATCACCAACAGCCGCTTCGGCATCTACGGCACGGAAGACCTCGGCGGCGGCCTGAAGGCCCTGTTCAACCTCGAAAGCGGCGTGAACCTGCAGAACGGCGCATTCGCCGACAGCGGCCGTCTGTTCAACCGCGCAGCGTACGTCGGCCTGCAGAGCCCGTACGGCACGGTGACCCTCGGCCGCCAGAAGACGCCGCTGTTCGACCTGCTGTCGGACACCTACGATCCGCTGACCGTCGGCAACTATCTCGAAAACGCGTGGCTGCCGGTCGCGCTGGGTGGCGGCCTCTATGCGGACAACCAGATCAAGTACACCGGCAAGTTCGCGGGCCTGACCGCCAAGGCGATGTACTCGACGGGCACGAACTACGAGTCGACCGGCGCGGGCGGCTTCTCGGGCCAGATTCCGGGCTCGCTCGGCAAGGGCAATGCATGGGGCGTGTCGCTGTCGTACGTGGCGGGTCCGCTCAGCATCGCGGCCGGCGCGCAGCAGAACAGCGACAACTCCGCACGCAAGCAGACGATCTACCACGCGAACGTCGTGTACGCGTTCAGCAAGGCGAAGGTCTATGCGGGCTACCTGCGCTCGAAGGACGACACCGGTTTCGTCGACAGCCTGCTCGCGCAGCAGTCGATTCCGGTCGCGAAGGGCACGGGCCGGATCGACGACGGTCCGTTCGCGGGCGTGAGCTGGCAGGTCAGCACGCCGCTGACGCTGACGGGCGCGTTCTACTACGACCACATGCGTAACGCGATGACCACGAACGGCACGCTCGCGAGCGGCAACCGCTACGCGATCGTCGGCATCGCCGAATACGCGCTCAGCAAGCGCACCGAAGTCTACGGCACCGTCGACTTCAACAAGACGAACGGCGCGGCGAACGTCGAGCTGCCGGGTCGCAGCAACCAGACCGGCATCGCGATCGGCCTGCGCAATATCTTCTGACGAAAAATCGGCATGCGTGCGCCGGCCCTGGCCCGGCGCGCATCGAAGAGGCTCCTGCGGGAGCCTCTTTTTTTGTGCGCCCGGCATGGGCGCGCTGCTGCTTCGTGCAAGTCCCGCCATGCGCCGATCACGGCAAGTGAAGCGAAGCGCACCGCCCGGTATTCGAATCGCGGCAGGTCACGCACCGGACGAACCGTCGTCTCGTGGATCTGTTCGCAGCGTGCCCGCATTACTCGCTGACCGGCTTCCAGTACAGCGACGGCGTGTGGACTTCTCCTTCCGGCCATTCGCCCTCGAACGCGCCACGGTTTCCTGCGATGAACCAAGATTTAGGACGTTTCCTATGGCGGCGAGCAATGCCGATTGGGCAGACTGTGTCTTCCTTTTGGTGAAAGGAAAATGAAGGATTCGCGTTGAGCGCGAGGCCTTGTTCTTCAACAAGGGCGCCGGTTTTTCTAGTGACCTATACATGTCGTCTGAATCATTGAGGTAAAACACATGAGCATGAAAAAGACTTTCATTTCCGCGGTGCTGGCAGCGGGTGGCATCATCGCCATGGCTCCGGCAGCGTACGCATCCGACGGCACGATCACGTTCAACGGCAGCGTCATCGCGTCGACCTGCAAGCCGGACGGCGGCGCTGCCGATGTGACGGTTACGCTGCCGCCGGTGTCTACCACGGCGTTGAAGGAATCCGGCCAGACCGCTGGTCGTACACCGTTCAGCCTGATGCTGACGGGTTGTGCGACCACCGAGGGCAATCCGACCAAGGTCAGCGTGGCATTCGAATCGGGCGCCAGCGTCAACCATTCGACGGGTCGCCTGACGCTTGACGCGGGTACGGCCGAAGCGCCCAGTGCCAAGAACGTCGAAATCAGCGTGCTGAACGCCCAGCAGCAGTCGGTGAACGTCGGTGGAGCCGGTGACCAGGGTGCGCTGTCCGCCGACATCGGCAAGGACGGCAAGGCCAAGATGGACTACTTCGCCGAATACGTCGCGACTGGCGCCGCGGAAGCAGGTGCAGCCAACACGCGCGTTCAATACTCGCTGAGCTATCAGTAAGTAACGGTGGGGTCGCTCCGTCGGGAGTCGGCCCCTCGACACGTTTTCATTGGGAGTCGATGCGTATCCCGGATAACTACGCAAAAGATAAGGATTGCATACTAAGGGTGTCGTGCATGATGAAGATGAGGATACTGATCGGCGTCGCGGTAATGGCCTCGGCACTTTTCTCGACTCTGGCGTCCGCTGGCGTGGTGATTTCCGGCACGCGCGTCGTCTTTCCTTCGACCGAGCGCGAAGTCACGGTCAAGCTGACGAACGAAGGCAAGGCCCCAGCGCTCGTTCAGGCGTGGCTCGACACCGGCGACGCCAACGAGTCGCCGGACAAGATCGACGTGCCCTTCATGGTGACGCCGAGCATGTTCCGGCTGGAGCCGGGCCGCGGGCAGACGCTTCGCATCATCCAGTCGGAAGCGACGTTGCCGGCCGACAAGGAATCGCTGTTCTGGCTCAACGTACTGGAGATTCCGCCGAAAGCCTCGAGCGGCGATGACCGCAACAAGATTCAGATCGCGTTCCGGTCGAGAATCAAGCTGATGTATCGGCCGGCCGATCTGCCGGGTTCGGCCCGCGCAGCGTCGACACAATTGAAGTGGACGCTCGTGCGCGACGGCAACGCGGCCTACCGGCTGGAGGCGGCAAATCCGACTCCCTATGTCGTGAACGTCGGGTATGCGGCGTTGAAATCGGCGGGGAAGGAGTATGACGCGAACATGGGTTATGCGTTGCCGGGCGGCACGTTGTCCTTGCCGGTCGACGGCCTCGTTTCGCCGCCAGCCGCGGATGCCAGCATCAAATTCGGCAGCATCGACGATTGGGGCGCCACGCAAGCACACGAACAGCCGGTTGCGTTGAAGCCGTAAAGCAGTTCAACCCCGTCGCTTGCCGATCGAGCCGCATCGCGGCGCCCCGCCGGAATCTTCATCGGTTCGGCACTCGCGATCTGAATCGCAACGCCGATTCGACTCCGCAGGGCGTCGCAGTCATCTCCCAGTCAATTCCATTCGAGATACCGGATACGCCGGGCGGCTGTGCCGTCCGGATGGGCCGCGCTCGTTTACCTTCCTGCCATACCGTGAACTCGACAAGACCTGCCCGTATCCCTTGCGAACAACCCCGGCCGCAACTCAAGTTGCTGTCGGTGCTCGTGCCGTCCACTTTGGCCGCATATTCCGGAATCGGCAATGCTGCCGAGCCTGCTCCGTTGCAGGTGGCGCAGACCGAGTTTGCGCAGGTGGAGTTCGACGGTGGCTTTCTGCCTGAAGGGAGCGGTCGGGGCATCGATCTTTCTCGATTCGAGCGCGGCAACATTGTGTCCGTCGGCACGTACCGTGTCGATCTCTACGTCGGCCAGAACTGGATCGGCCGTTACGACGTGCCGTTCAAGGCGGCGGAGGGCACACCGGATGCGCAGCCGTGCTTCGACACGCAACTGCTGAACCGTATCGGCATCGATTTCCAGACGCTGTCGCCGGAACTGACCGCGCAACTGGCGGACGAAGGCACCTGTCTGCGTATCGGCCAGGTCGTGCACGACGCCAGCGCCGATTTCAACTTTGCCGACCTGCGGTTGACGCTGTCGATTCCGCAGGCTTCGCTCGTACGCGAAGCGCGCGGTGCAGTGAGTCCGGATCAGTGGAGTTCCGGCGTGCCGGTGGCGAGCCTTGGCTACAACGCCAACATCTACACGTCGAAGAGCAGCGGCAGTGCATCGCAGACCGACGGGTACCTCGGGCTGAGCGCGGGCGTGAACGTCGGCAACTGGCACTTCAGGCACGAAGGGTCGTACAACTGGGCGCAGCGTGGCGAAAACCGCTATCAGAACATCGCGACGTACATGCAGCGGGATCTGCCGTCGCTGTCGTCCCAACTGCGCATCGGCGAAAGCTATACGTCCGGCGAATTGTTCGATTCGACCGCGTTCCGGGGCGTGCAGGTGTCCTCCGACGACCGGATGCTGCCGGACTCGTTGCGCGGCTACGCGCCAGTCATTCGCGGCGTCGCGAACAGCAATGCGAAGGTGACGATCCGGCAGAACGGCGTCCAGATCTACGAGACGATCGTTGCGCCCGGCGCATTCGAAATCAATGATCTGTATCCGACCGGCTATGGGGGCGACCTCAACGTGTCCGTCACCGAGGCGGATGGTTCGGCGCACAGTTTCTCCGTGCCGTACGCGGCCGTTCCGATGTCGCTGCGACCGGGCCGCAACCGCTACAACTTCGTGGCCGGCGCCGTGCGGAATCAGCAGGTCGACGGCAATGTGCCGTTCGCACAGGCGACCTGGCAGCGGGGCCTGAACAATCTGGTCACCGGGTACGCGGGTGTCACGGTCGCGCAAGGTTACGCGGCCGGCATGGTCGGCGCCGCGTTCAACACGAGGCTGGGTGCGTTCGGCGCGGACGTCACGCATGCGTCCACGTCGGTGTCGGGCGTCAAGCGCTTCAACGGGTCGAGTATCCGCGTCAGCTACTCGAAAACGATTCCGACGACGAATACGGACATCGCGCTGGCCGCGTATCGCTACTCGACGAACGGGTACTTCGGCCTCAACGACGCGCTGATTGCGCGCAATGCCGTCAAGTCCGGCAACTCGGTGGAATCCGTCTGGCGCCAGCGCAATCGCGCGTCGCTCACGCTCAGCCAGCGTCTCGGCGATCGAGGCGGTCGGCTCAGCGTGACGGCGTCGGCGGCAAATTACTGGAACCGCCCGGGCTCGGACACGAACTATTCGGCCGGCTACAGCAATACCTTCCGGAATCTGTCGTATTCGATCTCCGCGACGCGGCAGCGCAGCTCGAGCGGCGAAATGAACACGATGCTCTATGCGAGCGTGTCGATTCCGTTCGGCAAGACGAGTCCGGTCACGGTATCGACCAACGTCAGTCACGACACGTCGGGCCAGACGCAGGTCCAGTCGACGCTGTCGGGCCTGGCGGGCGCCGATCGCAACCTCTCGTACAGCGTGAGCGCGAACCATGCATCGGGCAATGGTGCGTCGTCGACGAACGGCAGCGGCAACGTGACGTACCGCGGCGCGCTCGCGGAGTTCAACGCAAGCGCCGGCGCCAGCTCGACCTACCAGCAGGGTTCGCTGGGCGTACGGGGCGCGGTAGTCGCACACGGCGGCGGCATCACCTTGTCGCAGCCGCTTTCCGAGACGTTCGCGATCGTCGCGGCGCCGGGCGCCAGTGGCGCGCGCATCACGAATTCGGCCGGCGCTCGCGTCGACGGCCGCGGCTACGCGATCGTGCCGTACCTGACGCCGTATAGCCTGAACACCGTCGAACTCGACCCGAAGGGGCTGTCCACGGATGTCGAACTGACGGAAACGAGCCAGCAGGTCGTGCCGCGTGCGGGCGCGGTGCCGTTGCTGCGTTTCGCGACCGTCTCGGGCCGCACCGCGCTCGTCAGTGCGCGTCAGACGAATGGCGTCGCGCTGCCGTTCGGCGCGGCGGTGCGTGACGCGAGCGGCAAGGATGTCGGCGTGGTCGGGCAGGGCAGCAAGATTTTCGCGCGCGGGCTCGAGGAAAAGGGCCGGCTCGATGTCACGTGGGGCGATGGCAACGAGCACGCGTGCTCGATCGACTATGCGTTGCCGCCGCGCGGCAAGGCTGCGGGTTACCAGCAATTCAGCGGAACGTGCCGGACCGCGGTGTCCAGCTCGGCGGGGTTGTGATGGATGGTATGCAATCGGCGGTGATGTCCGATGCTGCGGGGCCAATGGAAGTGTTCGTCAATTACGCATTTACTCAGCGCATAACATGAGCAAAAAACTTACCTTCTTAAAGATGTTTGCAGTTGCGTCCGTGCTGTCGGTCAAGTGCGGGATGGCGGCGGCGGCTTGTACAACGAGTCCTAATTATCCTGCGATTATTGATATGGCGCCATTGAACATCTCCGGCCCATCCAGCAAATTCAAGCCGGGCACTGTGCTTGGGGCGGCATCGGAGGACGGTGGGGCATTCTGGCTCAGGGATTGCGGCAGACCACACGACGAGTTCCGGATAAGGTTAAGCCCCGCGCTGGCAGTGGTGCCCGGTATCCAATACGTGGATGGCGGAAAAACTTATCCGGTTTATAAAACGACTATTCCTGGCGTCGGCCTCGCTATTGCGGTCAAACCCGAATACAGAAATATCAATTTTGATTGGGTCCCCCTTGAGGAGCCGTACACGGAGCTCGAACAGATTTTCGGTTTCGACGCCTACACCACTGCCAACTTCATGGTCAAGGCGACGCCCGTTGTGAGCGGACCAGTCAAATCCGGGACCTATTCATTTTCAGCCCAATCGGCGAAGTTCGAAGCGTTTTCCGAACCGAGCGGAGAGAGGCTCGGCGCGGTGCAGTTGACAGCCAAGACATCCGTTTCTGCGACCGTCGCGGCGCGCGTGTGCAAGGTGACGAGCGGGCTGGACGCCGTCGTCGACATGCCGGCCGTCACGGTATCGAGCTTCGGTGGCGTCGGCTCCGTCTCGCCACAGGCTGCGCAGCCATTTTCCGTCAAGCTCGACTGCGAGGAGAACGTCAGAGTCCATGCGACGATGACCGATGCCAACAATCCGGCGAATGTCAGCGATGTCCTGAGCTTGTCGCCGGAATCGACCGCATCCGGCGTCGGCATCCGGATTCTGCGCAATAACGGCACCGTGCCGGTTCGTTTCGGACCGGATTCGAGTAGCCCCGGCACTACGAACCAGTGGTACATCACGACCACACCATCGACGGGTGGACGCGTGACGGTTCCGTTCGTCGCGAAGTACGTCAAGTCGGGCCAACAGGTTTCGACCGGGAGCGTGAAGGCGCGCAGCACCATCACATTTTCGTATCAGTGAGACGAGGCGGGCGGGGCGAGCGTTCGTGCTGGTCGCGCACGGAGCTGTCCCGCACACGCTCGACTGCCGCGCATGAGCATCGTCGAGACGCCCGTGCCGCGCGCGCAATGCGATACGAGCGCCTGTCCCGCGCGAACGCTGGACAGGCCCGGCGCTGGTGCGTGTCAGCAGCAGCGCTACGCACTCGCTCTCAAACCCTCCACGGTTTCCTGTGACGAATCCGTTTTTTTCGTCACGCGACCTTCATCCGCACGGACGACCATTCAGCGATCGCGCCATCGGGAACGGTCGGGCCGTAAGGATTCCGTCGGCATTCCAGAACATACTTTGACAGTGCGCGCGAAGCGATTCCGCTACGCTGCGTGCATGGTCCGCCGTGTGCCGCGACGCACGCGCGGGCGTCGTTCCGGCGCGCGTCTCGCGTGCGGCCGGCCTGGTGCGTAACTTGTGTATCCGGTGATGACAAACACGGTCCGCCGGTTTTTTTCGTGGGACGATGCGCTCACGATTTTCTTGAAAGGGGATGACGATGGGTATCCTGAACACCGTGGGTGAAATCGCTGGCGCAGTGGCAGCCGTCGAGGCGGCGGAGAAGGTCGATCCGGATGCGGGCCTGCTGACCAAGGCGGCGGCGGCCGTCGCCGGCTTCAAGGGCGCCGAGGCGATCGAAGGCATGCTCGAGAAGAAGGAGGAGCAGCCCCAGCAGGCAGACGATACGCAGGCGACGGACGGCAGCGACACGTCGCAGGCCTGAGCATGGCGGCCGGTCTCGCCGCAGGTGCGCCGTTCGCGCGCCAGGGCGGACCGGTGCCGCGCGGCCGGCAGGCCGGGCATGTGGTCGATCGGTGACGCATGGCACACCCGGCAGCTGGTTTGACCGGCGAGAGGCGACGTCTCTCGCCGTTTTTTGTGGCGCGCGCGTCCTGCGGCGCCATGTTCCGCACGAATTCCCGAATCTTGTTATCGTGCCGTCATCCGAACTGCGATGAGGGCTTGCGATGGATTTCGACTACGACCTGTTCGTCATCGGGGCCGGCTCCGGCGGCGTGAGGCTCGCCCGGATGTCGGCGTCATACGGCGCGCGCGTCGGCATAGCGGAACAAGAGCAGATCGGCGGCACCTGCGTGCTGCGCGGCTGCATTCCGAAGAAGCTCCTCGTCTACGCATCGCACTATCCGCACGAGCTCGAGGACGCGAAGGGCTTCGGCTGGACCTTCGGCGCCGGCACGCTCGACTGGCCCGCGCTGATTGCCGCGAAGGATCGCGAGATCAACCGGCTCAGCGACATCTACATCAACCTGCTGCGGCAATCCGGCGTCGCGATGCACGCAGGGCGCGCGATCCTCGTCGACGCGCATACGGTCGCGATCGGCGAGCGCACGATCCGCGCGCGCCACATCGCGATCGCGACCGGTTCGCGCCCGTCGCTGCCGCCGCGGCCCGGCATCGAGCATGCGATCACGTCGCGCGAGGCGCTGTCGCTCGAGAAGCTGCCCAAACGCATCGCGGTGGTCGGCGGCGGCTATATCGCGGTCGAGTTCGCGGGCATCTTCAACGGCTTGGGCAGTCATGTCGATCTCTTCTATCGCGGCGAGAAGATCCTGCGCGGCTTCGACGACGACGTGCGTCAATTCCTGACCGACGAAATGACGAAACAGGGCGTCGCGATTCATGCACGCGCGGTGGTTGAGTCGATCGAGCGTGCGGAGGACGGCACGCTGTCCGTGCGCATCGGCGATGCGCGGCACGGGCCGTACGACCAGGTGCTCTACGCGACCGGACGCGTGCCGAACGTCGACGGGCTCGGGCTGGAGCAGGCGGGCGTCCTGCTCGACGCGCGCGGCGCGATCGCCGTCGATGCGTATTCGGCGACGTCGGTGCCTTCGATCCACGCGATCGGCGATGTCACGTCGCGGCCGCAGCTCACGCCGGTGGCGACACGCGACGGCGGGCTGCTCGCGCGGACGCTGTTCGGCGGCGCGCGCATCGCGGTCGATCACGATTACGTGCCGTCGGCCGTGTTCAGCCAGCCCGAGGTCGCGACGGTCGGCCTGACCGAGGCCGATGCGCGTCGCCTGCACGACGAGGTCGACATCTATCGCACGTCGTTCAAGGCGCTGCGCCACACGCTGTCGGGCCGCGACGAGCGCACGCTGATGAAGCTCGTGGTCGCGCGCGACAGCCAGCGTGTGATCGGCGCGCACATGGTCGGCCGCGACGCGGGCGAGATCATTCAGGGCATCGCGATCGCGATCCGCGCGGGCGCGACGAAGGCGCAGTTCGACGACACCATCGGCATTCATCCGACCGCGGCCGAGGAATTCGTGACGATGCGGCAGAAAGTGGCCGACTGACGGCAACCGGCGCGCCGGGTCGCGGGCCGGCGCGGTCGTCCCGCGCACGCGCCGTTGCTGCACGACGGATCGCGAATTTGCGGCTGTTTCCAATAAACGTCAATTCTTATCAAGAAATCCCGTCTCAATAATCAGGCTTGGTATGATCGGCCAAAATCATATACGGGGCCGATCATGCGCGATCAACAGCGCAGCAAGCAGAATCACGGAGTAGCCGGCGCACGCAAGGTTGTCGATCCATGCGCCGCGCGTTCGCGTCTTGCCGCAGCACGTCCGTTGCGCGCACTTTCCCTTCGCATGCCGTCATCTCCATCGCCATCCGGGCAGTGAGGCCGCGCATGCCCCAACCGTTTCGATCACCGCATCGACCGTCGGCTCGTCAACGAGCCGGCTTGCCCGTTCCGGGCAATCTTTTCACGCAAGGAGACCAGCAGTGAACATTCAGACACGACGCACCGTTCTCGTGGCGGCGGCGCTCGTCGCGGCGCTGTCCGGCTGCGCGACCGAATCGTCGCGCACGCTCGACGTGCCGGCCGTGAGCAGCGCGCAGAAGCCGTATGCGGGCAAGCCCGTCGCGATCGCGGTCGGCAAGTTCGATAACCGCTCGAGCTACATGCGCGGCATCTTCTCGGACGGCATCGACCGCCTCGGCGGACAGGCGAAGACGATCCTCGTCACGCGCCTGCAGCAGAGCCGCCGCTTCAACGTGCTCGATCGCGAGAACCTCGACGAGATCAAGCAGGAAGCCGGCTTCATGAAGAAGGCGCAGGCGGTGAAGGGCGCGAATTACGTCGTCACCGGCGACGTGACCGAGTTCGGCCGCAAGGACGTCGGCGATCACCAGCTGTTCGGCATTCTCGGTCGCGGCAAGACGCAGGTCGCGTATGCGAAGGTCAACCTGAACATCGTCGACACGACGACGTCGGAAGTCGTCGCGTCGAGCCAGGGTGCGGGTGAGTTCAGCCTGTCGAACCGGGAAGTGATCGGCTTCGGCGGCACGGCCGGTTACGACTCGACGCTCAACGGCAAGGTGCTGGACCTCGCGATCCAGGAAGCCGTGAACCACCTCGTCGACCAGGTCGACGCCGGCACGCTGAAGGCGGCGCAGTAAGCACCGTGCGCCGCACGGCGCGACGAATCATTCATCAACCAGAAGAGACAAGACCATGAAACGGGGAATCTGGCTGCCGGCCACGGCAGCCGCCATGCTGCTCGCGGGCTGTGCGGCGCCGACCACGCCGCCGCTCTATCAATGGAACGGCTACCAGCTGCAGGTGTACGAATACTTCAAGGGCCAGGAGTCGCCGCAGCAGCAGATCGACGCGCTCGAGAAGGCGCTGCAGGACATTCGCGCGAAGGGCAACAAGCCGCCGCCCGGCTTCCACGCGCACCTCGGGATGCTCTACGCGAGCGTCGGCAGCGAACAGCAGGCCGGGCAGGAATTCGAGGCCGAGAAGGCGCTCTTTCCGGAATCCGCGCAGTACATGGATTTCCTGCTGAAGAAGAAAGCCGGCGGCACGAAGCCCGCGAACGCGTCGGCCGCCGGCCAGACGATCGCCGGCCAGAAGAGCGCCGATCCGACTCCCGCCAAACAGTGACGTGCCCGCCATGATCAAGACACTTTCATTCAAGCTGCTGTCCGTGCTGTCGATCGTCGCGCTGCTGAGCGCGTGCGCGCAGCCCGTCAAACGTCCCGACTACACGGCTTTCAAGAAAAGCCAGCCGCGCTCCATCCTCGTGCTGCCGCCGCTCAACGAGACGACGGATGTCGGCGCGACCTACGGCGTGCTCTCGCAGATGACGCAGCCGCTGGCCGAGTCGGGCTACTACGTGGTGCCGGTCGCAGTGATGGACGAGACGTTCAAGCAAAACGGCCTCACCAACGCCGCGGAGATCCAGGGCACGTCGCCGGCGAAGCTGCGCGAGATCTTCGGCGCGGACGCCGCGCTCTACGCGAAAGTCACGCAATACGGCTCCGTCTATCAGGTAGTGGACAGCACGACAATCGTCGCGGCGTCGGCGAAGCTCGTCGACCTGAAGACCGGCGACGTGCTGTGGCAGGGCGAGGGCCGCGCGACGGGCAAGGAAGTCGGCAACAACATGAGCGTCAACGCGTTCGGGGTCGTCGGGATGCTGGTGCAGGCGGCCGTCAAGCAGATCGCGCATTCGTTGACGGACGAAGCACACGACGTGGCCGGTTTGACCAGCAGCAGGCTGCTGTCCGCCGGGCCGCCGAACGGGCTGCTGTACGGGCCGCGCTCACCGAAGTACGGAACCGACTGACCGCTGCCTGCGTTTGCTTCGGCGGGGCCGGCAGGATGCTCGACGGTCCGCCCTGCCGAAGCTGCGGGACTCGATGAAACGGCCGCGCATGCTGAACTGCAGCCCAAAAGTTGGACTAGATCCAACCTTTGGGGTGTTTTTCATGACGAAGTACGACGAACGTTTTCGGCGTCGAGTGGTTCAGGCGTACCTGGCTGGAGAGGCCGGCACCAAGACACTTGCTCACCGTTACGGAGTGGGCAGGACGATGGTGCGACGTTGGGTGGCGAGCTATCGCGAGCATGGCGAAGACGGACTGAGCAAGAAGCACAGCCACTACGACGCGCGATTCAAGTTGTCAGTCCTTCAGCGGATGCGGCGCGATGAGCTGTCGTATGCGCAGGTGGCAGCGCTATTCGGCATCCGCAATGAACGAAGCATCCCGATCTGGGAGCGTCTGTATCATGAGGGCGGTATAGATGCGTTGGCGCCTCGTCGCCGAGGGCGCCCTGACCTGCCCCCGGTTTTAGTCCGAACTGCAGTTAGAGTCCGAAGTTAAAAACTGCTGCTTCGCGTCGTGCGCCCGGGCGAACTGCGCAGGCGTCAGATAGCCGAGCGAACTATGAGGCCGCTCGGTGTTGTACTCGATACGCCATTCCTCAATCAGCCGCTTGGCGTGGCGCATTGAGACGAACCAGTGCTCGTTCAGGCATTCGTCGCGGAAGCGACCGTTGAAGCTCTCGATATAGGCATTCTCCACCGGCTTGCCAGGCCTGATGAACGACAGCGTGACACCGGCTTCGTAGGCCCATGCATCCAGCACCTTACCAGCGAACTCCGGCCCGTTGTCGACCGTGATGGATGCGGGTAAGCCTCGCATCTCCTTGAGCCGCTCGAGCACTTGCTGAACGCGTAGGCCCGGCAATGAAGTATCGACCTCGATGGCCAAGCACTCGCGCGTGTAGTCGTCGACCACGTTCAGGCATCGAAACCGCCGACCATAGGCCAGCCCGTCAGAAACGAAGTCCATCGACCAGCTCTGATTCGGGCCTGTTGGTAACGGTAGCGGCGTGCGCTCGACAGCCGCAATACGCTTGCGTCGCCGCTTGCGCACACTCAGTCCCGCCTTGGTGTACAGGCGCCAGATACGCTTGTGATTGACGAAGTAGCCATCCCGCTGCAACAGCACGTGAATCCGGCGATAGCCGTAGCGGCGCTTCTGCGCGGCGATGGCCATCATCCGGCCAGTCAGCACTTCGTCGTCAACTCGGCGGCGTGATTCGTAATAGAACAGAGAGCGCGAAATCCCTACCAGCCCGCAGGCCCGGGTAACACCCATGGCACGTTCGGTCATCAATATCCGGACCGCTTCGCGCTTGGCCTGCGGGCTTGCTACTTTCGAGCCAGCAAGTCCTTCAGCGCGGCGTTGTCGAGCATCGATTCGGCCAACAGACGCTTGAGCTTACTATTCTCCTGCTCCAGTTCCTTCAGGCGCTGCGCTTCGGAGACCGTCATCCCGCCGAACTTCGCTTTCCAGTTGTAGTAGGTCGCTTCCGAGATGCCGTACTTGCGACACAGCTCCGCCGGCTTCAGGCCAGCCTCGGCTTCCTTCAAGATACCGATGATCTGTTCTTCGGTGAATCGCTTTTTCATTGCCGTTCCTCTCTGGAACGGACTCTACACCGTCACCGTACTAAACGCGGGGAGCAGGTCAGCCCCCCGAAAATGACCACCTCACCACCACCGAAATCCCTCGACGATACCGTGCAGAAAGAGCCGAGCCGCGAGGAACTGCTCAAGGAAATCGTGTATTTGCGAGCGGAGGTGGCATACCTAAAAAAGCTCGATGCGCTGCTGCAATCAAAGAAGCAGACAGCGCCCAGGAAAAAACGCAAATAATACGTGAGCTTAGGCAATGCCATCCGGTAGCCGCGTTACTGAAGGCGGCAGGTCTGGCACGCAGCACGTTCTATTACCAACTCAAGGTATTGGATGCTGGCGATCGGTATGCGGATCTCAAAGTGAAGATCCGGAGCGTGTACGACCACCACAAGGGCCGTTACGGCTATCGGCGAATCACGACAGTGATCCGGCAAGCGGGACACGCGATCAATCACAAGACCGTGCAGCGGTTGATGGGACAACTGCAGTTGAAATCTCTGGTACGCCCGAAGAGATATCGTTCCTGGCGAGGCGAAGTCGGCCGCGTTGCCCCAAATCTACTGCGGCGGCAGTTTGATGCTGAACGCCCGAATCAGAAGTGGGTGACCGACGTGACCGAATTCAATGTAGGGGGCCCAAAGCTCTATCTGTCGCCGGTGATGGACTTGTACAACGGGGAGATCGTCGCTTACCAAATGGATGAGCGCCCGAGCTTCGAGTTGGTCAGCGGCATGTTGAAGAAGGCGGTGGCCAAGCTCGATGATGAAGGACGGCCGTTACTGCATTCGGATCAAGGCTGGCAGTATCAGATGCCCGCCTACCGTCGGTTGTTGAAGCAGCATGCGCTCACCCAGAGCATGTCGCGCAGAGGCAACTGCCTTGATAACGCAGCCATGGAGAGCTTCTTCGGCACGCTGAAATCCGAGTGCTATCGGCTGGCGCGCTTTGCGAACGTGGAGCAGTTGCGAGATGCGTTGAGCCGCTACATTCACTACTACAACCACGAACGCATCAAGCTGAAATTAAATGGGCTGAGTCCCGTGCAATACAGGACTCAGCCCTTGGCCGCTTAGATTTTAACCGTCCAACTTCGTGGGGTCAGTTCATGCGCGGCCGTTTTGCATCGCTCGTTCGTCCGCGTGTGCCGTTGCTCAATGCACACCGAACGCGTCGAGCAGCCGGTACCAGCTCATCGCAAGCACCAGCGCCGGCGTGCGCAGCGTCGCGCCACCGGGAAAGTCGCGATGCCTGATCTTGCCGAACAGGTCGAAGCGGCTCGCCTGTCCGTCGATCGCCTCGGCGATCAGCTTGCCCGCGAGCGCGGTCGTGTTCACGCCGTGCCCCGAGAAACCCTGCGCGAAATACATCGTCGGCGCGACGCGCCCGAAGTGCGGCGCGCGGTTCATCGTGATGTCGACGAAGCCGCCCCATGCGTAGTCGACCTTGACGTCCGCGAGCTGCGGGAATGTCTTGAGCATGTCCGCGCGCATCGCCGCCGCGAGATCGCGCGGTTCCCGGGTCGAATAGCTGACCTTGCCGCCCCACACGAGCCGCGTGTCGGGCGCCGGCCGGAAATAGTCGAGCACGAAGCGGCTGTCGCAGATCGCCGCGCGCGCAGGCATCAGCGCGGCGGCGCGCGCTTCGCCGAGCGGCTCGGTGGCGATCACGTAGGTGCCGACCGGCATGATCTTCTTCGCCAGCGCGGGCGCGAGCGTGCCGACGTACGTATTGCACGCGAGCACGACGAAGCGCGCGCGCACATGCCCGCCGCCAGTCTCGACGATGTGGCCGCCCGACACGTCGCGCACGCGCGTCACGCAACTGTCCTCGTGAATCCGCACACCTGCGTCGGTGGCCGCTCGCGCGAGCCCGAGCGTGTAGTTCAGCGGATGCAGGTGGCCGCTGTCGGGGTCGTACAGGCCGCCGCGATAACGTGCCGACTGCACGTAGTCGCCGAGCTCGTCCGCTTCGACGAAATGGAAGCGATCGTAGCCGAAGCGCTTCGCGGCCTCGTCGCGCCAGCGCTTGAGCCCGTCCGCGTCGCGCTCGGTATTCGCGGCGGTCAGGTAGCCGGGTGCCAGCGCGCAGTCGATGTCGTGCCGTGCGATGCGCGACTTCACGAGCGACAGCGTTTCGAGCCCCATGTCCCAGATTCGCTTCACGTCGCCTTCCGGCATGAAATTGCCGAACGTATCGATGTCGCATGCAAAGCCGCCGATCAGCTGGCCGCCATTGCGCCCGCTCGCCGCCCATCCGACCCGCGATGCCTCGAGCACGGTCACCGAATGGCCGCGCTCGGCAAGGTTGAGCGCGGCGGACAAACCGGTGAGGCCCGCGCCGATCACGCATACGTCGGCGTCGGTCGCACCGGCGAGCGGCGCATGGCGGGTCGCATCGTTGGCGGTCGCCGCATAGTACGACGCGACGTGCGGCTGGTTGGCGAATGTCTGCATGATCAGGAAAACGAATGAATGAGGTTCAGAACAGCTCGCGCATGCGGTGATACAGCATCCCGAGTTCGAGCGCGGGCTGCCGCCACGCGTCGCCGCCGGGAAAGCGCCGGTGGCGCAGTTGCGCGAACAGGTCGAACGCGCGCGTGTCGCCCGCGATCGCGCCGGCAATCGCACGTCCGGCGATGCCCGTCAGCGCGACGCCGTGCCCGCTGAAGCCCTGGACGTAGAAAAAGTTCGGATCGAGCGCGCCGAAGTCGGGCGCACGGTTGCGCGTGACGTCGACGAAGCCGCCCCACGCGTGGTCGACGCGCACGTCGGCGAGCTGCGGAAACACCCCGACCATGCGCTGACGGATCGTCTCCGCGAGCGTGTCGGGCGACGCGCCCGCGGAGTTCGCGCGGCCGCCGAACAGCATGCGATGGTCGGCCGACAACCGGAAATAGTCGAGGAAGAAGTTGTTGTCGCATACGGCTTCGCGCTGCGCGATCAGCGCGTCGGCCCGCGCGCGGCCGAGCGGTTCGGTCGCGATGATGTACGACGCGATCGGTGCGATGCGCGCGGCGGTGGCGGCGGGCAGGATGCCGCCGGGGCCCGCGTTGCAGCACGACACGACGAAGCGGCAGCGCACTTCGCCCGACGGCGTGCGCACGACCGGCCGCGCGCCGCGCACGACCTCGAGCGCGGGCGTATGCGCATGGAGTGCGACGCCCTCGCGGCGCGCGGCATCCGCGAGGCCGAGGCAATACTTGAGCGGATGCAGGTGGCCCGACAGCGGATCGTAGACACCCGCCAGATAGCGGGACGACGCGATGCGCGCGCGAATCGCGTCGGTGTCGAGCCACGACAGCGACGGATGGCCCCAGCGCGACGTCGCGGCATCCATCCATGCGCGCAGGTCGCCGATGCGGCGCGGCTTCGTCGCGACCGTCAGGTAGCCGCGCGTGAAATCGCAATCGATGCCGTGGCGCGCGATCCGCTCGGCGATCAGCGCGACGCCGTCGAGCGACAGCGACCACGCGGCACGCGCGCCGGCGGCGCCGAGCTGCCGCTCGATCACCTCGTCTTTCGCGAAGCCCGTGATTGCCTGGCCGCCATTGCGGCCCGACGCGCCCCAGCCGGGCCGGTGCGCATCGATCACGGCGACCGACAGCCCGCGCGCACGGCAATCGAGCGCCGTCGAGAGTCCCGCGAAGCCCGCGCCGATCACGCACACGTCGACGTCGATCGCGTCCTCCAGCACGGGGTCGTCGACCACGGGCCGCGTGGCGGTCGCTTCGTAGTACGAGTCGCGCGCCAGCGCGTCGGCGCGGCGGGTGAAAGACTGCGTCATCAAACTGGCTCCGTCGAAGGCGGCCGGATCGCGGTGCGCGGCGCATCGCGATCCGGCCGGGTGAAACGATGCGGGACGCCGTGCGCGCGGCACGGCGTCCCGCGCGGCTCGCATCAGAACGAATAGATGAACTGCGTCGCGAGCAGGTCGTTGGACTTGCCGTACGAGCCGTCGTTGCGCAGGAACACCTTGTTGTTCGCCCAGTCGTGCCGGTATTCGACCTTCACGGTGATCTGCTGGGTCGGATAGAACAGCAGGTCGAGCGCGACGTCCTGGCGCACCGCGCCCTTGCACTCGAAGCCCAGGCCGCCGCCGGCCTGCGACATCGCCAGGCAGTCCGCATCGACGCCGAAGCCGTTGTTCGGATCCATCCCGTTGCCGTTCAGCGCGATGCCGCCGCCGCCGCCGCCGTTCTTCGTGTTGGCGAGCAGGTCGTAGCGCAGCGTCACGCCCATGCGGCCGACCACCGGCGCGTTGAACTTGCGGTGCGCGAGCAGCGACAGGCCGTACCACTGCGCGAGCCCGCCGTTGAACGCCGCATGCTGCTGCCGGCCGTAGTCGACTTCGGCGTTGTACTGAACGTCGGCGAGCGTGTAGGTCGCGTCGAGTTCGCCGAAGAAGAACGAACCATAGGCGCTCGGTGCCGCGCCGCCCGGGCCGTAGTGGACGACGCCGTTCGCATCGATCGCGCTCGCCAGCGTCTGCCGCCCGATGTTGAACGACCCGCCGATATCGAGCGCGCTCGACCACGTGTAGTCCGCGCGTGCCGTGAAGGTCGGCACCTTGTTGCTGGTGCTGATCGGATCGCCGAGCGCATTGGTGCCCGTCTGCGTGACCGAACCGTACGTGCGGTACTGCTCGTTGCCGAGGAAGAACTTCCACGCCCAGTTGCCCTTCGTGTAGTTCGCGCCGACGCCGACGTAGCTGCCCGGATCCGAGAAATCGTACAGCAGGTTGTGCGTGAGCGTGAGCATCTGGTTCGACTGCTGCACCTCGTAGCCGCCGAAGCTCGGGATCAAGCCGGCGACCAGCGTCGTCTCGGCCGTGATCGGTACGTTGACGACCGCCGTGTTCAGCAGGTTGTCGGTGATCGAGCCGCGCGAGTTCTGCAGCAGCGTGATGCCGTTGCCGCGGTTCGGCATCAGCGTGATCTCCGCAGACGGCGCCATCGGGCCGACGCCGAAGGTCTTCTTGATGTCGAGGTACAGATCGCCGAACGTGCTGTTGAAGTAGTTGTACGCGTTTTCATGGTTCGCGAACAGGAACGACGACGTGCCGGCCGCGCGGTTGTAGATGTAGGTCGGGTCGATGTAGCCGGTGACCGACAGGCCCGCGAGCGGCCCGGTGTTGGCCGCGTCCGTCAGCGAGTCGACCTTCAGCTGCTGGTTCGCGATCTGCTGCTTCATTTCGCTGACTTCGTCGTTGGTCAGCGTGGCCTGGGCGCGGCCGTAGTCCGGCGAGGACGGATCGGCGGCCACGATTGCCGGCTTCGCGGAAGCCGTCGCGCCGGCCTGCGCGAGCGGCGCGCCGCCCGGCTTCGCGGCGAGCTGCGCCTGCATGGCCTTCATCTGCTTCTGCAGCGCGGCGACCTGCGCCTGCAGTGCCTTGATTTCGGCGGAAGTCGAGTCGGCCAGCGCGATGCCCGGCAACGCGCCGGCCACCAGCAGGCAGATCAGTTTCTTCTTCATTGCGGATTCTCCTTGTCGTGCGCCTGTCAATGTGTGATCGGTTCGCGCGCCGCATCACGCGGCGCGCGGGTCTTGTTATCGATGGAAAGGGAAGAGGGGAGTCAGGCCGCCGCGAACGCCGCCTTCATGTCGGCCACCCGGCGCCGTTCGCGCGCGATCATCATCTGGTTCACGACGATCACGCCGATCGTCACCGCGGTGATGAACAGCGTCGCGAGCGCGTTCATCTCCGGATTCAGGCCGAGACGCACGCGCGAGAACACCACCAGCGGCAGCGTCGTCGAGCCCGGCCCCGACAGGAACGCCGACAGCACCAGGTCGTCGATCGACAGCGTGAACGACAGCAGCCACCCGGACAGCAGCGCCTGCGAGATCAGCGGCAGCGTCACCACGAAGAACACCTTCAGCGGCGTCGCGCCGAGATCGAGCGCGGCTTCCTCCAGCGACTTGTTCATCTCCTTCACGCGCGACTGCACGATGATCGCCACGTACGACACGCACAGCATCACGTGGCCGATCCAGATCGTCACCATCCCGCGACCCTTCGGCCACCCGAACATCTGCTCCAGCGCGACGAACAGCAGCAGCAGCGAGATCCCCTGGATCACCTCCGGAATCACCAGCGGCGCGTTGATCATTCCGGTGTACAGCGTGAAGCCCTTGAAGCGGCCGAAGCGCGCGAGCACGAAGCCCGCCCACGTGCCGATCGCGACCGACGCGGTGGCCGTCAGCAGGCCGATCTTCAGCGACAGCCACGCGGCCGTGAGCAGCTCGTCGTCCTGCAACAGCGCCGCGTACCACTTCAGCGAGAAGCCCGACCACACCGTCACCAGCTTCGACTCGTTGAACGAGTACACGACCAGGCTGATGATCGGGATGTACAGGAACAGGAAGCCGAAGGCGAGAACGCCCGTCGACAGCGGTTTGCTCGGCTTGATCATTTCGCTTCCTCCAGTTCCTTGACCTGGTAGTACTGGAACAGCGCCATCGGCACCAGCAACAGCAGCACCATCGCGACCGTCACCGCGGACGCCATCGGCCAGTCCATGTTGTTGAAGAATTCATCCCACATCACGCGGCCGATCATCAGCGTGTCGGCGCCGCCGAGCAGCTCGGGAATCACGTATTCGCCGACCGCCGGGATGAACACCAGCAGGCTGCCGGCGATGATCCCGTTCTTCGACAGCGGCAACGTGATGCGCGTGAACGCGACCCACGGCTTGGCGCCCAGGTCGTACGCGGCCTCGAGCAGCGTCAGGTCCATCTTCACGAGGTGCGCATACAGCGGCATCACCATGAACGGCAGGTACGAATAGACCATCCCGATGTAGACGCCCGCGTCGCTGTGATAAAGGCGCAGCGGCGTGTGGATGATGCCCAGCGCGATCAGCGCATGGTTCAGCAGGCCGTCATCCTTCAGGATGCCGATCCATGCGTACACGCGGATCAGGAACGACGTCCAGAACGGCAACATCACGGCCATCATCAGTACGTTGCGCCGGCCCGGCTCCGAGCGCGCGATGTAGTACGCCATCGGGTAACCGATCAGCAGACAGAGCAGCGTCGACACGGCGGCCATCTTCAGCGAGCTGAGGTAGGTCGCGATGTACAGGTCGTCCTGCAGCAGGAACGCGTAGTGCGACAGCTGCAGCGCGAAGTGCACGACGCCGTCCTTGATCTCGACAAGCGACGTGTACGGCGGAATGCCCATCACCTGGTCGGCGAAGCTGATCTTGAACACCAGCACGAACGGCAGCGCGAAGAAGATCGTGAGCCACAGGAACGGCACGCCGATCGCGATGCCGCGGCCCGACGGCAGGAAGCGCGACAGCGCGGCGAAGCGGCTGCGGCGTTTGGCGGCCTGGGTCGTGGCGGTCGCACCGGTCGGCACCGGCGCGGACGGGGTGGAAGCGGAAGTTCTCATCATGTCGCCCTCACTGCGTCAGCACGACGCCGCTGGCCGGCGACCACGACACGAACACGTCGTCGTTCCACGCCGGTGCGCTGTCGTGCATCAGGTGCGAGCTCGACAGGTTCGACACCACCGTCTTGCCGCTCGGCAGACGCACGTGGTACAGCGAGTACGCGCCCATGTACGCGATGTCGGTGACGACGCCGCGCGCCCAGTTGTGATGCGAGCCGGGTTTCTCGCGCGACACGTGCACGCGCTCCGGGCGCACCGAGATGCCGACCGGCATGCCGAGCGGGCCGGTCACGCCGTGGCTCACGTACATCCGTGCTTCGAGATCGTCGCTTTCGACGAAGATGTGATCGGGTTCGTCCTCGACCACGCGGCCTTCGAACAGGTTCGTCGAGCCGATGAACTCGGCCGAGAAGCGGCTGTTCGGGTATTCGTACACTTCGCCCGGCGTGCCGATCTGCACGATCTTGCCTTCGCTCATCACCGCGAGGCGGCTCGCCATCGTCATCGCTTCTTCCTGGTCGTGCGTGACCATCACGCAGGTCACGTCGACTTTCTCGATGATGTTCACGAGTTCGAGCTGGGTCTTCTGGCGGATTTTCTTGTCGAGCGCGGACATCGGCTCGTCGAGCAGCAGCAGCTTCGGACGCTTGACCAGCGAGCGGGCGAGCGCGACGCGCTGCTGCTGGCCGCCCGACAGCTGATGCGGCTTGCGCTTCGCGTACTTGCTCATCTGCACGAGCGCGAGGGCGTCGGCCACGCGTTCCCTGATTTCGTTCTTCGGCGTGCCTTCCTGCTTGAGTCCGAACGCGACGTTCGACTCGACCGACATGTGCGGAAACAGCGCGTACGACTGGAACATCATGTTCACCGGCCGGCGGTACGGCGGCAGCGACGCAAGGTCCTCGCCGTCGACGAAGATCTTGCCGGAGGTGGCCGTCTCGAGCCCGGCGAGCATGCGCAAGAGCGTCGACTTGCCGCAGCCCGAGCTGCCGAGCAGCGCGAACAGCTCGTTCTTCGCGATCGTCAGGTTGACGTTGTCGACGGCCGTGCTGTCGCCGAACTTCTTCACGACGTTTTCGATGCGTACGAAGGCGTCGTTCCTGGTGCGGGCCGTGGCGGCCGGTTGGGTCTGGCGTGCGGCAGCGGAAGAGGGTATCGATTGCATGGGAGTCACCATTCGTTCTTCACGGATTGCGGGCGTGAGCGTCCCCGCGCGAGGCGCGCAACGCGACTCGCGGACAACGGCTCATGCCGGATGGAACAGTGCGCGCGGTGCGCGCGGGCGGACGCAGGTCCGCGTATCTCAGGCGGCGAGGCGTGGAGCGATGCCTGCGCCGCCGTGATGCATGGCGATCAGTGGCCGGTTTTCAGCTGCGCCCACAGACGGTTCTCGAGGCGCAGGATGTCGGCCGGCATCGGCTTCATCAGCACCATCTTCTTCAGTACGTCTTCGGGCGGATAGACGGTCGGATCCTGCGCGACGGCCGGCGTGACGAATTGATGCGCGGCCTTGTTCGCGGTCGGGTAGAACACCGTGTTGGTGATCGCCGCGTTGACCTTCGGATCGGACACGTAGTTGATCCACTTGAGCGCGGCCTCGGGGTGCGGCGCGTCCTTCGGGATCACCATCACGTCGAACCACAGCAGGCCGCCTTCCTTCGGGTTCGCGAACTTGATGTCGTACGAGCGCTTCGCCTCCGACGAGCGGCGGTGCGCGATGCCGATGTCGCCCGACCAGCCGAGCGCGACGCACACGTCGTTGTTCGCGAGGTCGTTGATGTAGCCGGACGAGTTGAACTGGGTGATGTACGGACGAACTTTCTTCAGGACTTCGAATGCAGCCTGGTAGTCGCCGGGATTCTTGCTGTTCGGATCCTTGCCCATGTATTGCAGCGTCGCGGCGAACACGTCGACGGCCTGGTCGAGGAACGACACGCCGCAGCTTTTCAGCTTTTCCATGTTGGCCGGGTCGAACACCAGTGCCCAGCTGTCGACGGGCGCCTTGTCGCCGAGCGCCTTCTTCACCGCCTGCGCGTTGTAGCCAATGCCGTCCGTGCCGTAGGCCCACGGAACGCCGTACTGGTTGCCCGGGTCGGCATCCGCGATCATCTTCATCAGCAGCGGGTCGAGGTTCGCGAGATTCGGGATCTTCGATTTGTCGAGCTTCTGGTACACGCCGGCCTGGATCTGCTTGGCCATGTAGTTCGAGGTCGGCACGACGATGTCATAGCCCGAGCTGCCCGCCAGCAGCTTCGCCTGCAGCGTGTCGTCGCTGTCGTAGTTGTCGTACTTGACGTGGATGCCCGTCTGCTTCTGGAAATTCGGGATCGTGTCGGGTGCGATGTAGTCGGACCAGTTGTAGACGTTCAGCTCGTCGGCATGCGCCGACGGGCTGGCGACCGACGTGAACGCGGCCGCGGCGGCAAGGGCCGCGACGGAACAGGCTTGGCGAAGAAAGCAGGCACGCATGGTGGAATTCCCCTGGTTATGGTGGCGTGCGGCGCCCGCCGCACGCCTGTAGGCAAAGTCGTTACGAAAGGCCCAGTTGCTGGGCGGTCGCATCGACGGCCTTCTTCGCCTTCGATACGAGTTCATCGATTTCCTGACGCGAGATCACGAGCGGCGGCGACAGCAGCATCCGGTCGCCGGTCGCACGCATGATCAGGTTGCCGTTGAAGCAGAAGTCGCGGCAGATCGTGCCGACGTCGCCGCCGTTCGCGAAGCGGCGGCGTTCGGCGGGCGACTCGGCGAGCTGCAGGCTCGCGACCATTCCGTGGCCGTGCACTTCGCCGACGATCGGGTGACGCGCGAAGGTTTCGCGCATCAGCGCCTGGAAGTACGGGCCCGTGTCGTGCTTCACGCGCTCGACGATTCCTTCGTCGCGCAGCAGCTTCAGGTTCGCGACCGCCACCGCCGCCGCGACCGGATGGCCCGAGTACGTGAGGCCGTGATTGAATTCGCCGTTGTCGATGATCGGGCGCGCGATGCGCTCGTGGATGCCCACCGCGCCCATCGGCACGTAGCCCGACGTCAGGCCCTTGGCCATCGTGATGAGGTCCGGCTCGAAGCCGAAGTGCTGATGCGCGAACCATTCGCCGGTGCGGCCGAAGCCGCCGATCACTTCGTCGGCCACCAGCAGGATGTCGTACTTGCGGCAGATCCGCTGGATTTCCGGCCAGTACGTCGACGGCGGGAAAATCACGCCGCCCGCGCCCTGGAACGGCTCGCCGATGAACGCGGCAACGTTCTCCGCGCCGAGTTCGAGAATCTTCGCCTCGAGCTGCTGCGCGCGCGCGAGGCCGAACGCCTCGGGCGTCTCGCCGGCTTGCGCTTCGCCGAAGAAGTACGGCTGGTCGATGTGCACGATGTGC
Source organism: Burkholderia diffusa (assembly GCF_001718315.1). NCBI lineage: Bacteria > Pseudomonadati > Pseudomonadota > Betaproteobacteria > Burkholderiales > Burkholderiaceae > Burkholderia > Burkholderia diffusa. The sequence goes on along the minus strand of NZ_CP013362.1, from coordinate 3,138,513 downwards.
TCGACCTTCGACGGCATCTGCTCGTGCATGTAGCCCATCCCGCCGAGCGTGCCGCCGGCGATCGTCGAACCGTGATAGCCGTTCTTGCGCGAGATCACATACTTCTTCTGCGGCTTGCCCTGCACGCGCCAGTACTGATGCACGAGACGCAGCACCGTGTCGTTGCCTTCCGAGCCGCTGTTGCAATAGAAGAAGTGGTTGAAGCCGGCCGGCGTGACTTCGGCGAGCATCGCTGACAGTTCGATCACCGGCGGGTGCGTGGTCTTGAAGAACGTGTTGTAGAACGGCAGTTCCTGGATCTGGCGATATGCGGCATCGGCGAGCTCCTTGCGGCCGTAGCCGACGTTCACGCACCAGAGGCCGGCCATCCCGTCGATGACCTTGTTGCCGTCGGAGTCCCACAGGTAGACGCCGTCGGCTTTCACGATCACGCGGCTGCCCGCGCGATTGAGCGCACCCATGTCGGAAAACGGGTGGATGTGGTGCGCGGCGTCGAGCGCGCGGTATTCGGCACTCGAGCGTGCCTGCGTCGTGCGCGGTGCGGCGGCCGGGGCGGCCGGCTGGATCCATGCAGATTCGTTGCGGTAAGTCATGTTTCCTCCGTGATTCCGTATTCGGTCGTGTGCACGCTCAGACGTGCAGCAGCAGATGGCGGCGTTCCCACGAGCTGATTACGCGGAAGAACGCTTCGTATTCGGTTTCCTTCAGCGCGAAATACGCCTTCAGGAACTTGTGGCCGAGAATCTCGCCGAGCGGTTCGCACGCGGCCATCAGCGTGAGCCCTTCCTCGAGGTTGCGCGGCAGCTGGTACGGCAGGTCGTAGCCGTCGCTCACGAGCGGCTCGGTCGGTTCGAGACGCTGCGTCATGCCGAGATAGCCGGCCGCGAGCGTCGCGGCGAGTGCGAGATACGGGTTGCAGTCGACACCCGGAAGCCGGTTCTCGATGCGGCGCGCGGCCGGCCCGGAATGCGGGATGCGGAAGCCGACCGTGCGGTTGTCGTAGCCCCACTGCACGTTGATCGGCGCGGCCATGAAGCGCGACAGCCGGCGGTACGAGTTGATGTACGGCGCGAAGATCGGCATCAATGCGGGCGTGTATTTCTGCAGCCCCGCGAGGTAGTTGTAGAACACCGAGGTCGCGCCGCCCGTTTCCTGCGACGTGAAAAGGTTTCGGCCCGTCTCCTCGTCGACGATGCTCTGGTGCACGTGCATCGCGGAGCCCGGTTCGCCCTCCATCGGCTTGGCCATGAACGTCGCATACATGTTGTGCCGCAGCGCCGCCTCGCGCACCGTGCGCTTGAACAGGAACACCTGGTCGGCAAGCGACAGCGCGTCGCCGTGCATGAAGTTGATCTCCATCTGCGCGGCGCCGACTTCGTGGATCAGCGTATCGATGTCGAGGTTCTGTGCTTCGCAGTACTCGTAGATGTCCTCGAACAGCGGGTCGAACTCGTTGACGGCCTCGATCGAATACGATTGGCGGCCCGTCTCGGGGCGACCCGTGCGGCCGACCGGCGGACGCAGCGGCAGGTCCGGGTCCTTGTTCATGTCGACCAGGTAGAACTCGAGCTCCGGCGCGACGACCGGCTTCCAGCCCTTCGCCTTGTACAGGTCGAGCACGCGGCGCAGCACGTAGCGCGGCGAGATCTCGACGGGCGAGCCGTCGAAATGCACGCAATCGTGAATCACCTGCGCGGTCGGATCGACGGCCCACGGAATCAGGCGAATGGTCGACGTGTCGGGCACGCACACCATGTCGGGATCGGTCACGCCGGTCAGCGAGCCGTCTTCCGGGTACTCGCCGGTGACCGTCTGCACCATCACGGCCTGCGGCAGCCGCATCGATTCGCCGGACGTGAACTTGTTGCGCGGCGTGATCTTGCCGCGCGCGATGCCGGCCATGTCGGGAATGATCGCTTCGATTTCGGTGATCCGGTGCTGCTTCAGAAAGTCTTCGATGTCTTGCATGTCTGTTCTCGTTATGTGGGTCGGCGCGCTCAGGCGAGCGCGGCGGCGGCCGCGGCGCGCGTGCGGGCGTTGCGGCGCATGCGGCATGCATCGCCGAAGGCGCGGAAAATCGCGCTCGACAGCGGATCATGCGCATGCCGCCATTCCGGGTGCCATTGCACGGCGAGCGCGAAGGCCGGCGCATCGACGACGCTGACGGCCTCGATCAGGCCGTCCGGTGCGACGGCTTCGACGGCGAGGCCCGAACCGAGCTGCGCGATGCCCTGCTTGTGCAGCGAGTTCACGTGCACGTCGTCGCGGCCGCCGGCGAGCGTGTGCAGCAGGCCGCCGGGCGTCAGGCGCACGATGTGCGCGGGGCCGTATTGCGTGTCCATCGGCGCATCGTCGTCCTCGCGGTGATCGGCGAGGCCCGGCACTTCGTGCACGCGCTGATGCAGCGTGCCGCCGCAGACGACGTTCAGCTCCTGGAAGCCGCGGCACACGGCCAGCACGGGCACGCCCGCGACGATCGCCGCGCGCAGCAGCGGCAGCGTCGTCGCGTCGCGTGCGGGATCGTGCTTCGTGCCGGGCGCGCTCGGCGCGCCGCCGTAAAGGTGCGGCTCGACGTTCGAATAGCTGCCGGTAAACAACAGTCCGTCGACCGTCGCGAGCACGTCGTCGACGGACTGGCGATCGCCGAGCGCGGGCAGCACCATCGCGAGCGCGTGCGCGCCGTCGACGATCGCCGCGACGTACTTGTCGCCGACCGTATGCGACGCATGGGCGCCGATCTGCGTGAAGTCGGCGGTGAGGCCGACGAGGGGTTTCCTTTCCATGACGTCAATCAGTTGTCCATAGGGCTGCGACGTGCATTGCGCGGGAAAATCACGAAACGCAGGCGCGACACGGCCCCGCGGCCTGGCGAAATGCGCAAGGCCGCTGGTGAATGGGCGCAACGGGTTCGCATGGCGATCCGCGCTGCGCGCGACGGTCAGGCTGTCGTTCGCTTCGTTGCGCTGCGCGACGCGGCAATGGATGCGCGAACGCGTTCCGTCACCGCGCGGATGACGCGGCTGACGAGCAGGCAGTTGAAACGAACGACAAGAAAAGGAGGAGAGGCGCTATGGCAGCAGCGAAGCGACTCCGTCGGTATCGACGGCCACGAACGCGCGCGCGGAAACGGCGTTGTGACGGCGAACGGAACGACGGGACAGGATGGTGTAGATCGACAGATGCAGCAGGCGAGGACTATGCCAGCCGCAACTGCCATCGGAAGCGGGAGCAGCGCTGCGCAAACTTCGCACATCGCCTCGATCCCACCTCACCAGAGGGCCACGGACTCTCACGATTACACTCGACTGGTTTGTTGAAAGTATTGAACACCTGATCGTTTCAGCGCGCGAGGCGTTTAAAATAATCGAGGTGCCGGGCCTGTGTCATTTACATTGATGGGCATCAATTTCTACGTTGCAATAACGTTTTTCGGTGCCGATGAATGGTCAATGACGCTGACCTGAGAGCCAGCATATACGAGCCAAAAACGGCGTCAAATGTTTTTTGACGGTCTCGTGTCAGGGCTTTCCCGAGGCACTCCGAACAAAACATTCGCAAATGGAATGGCTCATGAGGTGTTCATTATTTCGAACGCCTTTCAGGGTTTTCCCCGCTGATGTGCGGCATAAAGTGATTAGAATATTCAACGGCTGCGTCATGCCGTCCAACGCGTCGTTTCACTTTTTCACCGCACTCCTATCGTGTCCGAAACCGAATCGATGTCCACCGAAGTCGCCGAGCGCCTGCGTTTCGTGCGCAACAAGCATGGTCTGTCGCAGCGCGAACTCGCGAAGCGGGCCGGCGTGACCAACGGCACGATCTCGCTGATCGAACAGGGGCGCGTGAGCCCGTCGGTCGGCTCGCTGAAGAAACTGCTCGAATGCATTCCGATGAGTCTCGCGGAGTTCTTCACCTTCGAACTCGTCGAATCGCGCTCGGTCGTATCGCGCCGTGACGAGATGCCGAACCTCGGCAACGACGCGCTCGCGTTTCATCTCGTCGGCGCGGGCGTGAAGGATCGCAACATGTGCATCATGCGCGAGATCTACCAGCCGCTCGCCGACACGGGGCCCGAGATGCTCGTGCATGCGGGGCACGAGGGCGGCGTGGTCGTGTCGGGCCGGCTCGAGCTCACCGTCGACGGCGCGACCTGGCTGCTCGATCCCGGAGACGGCTACTACTTCGAAAGCCGCTTGCCGCACCGTTTTCGCAATCCCAGCGCGGAACAGCTCTGCGAGGTCGTGTCGGCGAATTCGCCGGCCACCTTCTGAGCCCGCATCACCGCATTCGCCGCCGGCAGTCTTGCCGTTGCGCGGCGTGCCGCAGCGCGAATGCCACGACAATTGAGGCATCCTGATGAACAAGTTGACTTTGGCTGACTGGCAGGACAAGGCGGCGTCGCTCGCGATCGAAGGGCGCGCATTCATCGACGGCGCGTCGCGCGACGCGCACGGCGGCAGGACGTTCGACTGCGTGAGCCCGATCGACGGCCGCGTGCTCGCGAAGGTGGCCGATTGCGGCGAAGCGGACGTGAACGCCGCCGTCGCGGCCGCGCGCCGCGCGTTCGACGCCGGCGTGTGGGCCGGACTGAACCCGCGCGCGCGCAAGGCCGTGCTGCTGCGCTGGGCCGCACTGATGCGCGAGCATCTCGACGAACTGTCGCTGCTCGAGACGCTCGACGCGGGCAAGCCGATCGGCGATACCACGACGGTCGACGTGCCGGGCGCCGCGTATTGCGTCGAATGGTTCGCCGAGGCGATCGACAAGGTCGGCGGCGAAGTCGCGCCGGCCGACCATCATCTCGTCGGCCTCGTCACGCGCGAGCCGGTCGGCGTGGTGGCGGCCGTCGTGCCGTGGAACTTCCCGATCCTGATGGCCGCATGGAAGTTCGGCCCGGCGCTCGCGGCCGGCAACAGCGTCGTGCTGAAACCGTCGGAGAAATCGCCGCTGACCGCGATCCGTGTCGCGCAACTCGCATACGAGGCCGGCATCCCGGCCGGCGTGTTCAACGTCGTGCCGGGCGCGGGCGAACCGGGCAAGCTGCTCGCGCTGCATCGCGACGTCGACTGCATCGCGTTCACTGGCTCGACCGCAGTCGGCAAGCTGATCATGCAGTACGCCGCGCAGTCGAACCTGAAGCGCGCATGGCTCGAACTCGGCGGCAAGTCGCCGAACATCGTGCTGCCCGATTGTCCGGATCTCGACCGCGCCGCGCAGGCCGCGGCCGGCGCGATCTTCTACAACATGGGCGAGATGTGCACGGCCGGCTCGCGCCTGCTCGTGCATCGCGACATCAAGGATGCGTTCATCGAGAAGCTGGTCGCGGCCGCCCGCGCGTACGTGCCGGGCAACCCGCTCGATCCGGCGGTATCGATGGGCGCGATCGTCGACGGGATTCAGCTCGAGCGCGTGCTCGGCTACATCGATGCCGGGCGCAAGGAGGGCACGCTGGTGACGGGCGGCGCGCGCGTGAAGGAGGAGACCGGCGGCTTCTACGTGGAGCCGACGGTGTTCGAAGTGAAGCCCGACGCGAAGATCGCGCGCGAGGAGATCTTCGGCCCCGTGCTGTCGGTGATCGTGTTCGACGATGTCGACGAGGCGGTTCGGATCGCTAACGATACCGAGTACGGGCTCGCGGCGGCGGTGTGGACGTCCAGCCTGACGACCGCGCACGACGTGTCGCGCCGGCTGCGGGCGGGCACCGTGTGGGTGAACTGCTACGACGAAGGCGGCGACATGAACTTCCCGTTCGGCGGCTACAAGCAGTCGGGCAACGGCCGCGACAAGTCGTTGCACGCGCTCGAGAAGTACACCGAGCTGAAGTCGACGCTGATCCGGCTGCGCTGACGCGGCCGGTGTGCGGGCGCGGTGCCGGCGGGCGCCGCGCCCGCGCGCGTCAGGCCGAGCGCAGTGCCGGGTGGAAGCCCGCCGCTTCGATGATCGACTGCACGCGTTCGGCGCCTTGCGCCGATTCCACCTTGACCGTCTTCGCGGCCACGTCGATGTCGAGCTTCGCGGTGGGGTCTGCTGCCGTCACGGCGCGCGTGATGGCGTTGGCGCAGCCGCCGCAGGTCATGTCCTGGACTTCGAATTCCATCGTGTTCTCCTGGGTGATGGGCGATTGACAAGCGTCACCAGCATGAAGCTTGCCATGGTGGGAAGGTCAAGCACGTTCGATGCCCTCGGCACCGCACAAGCATTTTGTAAAGCTGAAGTCAGACGAATTTCAATTCGTCCCTGCACGTCAGTCCGAATTTTTCCTGATTGACGGTCGAGTATTGTCGGCGAAATCTGGCGAAGCCTTGCACGACAAGGCGCGTGTGATCATGATGATGCACGATGCCCATGAAGCCAGTAAGGGTACTCGGAGAGGGAAATGCGAATCGATCTTACTATCGGTTCCCCTCGATATTTCATTTCGTTACCCGTATGAATCGCTTCGCTTTCGGTTTCGCATTGGCCCTGCTGGGCGCATCTGCAACGTCCGCATTTGCCGCCGACGATATCGTCAACCTGACGCTGAAGGACCACAAGTTTTCGCCGGACGGCGTGACGATTCCCGCCGGCAAGAAGGTGAAGTTCGTCGTGAAGAACCTCGATGCGACGCCCGCGGAATTCGAAAGCGACGATTTCAAGGCGGAGAAGGTCGTGCCGGCCGGCAAGTCGGTCGAGATCCTCGTCGGGCCGCTGAAGGCCGGCACCTACGAGTTCCACGACGAGTATCACGAAGCGCAGTCGAAGACGCACCTCACCGTCAAATAAGCGGATATCGCCATGCTGTCTACCGCTCTGATCGTCTTTCGTGAAGTGCTCGAGGCCGCGCTGGTGGTTTCGATCGTGATGGCCGCGACGAAGGGCGTGCCGACGCGCGGCTGGTGGGTCGGCGGCGGGCTTGCCGGCGGTGTGATCGGCGCCGGCCTGATCGCCGCGTTCGCCGACGTGATTTCGCAGTGGGCCTCCGGCATGGGGCAGGAAGTGTTCAACGCCGGCGTGATGTTCGTCGCGACGCTGATGCTGGCGTGGCACTGCATCTGGATGAGCCGCCACGGCCGCGAGATGGCGCTGCACATGGGCGAGGTCGGCCGGGCCGTCGCGGCCGGCAGCCGGCCGCTGACGGGGTTGGCGATCGTCGTCGGTGTCGCGGTGCTGCGCGAAGGCTCCGAGGCCGTGCTGTTCCTGTACGGCATCGCGGCGGGCGATCCGGGGCAGACGCCGCAGATGATCGCCGGCGGGCTGCTCGGCGTGCTGGGCGGCGCCGGGCTTGGCTACGCGATGTATGCGGGCCTGCTGCAGATTCCGCTCAAGCGCCTGTTCTCCGTCACCAACGCGCTGATCGTGTTGCTCGCGGCGGGCATGGCGAGCCAGTGCGTCGGCTTCCTGCTGGCCGCCGGCCTCGTGCCGTCGTGGGGCGATGCGGTCTGGGATACGTCGTGGCTGCTCAAGGAATCAAGCATCGTCGGCAAGGCGCTGCATACGCTGATCGGCTATACCGCGCGTCCGGCGGGGATCCAGATCGTTGCGTACGTCGTCACGCTGGTCGCGATCGTCGTGCTGGCGCGACTCGTCGGCCGGCCCCGGACGGTGGTGCCGCCGCCGCGGCCCGTTGCCTGAGCGGGACGGGGCAGAATGCGGAAAGGGGCGTCATGCGACGCCCCTTTGTCTTTGCGTTGACGGCTCGCGCGCAGCCGCGCGGCCCGTTCAGCGATGGTTGTCGATCCATGCGCGGGCCCATTCGAGCCCCGCTTCGCGCGCTTCGTCCTCGGTATCGAACACGCCGAGCACGCCCGACGCTTCGACGAGCCGATTGTTCTGCGTGATCGTGCCACTGGCCGCGAAGCGTTCGGGCTGCAGGATTTCATCCTGCTGCAGGATCGAATGCCCCCAGATCTGGTAGCCGTGATAGGTCTGCGCTTCCATTATCGCGTCACCTCCGCGGATCGGCTGCTCGTGCCGACGCGCAGCACGTTGCCGTCCGGTGTGTATTGCCGAGGGATGTCCGAAAACTTGAGTGCGTGCGGCGTGTCGGGCATGGCCGGCTGCATCACCGTGAGCCGGCCCGGCGCGGGCTGCGCGACGGGGCGCGGTGCGGCCGGTGCTTCGACCGTCGCGGCAGCCGGTCGATGCGGTGCGGTTTTCACGGCTTGTGCGACGCGGCGCTTGTGAGGCTTGACCGCAGCCTTCGGCTGCACGCTCGCGTGCTTTTCCACGGTCTTGCCGCCGGCGTGCGCGTCGGCACCCGGGCGCGTTGCCGGCATACGGGCATCCGGCGTACGGGCATCCAGCGTACGGGCCGGCGCATGCGCCGCCGGCAACCGCGCCTCGGGCGGATTCCAGACTTCCACGTAGTGCTCGGCCGCCCAGCCCGTCGACGCGAAGCTCAGCGCCAGCAATCCGCATCCAAACAGTCTTACCATGGTCTCTCCGTCAGTCTCGTCGGCGCGCCGGACCGCGCTGCGCCGATTGCTTACTCCACCGTCACCGACTTCGCGAGGTTGCGCGGCTTGTCGACGTCGGTGCCGCGCGCGCATGCGGTGTGATACGCGAGCAGCTGCAGCGGCACGACATGCAGGATCGGCGACAGCTGCCCGTAGTGTTCCGGCATCCGGATCACGTGCAGGCCGTCGTCGTTGACGATGTGCGTGTCGGCATCCGCGAACACATACAGCTCGCCGCCGCGCGCGCGCACTTCCTGCATGTTCGATTTCAGCTTCTCGAGCAGCGTGTCGTTCGGCGCGACCGTGACGACCGGCATCGCTTCCGTGACGAGCGCGAGCGGCCCGTGCTTTAGTTCGCCCGCCGGATACGCTTCCGCATGGATGTACGAGATTTCCTTCAGCTTCAGCGCGCCTTCGAGCGCGATCGGGTAGTGCAGCCCGCGGCCGAGGAACAGCGCGTTTTCCTTGCGGGCGAATTCGTCGGACCACGCGATGATCTGCGGCTCGAGCGCGAGCACGCTGTTCAGCGCGGCCGGCAGGTGGCGCAGTTCCTTCAGGAATTGCGCTTCCTGCGCGGCGTCGACGTGCCCGCGCAGCTTGCCGAGCGTCGCGGCCAGCACGAACAGCGCGACGAGCTGCGTCGTGAACGCCTTGGTCGACGCGACGCCGATCTCGGTGCCCGCATGCGTCAGGAACTGCATTTCGGTGAGGCGCACCATCGCGCTCGTCGCGACGTTGCACACCGCGAGCGTATGCGTGTGGCCGAGCGACTGCGCGTGCTTGAGCGCGGCGAGCGTGTCGGCCGTCTCGCCCGACTGCGAGATCACCAGCACGAGCTGGCGCGGGTTCGGCACCGACTCGCGGTAGCGGTATTCGCTCGCGATCTCGACCTGGGTCGGGATTTTCGCGATCGATTCGAGCCAGTACTTCGCGGTGAGGCCCGAGTAGTAGCTCGTGCCGCACGCGAGGATCAGCAGGCTGTCGATGTCCGCGAACGCGGCGGGGGCCGCCTCGCCGAACAGCGTTGCGTCGAACGCTTCGGTTTGCGGCACCGTGTCGCTGATCGCGCGCGGCTGCTCGAAGATTTCCTTTTGCATGAAGTGGCGATACGGGCCCAGCTCGACCGCGCCGCCGTATGCGCTGACCACGCGGATCTCGCGCTGCGCGAGCGCGCCGTGGCGGTCGACGATCTTCACGCCGTCGAGCGACAGCTCGCATACGTCGCCTTCCTCGAGGAACGTGAAGCGGTCGGTGCTGCCGGCCAGCGCCAGTGCGTCGGATGCGAGGAAGTTCTCGCCGTCGCCGTGGCCGACGACGAGCGGCGAACCCTGGCGCGCGCCGACGACGATGTGCGGCTGGTCCTTGTGCGTCACCGCGATCGCATACGCGCCGTGCAGCTGCTGCACGGCTTCGCGCACGGCCTCGAACAGGTCGCCGCGATACAGGCTGTGCACGAGGTGCGCGATGACTTCGGTGTCGGTCTGCGACACGAACTCGTAGCCCTTCGCGCGCAGCGCGTCGCGCAGCGTCTCGAAGTTCTCGATGATGCCGTTGTGCACCAGCGCGAGCGCGTTCGACGAGAAGATCGGATGCGCGTTGTGCGTGACGGGCGCGCCGTGCGTCGCCCAGCGCGTGTGCGCGACGCCGGTGGCGCCTTCGAGATGCGATTCGCGCACCTGCGCGTCGAGATCGGCGACGCGCGCGACGCTGCGCGCGCGCTTCGGCGCGCCAGGCTCGAGCACGGCGACGCCGCATGAATCGTAGCCACGGTATTCGAGGCGCCGCAATCCTTCGATCAGCACCGGAACGATATTACGCTGCGCAACTGCGCCGACAATGCCGCACATGAATGGTCAATCCTGTAAGTCGACGCGGGCGCCGTCCGGGCGCCCGCTAAAGGTTCAGCTCTTCTTCTTGACCGGGCGGACGTAGCCGCTCTTCGCGGTCTGCGTCTTTTCGTTCAATGCGAGGACGCCTTCGGCGACGTCCTTCCAGATCGTCGTGCCGGCCGCGATCGTCACGCCGCGGCCCACGCGCACCGGCGCGACGAGCTGCGTGTCGGAGCCGACGAACACGTCGTCCTCGATCACGGTGCGGAACTTGTTCGCGCCGTCGTAGTTGCAGGTGATCGTGCCCGCGCCGATGTTCACGCGCGCGCCGATGTCGGCGTCGCCGATGTAGGTGAGATGGTTCGCCTTCGAGCCGTGGCCGAGCACCGCGTTCTTCACCTCGACGAAGTTGCCGACGTGCGCTTCGTCCGCGAGCTGCGCGCCCGGACGCAGCCGCGCGTACGGGCCGATCACGGTGTTCGCGCCGAGCTCCGCGCCGTCGATATGCGTGAACGCGTCGATGCGCGTGCCCGCGCCGATCGACGCGTTGCGGATCACGCAGTTCGCGCCGATCGTCACGTTGTCGGCGAGCGTCACGTTGCCTTCGAACACGCAGTTCACGTCGATCGACACGTCGCGGCCGCAGCGCAGCGTGCCGCGCACGTCGAGCCGCGCCGGATCGGCGAGCGTGACGCCGTCGACGAGCAGCGCATCGGCGACGTTGCGCTGATGGATGCGCTCGAGCTCCGCGAGCTGCGCCTTGCTGTTCACGCCGAGCGTTTCCCATTCCTCGTCGGGCTGCGCGGTGACGATCTCGAAGCCGGCCTCGATCGCGAGCTCGACGACGTCGGTCAGGTAGTACTCGCCCTGCGCGTTCTCGTTCTTCAGCGCGCCGAGCCACATCGACAGCTGCGCGGTGGGCGTGACGATGATGCCGGTGTTGATCTCGGCGATCTTCAATTGCTCGGGCGACGCGTCCTTCTGCTCGACGATGCGCGTGACGAAGCCGGACGCGTCGCGCACGATGCGGCCGTAGCCGGTCGGGTCGTCGAGCGTGACGGTCAGAATCCCGTAGCGGCCGTCGCGCGCGGCGTCGACGAGGCGCCGCAGCGTCGATGCGCGCGTGAGCGGCACGTCGCCGTAGAGCACCAGCGTCGGTTGCGCGGGATCGAGCAGCGGCAGCGCCTGGCGCACCGCGTGGCCCGTGCCGAGCTGCTCGGCCTGCACCGCGAACTGGACGTCGGGCGCGGCGACGGCGGCCTGGACCTGCTCGGCGCCGTGACCGACCACGACGACGAGCCGCGACGGCTGCAGCGTGCGCGCGGTGGCGATGACGTGGGAGAGGAGCGGCCTGCCGGCCAGGGGATGGAGCACTTTCGGCAGCGCGGAACGCATGCGCTTGCCGGTGCCTGCCGCCAAAATCACGATATTCATGGCGCCAGCTTGTCAGAGGAGTTCGAAGCCGTCCATTTTAGCATGCGGCCCCCGTCGTTCCGGGCCTGTCGCGGCGGGGCGACAGCGCCGGAACGAGGCCGCGGCCGCGGTTCCGGCGGGTGTTCGGACCCGGATTACAGGTCGTCGAACTGGACGATCGAGATCGGCTTCGCGGCGCCCGGCGTGGACGTGTCGTCGCCCGTCGCACACGGCTCCTCGTCGAACGCGATGTCGCCCTGCGGATCGGCCTCGCCGGTCGCGCGCAACGACGCGAACGGGAACAGGCCGGTATCCATCAGATGCGACGGCACGACGTTCGCGAGCGCGCTGAACATGTTGTCGACGCGGCCCGGGAAGCGCTTGTCCCATTCGCGGATCAGCGCCTTCATCTCCGCGCGCTTCAGGTTCGGCTGGCTGCCGCACAGATTGCACGGGATGATCGGAAATTCGCGCAACTCCGCGTATTTCTCGAGATCGGTTTCCTTCACGTACGCGAGCGGGCGGATCACGACGTTCTTGCCATCGTCCGACTGCAGCTTCGGCGGCATGCCCTTCAGCTTGCCGCCGTAGAACATGTTGAGCAGCAGCGTCTGCAGGATGTCGTCGCGGTGGTGGCCGAGCGCGATCTTGGTCGCGCCGAGTTCGCCGGCCACGCGGTACAGGATCCCCCGGCGCAGCCGCGAGCACAGCGAGCACGTCGTCTTGCCTTCGGGCACGAGCCGCTTGACGATGCTGTAAGTATCCTGGTTCTCGATGTGGAACGGCACGCCGACCTGCGTCAAGTATTCGGGCAGCACGTGTTCCGGGAAGCCGGGCTGCTTCTGGTCGAGGTTGACCGCGACGATGTCGAAGTCGATCGGCGCGCGCTCGCGCAGGCGCAGCAGCACGTCGAGCATCGCGTAGCTGTCCTTGCCGCCCGACAGGCACACCATCACCTTGTCGCCCTGCTCGATCATGTTGTAGTCGCCGATCGCCTGGCCGACCTGGCGCACGATCCGCTTGAACAGCTTGTTGTTCTCGTACGCTTCCTTCTGCTCGCGGCGCGTCAGCGCGCGGCGGCCGGTGCCGGCGGCGGTGGCTTCGATGGCGGCGCCATCGGCCGCCGTGTCGTTCATGTGGGGGGCGTTCATGCGCGCTCCTCGTCCTTGATGCGAAAGACTTCGACGCCGACGGCGTCGCAGTCCGGATAGGCGTCCGGTTTCTCGGTACAGACGCGTACCGCGCGCACGGCGTCGTGCGCCAGCAGGTTCGCGGCGATCGCGTCGCACAGCGTTTCCTGCAGATGGATGTGGCCGCGCGCCACGCATTGCGCGACGCTCTGCTTCATCAGGTCGTAGTCGACGACTTCATGCAGACGGTCGTCGACGGGGGTGGACAGCGCGAGCGGCACGAACAGGTCGACGTTGATGACGACGCGCTGCTCGCCGCGCTTCTCGTGTTCGAAGGCCCCGATGTTGATGTGCACCTCGTAGTCGCGCAGGTAGAGCCTGCGGCAGTCCGCGAGGCGGGGGTGCAGGAGAGCGGAAAACATGGTCGTCCCAGTCAAATTGGCGTGCGCGCACGCAAAGTGGCGCGGGCGGCGGCATTCAGGCCGCGCGATCCGCGCAGTTCATTCATTCGGGCCGGCGGCGGGCGGCACCAGGTGCTCGCCGCCGTCGACGGTCAGCGTCGCGCCCGTGACGCCGGGCGCGCTCGCGAGATAGCAGGCCGCCGCCGCGATGTCGTTCGCGTGCGGCGCATGGCCGCGCACGAGCGCCGCGACGCGCACCTTCGGCGCGAGCGTCAGCGCCAGCGCGGCGGTCGCGCGGTTCAACGCGGCCTGCATCAGCGCATGCGACAGCTGCGCCGGCGCCGGATGAAACAGGGCCTGATCCAGCACGTGGATCGCGCACGCGCGCAGCGACTCGTCGTCGCGCGCGGCGTCGGGCGTCGCGTCGGCAAGCGCGCGGGCCAGCGCAAGCGGCGCGGTCACGTTGCGCGCAAGCGCGGCACCGAGCGATGCGCCGTCTACGGTGTGCACATCGTCGGTACCGGCGCAGGCACTCACGAACACCGCACAGGCGGGCCGGCCGAGCGCCGCGCCGCACGCGGCGACGAGCGCGGCCGCGTCGGTTTCAAGGGCCAGGTCGGCGTCGAGCACGACTGCACGGCGGCCGTGCGCGGCAACTTCGGCGCCGAGCGCGTCGGCGGCCGCGCTCGGCGCGCCGGGGCTGCGCTGCAGCGCGACGTCCCAGCCGCGCTGCGCGAATCCGGTCGCGAGCGCACGACCGAGCGACGCGGCGTCGGCCGCGCTGCCCAGCGCGCCGGCGACGAGCGCGATGCGCGGGGTCGACGTATCGGCTGAAACGGTCATTTACAATGCCGGGATGAACCCGAAAGCTCACGAACCCGCTAGTTTACCTGCTCCCGGCCCTGACGCGCTCGCGCAGTCCGAAACCCTTGCCGCGCAATTGCGCGACGAGATCGCGGCGGCCGGCGGCTGGCTGCCGTTCGACCGTTTCATGGAACGCGCGCTGTATGCGCCCGGCCTCGGCTATTACAGCGGCGGCGCGCGCAAGTTCGGCCGCCGCGCCGACGACGGCAGCGACTTCGTGACGGCCCCCGAATTGTCGCCGCTGTTCGCGCAGACGCTCGCGAATCCGGTTGGGCAAGCGCTCGCGGCAAGCGGCACGCGCCGCGTGATGGAGTTCGGCGCGGGCACGGGCAAGCTCGCGGCCGGGCTGCTCGCGGCGCTCGATGCGCTCGGCGTCGAACTCGACGAATACCTGATCGTCGACCTGTCCGGCGAGTTGCGCGAACGCCAGCGCGACACGATCGCGGCGGCCGCGCCGGCGCTCGCCGGGAAGGTGCGCTGGCTCGACGCGCTGCCCGAGCGCTTCGACGGCGTCGTGGTCGGCAACGAGGTGCTCGACGCGATGCCGGTGCGCCTCTTCGCGAAGGCGGACGGCGCGTGGCTCGAGCGCGGCGTCGCGCTCGACGCGCGGCACGCGTTCGTGTTCGACGACCGGCCCGCCAGCGCGGCCGGTCTGCCGCCGGTGCTCGCGACGCTCGATGTCGACGATGGCTACGTGACCGAGACGCACGAAGCCGCGCTGGCGTTCACGCGCACCGTGTGCACGATGCTCGGGCGCGGTGCGGTGCTACTGGTCGACTACGGTTTCCCCGCGCACGAGTACTACCATCCGCAGCGCGACCGCGGCACGCTGATGTGCCACTACCGCCACCACGCGCATGACGACGCATTCCTGTACCCGGGGCTGCAGGACATCACCGCGCACGTCGAATTCACCGGCATCTACGACGCGGGCGTCGCGACCGGCGCGGATCTCCTCGGCTACACGTCGCAGGCGCGTTTCCTGTTGAACGCGGGCATCACCGACGCGCTGGCCGCGATCGATCCGTCCGACATCCACCAGTTCCTGCCTGCGGCGAACGCGGTGCAGAAACTGATCTCTGAAGCCGAGATGGGCGAGCTGTTCAAGGTGATCGCGTTCTCGCGCGGGATCGACGGCACGCTCGACGCGTTCGCGCGCGGCGACCGCTCGCACGCGCTCTGACGGGACGGGCCCCTGGGATGCTGCGCTGGCTGATGGCGTCGTTCGTCGCGGTGATGATCCTGACGCGCTGCTGGCCGTGGCTCGGCAAGCTCGGCATCGGGCGGATGCCGGGCGACGTCACGCTGACGCTCGGCGGGCGGCGCTACCCGTTCCCGTTCATGTCGACGCTGGTGCTGACGATGCTGGTGTCGATGGTGGCGCGGCTGCTCTGAGCCTTGCCGAATGCGGCGGCGCGCCGCAGCCGGGCCGCGGCGCGCGCGTGATGGTTTCGCGCGTTACGGTTCGCGCATCACAGTTCGATTTCGCCGAGGATCCGGTGCGCGAGCGCCTTCGCTTCGTCGAACGCCTCTTCCTCGCTCGGACTCGTCGTGTGGACGTCGTAGCGCATGTTCTCCGTCTCGTCGCCGTCGTCCCGGGCGAGGATCACGTAACCCTGGAACTGTCCGTTGGCGGCGTGCTGCGTATGCGCCTTGGCCGTGTAGATGCCTTTCGTGAACGTGTTCGTGTCCATCGTGCCTCTCCCGCAATAGGACACTTCATCGTAGCACTGCGGCGCAGCATGTACAGCGCCGCGAATCGGCGACCGATCAGCGCACCGTCATCATCCCGTCACCGTTCGAGCAACGCGACGACCTCGTCGAGCGTCGGCGCGTGCGCGCCCGTATGCCGGCACGCGGCGGCGCCCGCCGCGAGCGCGAACGCGAGATGCTCGCGCCACGATCGCTGCGGCGCGGCCATCAGGCTGAACAGCATGCCGCCGATCGACGCGTCGCCCGCGCCGACGGTGTCGACCACCTCGACGCGCGGCGGGCTGGCCTCGAGCACGTCGCCGTCCGCATAAAGCGTGGCCGCCTGCGCGCCGCGCGTGACGAGCACGGCCGCGCGCGGATTCAGCGCGCGCACCGCGGCGACCGCATCGGCGCCGTCGCCGCCGAACAGGTGGCGCAGGTCCTCGTCGGACACCTTGATCAGGTCGGCGAGCGCGGCCATCTTCTCGAGCGTCGGCCGGTACGCGGCCGTCATCAGGTTCCGGTAGTTCGGATCGAAACTGATCTTCACGCCGCGCGCGTGCAGGTCGGCCGCGAGCGCCATGAGCGTGCCCGCGAGCGGTTCGCGCACAAGGCTGATGCAGCCGAAGTGCGCCCACTTCACGTGGCCGGCCCAGCCGGCCGGCAATTTCGCCGGGTCGAACGCGAGATCCGCACTCGCTTCGCCGATGAAGAAGTATGCGGGCGGCCGCGTCTCATGGACGATCGCGAGCAGCGGTGCACGCGGCACCCGTTGCAGGAAGCGCAGGTCGAGGCCGGCGGCCTCGCTCGTGCGCCACAGCACGTCGGAGAAGCAGTCCTCGCCGATCGAACCCGCGAGCGCGCTCGGCACGCCGAGGCGCGCGACCGCGCGCGCGACGTTCCAGCCGGCGCCGCCCGGCACCGAGGTCCACTGCGCGTCGCCCGCGCGCACCATGTCGGTCAGGATGTCGCCCGCCGACACGAAGGCCGGAAAGGTGCCGCCGCTCATTGCGTCGGCTCGCTGCGCGCCGCGCGCGCGAGGGTCGCGAGCACGTCGTAGCATGCGCCCATCGTGTGATAGTCGGTCTTGCCGGCCGGGCTCTTCTCGTCGCTGTACTTGCGGTTGTCGCAGGTGAGGATCCGGTACCACGCGCCATAGCGGTGATCGACGAAATGCGCCCAGCTGTAGCGCCAGATCTCGTCGTACCAGTCCCAGAAGCGCTCGCTGCCGGTGCGCGCGCCGAGCATCGCGGCCGCCGCGAAGGTTTCCGCCTGCACCCAGAAATACTTGTTGTGGTCGCAGATCGTGAAGTCGGGCCCGAAGCCGTAGCAGAGGCCGCCGTGATCGGCGTCCCACGCATGCGCGAGCGCCGCGTCGAACAGCTCGGTCGCGCGCGGCACGAGCCAGTCGAGCGGGCGGTGCCGCTCCAGGATCAGCAGCAGCTTCGCCCATTCGGTCTGGTGCCCGGGCTGGAAGCCCCACGGACGGAAGATGTTCGAACTGTCTTCCTTGTTGTAGTCCCAGTCGACCGACCAGTCCGCATGGTAGTGCTCCCACACGAGGCCGCCCGACAGCGAGGCCTGGCGCTGCGTGATGTGGGTCGCGAGCTTTTCCGCGCGATCGAGATACGTGAGATGGCCCGTCGCCTCGTACGCCGCGAGCAGCGCTTCCGTCATGTGCATGTTTGCGTTCTGGCCGCGGTACGACGACACGTTCCAGTTCGGCGTCGCATCGTCCGCGTAGAGTCCCGCGGCCGCGTCCCAGAAGCGGTGCTCGGCGAGCTCGTAGGTCGACGCGATCAGCGCGCGCGCTTCGTCGATGCCCGCCATCGTCGCGTGCGCGGCGGCGAGCAGCACGAACGCGAGCCCGTAGCAGTGGCGCGTGCCGTCGAGCGTCGCGCGTTTCGCGCCGTCGCGCCAGTCGAGTTCCCAGTCGTAGCCCTGCAGCGTTTCATCCCAGTGCGCGTCGCGCAGGAAGCGCAGCCCGTGGCGCGCGTACTCGAGATGGCGCGGATCGCCGAAATGCCGGTAGGCCATCGCGTAGTTGAAGACGAACCGGCAGCTGCTGACCAGGTGCCGCGACGTGCGGTTGTAGACGCTGCCGTCGTCGCGGAAGTAATGGTAGAAGCCGCCCGTCGGGTCGAACGCGTTCGGCGCGTAGAAGCGCAGCGTGTCCTCGACGTGCGACAGCAGGAACGACGGATCGCGGAAGCTCGCGACGAACGGTGCCGCTTGCGCGTGGGCGGCCGGCGCGGCCGGGCGGGATTGGACCGGGGGCATGTTCATGATTCGGTGACCGTGGCGGTATCGAGTGCCGGTGAGCCGGCGGGCTGGCTGCTGGCCCGTACGATCAGTTCGACGGGCAGGGAGATCTCGGTGCGCTCGGGCGCTTCCGCGAGCAGCAGTTCGACGCCGCGGCGGCCGAGCGCTTCCTTGTCGACGGCGAGCGTCGTGAGCGGCGGGTTCGCGTGCGCGGCGGCCGGGATATCGTCGAAGCCGACGATCGCGATGTCTTCCGGAATCCGCACGCCGCGCGCGATGCACACGCGCTGCGCGGCGAGCGCGGCGGCGTCGTTGTAGGCGAACACGGCGTCCGGGCGCGGGCCGGGCGCATCGAGCAGCTGCTGCATCGCGCGCGCCGCGCCGGTGTCGGGGTCGAGCCCGGCATCGATCGTTACTTCGTATGCGGGATCGAACAGCCGCCCGGCCTCGAAGAACGCGCGGCGGTAGCCGATCGCGCGCTGCGCGATGCTGAAGTGCGCGGCCGAGCCGCCGATGAACGCGATCCGCGAGCGGCCGATGGCGAGCAGGTGACGCATCGCGAGGGCCGCGCCCGTCGCGTTGTCGATGTTCACCGAGCGCAGGCCGGGCGCCCACAGGTCGATCAGCACGAGCGGCCGGCCGGTCGCGGCGAGGGCCTCGATCGTCTCGGGCTCGATGAAGCCGGCTACCGCGATCGCGTCGGGCGCGTGCGGGCGCATCTGGCGCAGCACGTCGTCATTCGGGCCGACCGTGAGCAGCGTCGGCACGATGCCGCGCTCGCGGCATGCGTCCTCGACGCCGTGCAGCACGTGCGAGAAGAACGGGCTGGCGGGAAAGCGGTTGTGCTGGCGGTGCAGCAGGAAGGTGAGCCGGCGGATGCGCGGGCGCAACTGGGCCGGGTCGTAGCCGAGCCGCTGCGCGATCTCGACGATGCGCGCCCGCGTGGCTTCCGACAGGCCCGGCTGGTTTTTCAGCGCGCGGGAGACGGTGCCGATCGAGACCTCTGCCGCCCGCGCCACGTCGCGAATGGTGGTGCCCATCGTTCGGGATCCGGTTTGTTTAGGTTGACGGCGATTGTATAGTAAAACTCAGCGCCAAATTCGGGCCGGATAACCGGGGAATACCCGGAAATAACGGGTTTTTGCGCGCTAATCTGCGAAAACGACGTTACTAAAAATACTAAACAAAGCGCGAAAAAGGCAAGGTGATCGCGCGGCATCGGGCTTTGCCAGACGGAGGTGCGGCGCATGTGTTCGGCTGCCCGGTCGGCGAGGGGCGCGCTGGGTGGCGGGGAAGCGGGGCTGAGCGGGGAGAAGCGGGAGAAGCGGGAGAAGCGGGAGAAGCGGGAGAAGCGGGAGAAGCGGGAGAAGCGGGAGAAGCGGGAGAAGCGGGAGAAGCGGGAGAAGCGGGAGAAGCGGGAGAAGCGGGAGAAGCGGGAGAGGCGGGAGAGGCGGGAGAGGCGGGAGAAGCGGGAGAAGCGGGAGAAGCGGGAGAGCGGGAGAGGCGGGAGAGGCGGGAGAGGCGGGAGAGGCGGGAGAGGCGGGAGAGGCGGGAGAGGCGGGAGAGGCGGGAGAGGCGGGAGAAGCGAGAGAAGCGAGAGAAGCGAGAGAAGCGAGAGAAGCGAGAGAAGCGAGAGAAGCGAGAGAAGCGAGCGGCAGGCCGTTACGGGGAGTCCGACGGCCGCGCGACACCGGCTCCACCGTCGCTGCCGTCCGCGCCCCCGGGCGGCGCGCTTGCGTCCGTCGCCCTCGCCGTTTCAGCCCGCTGCCGCGTGCGGCGGCCCGCCGCGATCGCGCAGCGCCGCGCGGCCCGCATCGAGATCGACAACCGCAAGCCCGTCCGGCTGCTGTTTCGCGCGCCGCTTCGCGAGCGCCGCGACCGACGCGATCTCGTCGCTGCCGTAGCGCATCGCGCCGTTCGCGCCCGCCGGCACGCCGACCGCGCCGATCGCCATCGTCACGAAACCGAAGAACGCGGGGTTGCCGTGGCGGTCCTCGCCGCGCAGCCCGCCCGCGAGCCGGTCGGCCTGCGTGTAGAAGCGCCGCGCGCCGTCGTTGAAGCGCGCGATCGCGTCGGCCGCGCGCGCGTGCCAGTCGTCGCGCTGGAACAGCACGAGGAAATCGTCGCCGCCGACGTGCCCGAGAAAGTCGCGTTGCGGATCACACACGCCGGCCAGCACCGTTGCCGCGAACTTCAGCACTTCGTCGCCCTGCCAGTAGCCGTATTGGTCGTTGAACGGCTTGAACTGGTTCAGGTCGACGTAGCATGCATGGAAGCCGGCGTCGCGCGCCAGCAGGCGCTCGATGTGGGCGCTGATCGGGATGTTGCCGGGCAGGAACGTCAGCGGATTCGCATAGCGCGCGGCCTCGATGCGCATCTCGGTCACCGCGCGCACGAGGCTCTCGCCAGTGCCGAGCCCGACGTAGCGGCCGTGCTCGGTGATCACGAAGCCGTCCGCGAGGTAGCGCTGGTCGTGGCTCGCGAGCAGCATCGCGAGCTGTTCGACCGACGTCGCGTTGTCGATCATCAGCGGCGCATCGTTCGCGAACTGCAGGCACGGCTTCTTTCCGAACACCTCGCGGTGGTACGGCAGCGTGAAGCGGTCGATGAAGCCGCGCCGGTTCACGAGCGCGACTGGCCGCCCGCCTTCGACGAGCGCGACTGCATGCAGGGCCGGCATCCGGTTGAACAGGTCGAGCACGTCGTTGCTGGTTGCATCCAGCGGCAGCGCGGGCGCGGGGACGAGCATCTTCGCGGCGATCGTGCCGCTCGGCCGCGCGGTGCGCGTCGCGCCGGGGAACACCGCAATGTGCGGGGTGCGGATCGCATCGCGCGCGGCCTGCGCGACGACCGGCGACGGTTGCGCGTCCGGCCGGCCGAGCAGGAAGCCCTGCACGCAGCAGATGCCCATGTCGCGCACGACGATCAGGTCGCATTCGTTCTCGATCCCTTCGGCGATCAGCTTCGCGCCGCTCGCATGCGCGAAGTGCTGCATCGCCCTGACCGCCTCGAACTTCAGCGGATCACGCGCGATGTCGTGGATGAAGAAGCGGTCGATCTTCACGACGTCCGGGTGCAGGCGCAGCCACAGGTTCATGCTCGCGCTGGCGGTGCCGTAGTCGTCGAGCGCGAACTGGATGCCGGCGTCGCGCAGCGACGCGACCGCCGGCCCGATGCGCGCGACGTCCGGCATCGCGGTCTGCTCGGTCAGCTCGATCACGATGCGCTGCGCGCCGACCCGCGCGCGTCCGAGCAATTGCCGCGCACGCTCGCGTTCGCGCGCGAGTTGCAGGATCGTGCCCGCGCTGAAGTTGAGGAACAGCTTGCCGTCGCAACCGAGTGCCGCGAACGCGTCGAGGCAGGTGAGGGCGGCCGCCTGTTCGAGCGCGATGGTCGTGCCGTCAAGGGCGGCCTGCGCGAACAGCGCGGCCGGCGGCTCGAGCTCCGTGCCGCGCGGGCCGCGGATCAGGCCTTCGTAACCGACGACCGTGCCCGACCCGAGGTCGACGATCGGCTGGAATACGGCCGCGAGCGCACGTTCCGCGATCAGGCGCGTGGTTGGGGCGACGGAGGGGGCGGGATGGGGCGCGAGCATGGCGAGGGGCCGAGGCGACGGGACGCCCGACTTTAACGGCAGCTTGCGTGGAGAATTGAATGAAGATTTCGTGACGCGATGCACGTCGATGGTGCATGCGTCGTCCGGAGTGGACAGGCGGCGGCGTGGCCGAGAAGGCCGAGAAGGCGGAGAAGGCCGAGAAGGCGGAGAAGGCGGAGAAGGCGGAGAAGGCGGAGAAGGCGGAGAAGGCGGAGAAGGCGGAGAAGGCGGAGAAGGCGGAGAAGGCGGAGAAGGCGGAGAAGGCGGAGAAGGCGGAGAAGGCGGAGAAGGCGGAGAAGGCGCGAAGGCGCGAAGGCGGAGAAGCGGAAAGGGGAATCAGAGCGACGCAAATACCCCCGCGCGGCCAGCCATGCCGGCCACGCAGTCTCGGTCAGCGCTTGCCCGCGCTCAGCGCCTCGCGTCCGCGTGCAGCGTTGGCCGCGCCTTCGTCGCCTTCGTCGCCTTCGCGCTCGCCGCGCATGTCGCGCGCGCCCCAGCGCTGCGCGAGCGCCGCGCACGCCATCAGCTGGATCTGGTGGAACAGCATCAGCGGCAGCACGATCGCCCCGACCGCCTGCGCGGAGAAGATCACCTTCGCCATCGGTACGCCGGCCGCGAGGCTCTTCTTCGAGCCGCAGAAGATGATCGTGATCTGGTCGGCGCGGTTGAAGCCGAGCCGCTTGCTGACGAACGTGGTCAGCACCAGCGCGATCACCAGCAGCACGACGTTGACGACCAGCAGGCCGCCGAGCGCGCGCGCCGGAATCTGGTGCCACAGCCCCTGGTTCACGGCCTCGCTGAACGCGACGTAGACGACGAGCAGGATCGAGCCCTGGTCGACGAAGCGCAGCACGCCACGATTGCGTTCGATCCAGCGGCCGATCACGGGCCGCAGCAGCTGGCCGGCGATGAACGGCACGAGCAGCTGCATCACGATGCTCCCGACGGTGCTCCACGGCGACGCGGCCGAGGCCGACTGCGACGTGATCATCAGCCCGACGAGCGCCGGCGTCACGAAGATCCCGAGCAGGCTGGACGCGGACGCCGCGCACACGGCGGCCGGCACGTTGCCCTTGGCGATCGACGTGAACGCGATCGACGACTGGACCGTGGACGGCAGCGTGCACAGAAAGAGCACGCCGGCGTAGAGCGCCGGCGTGACGAGCGGCTGCAGCACGGGCTTCAGCGCGAGGCCGAGCAGCGGGAACAGCGCGAACGTGCTGAGCAGCACGACCGCATGCAGCCGCCAGTGGGTGGCGCCCGCGACGACGGCTTCGCGCGACAGCTTCGCGCCGTGCAGGAAGAACAGCAGGCCGACCGCGACGTTGGTCGCCCAATTGAACGCATGGGCGGCCGGGCCGCGGCACGGCAGCAGGCTCGCGAGCACGACGGTGCCGACGAGCGCGAGCGTGAAGTTGTCGGGAAGGAAACGGGGACGGGCCATCGGGAAACTCGATTCGGAAACGGCAGGCGCGCGTGTCGCGCGCGAAGCCGATATTGTCCGGGCAGACCATTCAATAAACAAATTCATTGTGCGAATCGATTGATGAATCGGCTGCATCCGAGGGCGGTGCCGGCGACGGGCGCTCGATGCGCAAAACGGCAGAAGAATGTTCTGCCGCGATTGCGCCCCGAAGTGAAAAAACCTAGCAGTAACATGGTGTTACACCGATGCCCGCGACCTAACACTTTTTGGCTCGACACCGTTTCGGGGCGCTCATAAATTACTGCTGAAAGGCTTGCGTCGGCCGGAAACACCCGGCGGCAGGCGGCAACAGGCACTGAATGATGACGGAACGGGTGAAACTGAAGGTCGGACGATGGGTGGCAGGCGTGCTCGGCGCGCTGCTGGTGCCGCTCGCGCTCGCGCAGCCGCCGCATGGCGGCCAGGCGTTCGGCGGCGGCCAGGGCTTCGGTCACGGTTTCGGTGGCGGCGACATGCGCGCATATGGGCAGCCGGCCGGCAACGCGCCGGTGTGGCGCCGGACGCTGCCGCCGGGCGGCGCGCGTAGCGGCGGCGTGAGCGGCTACGGTTCCCGCTGGGGGCTGCGGCCGACGCCGTCCTACGGCCATTACGCCGCGCAAAGCCCGTATCGTCCGATCAGCGCCGATTCCCGCCAGATGCCGCGCCCGCCGGGCGGCGGCAACGTGCCGCTGCGTGCCGGCTCGATCCGCGCCGACGTCGCGCGCTACAACGAGGAGCGCGGCGGCCGCCCGATGCCGCCGCCCCGCGCGCAGGAAGATCCTCCGCACTCGCCGTTTTTCTCCCCGTTCTACCGAAACTGAACGCCCCGCGCGTTCGTCCCCCGCCGGGTGTGATGCGAATTCGCCACAGTCGCGCGCAGATTTCCGCTGATTTTCCCCCCGCATTGCGCTATCTTTCGCGCCCGGCGCGCGCGCGTCCGGCGGCTTGCCCATCGCGTGAGCGCTCCGCGCGGGGCCGCTGCGGCGCGCCTGGCCATGTGCCGATTCAGCGAAGTTAATGCTGCCGCTATACCCGCAATAAGTGTGCGCAATTTTGACCGGACGCATGATCCGTAAAGATGGCTGCGCCCCATACGACGCAAGCAATCGGCTCCAAAAAACAACGCTCGCGCCACTTATCGACACTTCGACAAAACCTGGAGATCCCATGAAAGCATTCGCTCGCCGTGCGTCGCGCACGTCCGTCAAGCTGATCGCCGCGGCCGCCTGCGTGGCGGCAACGGCACCCGTCCACGCGCAATCGAGCGTCTCGCTCTATGGTCAGGTCGACGAATGGGTCGGCGCCACCAAGTTCCCGGGCGGCAATCGTGCATGGAACGTGTCGGGCGGCGGGATGTCGACGTCGTACTGGGGCCTGCACGGCGCCGAGGATCTCGGCGACGGCTACAAGGCGATCTTCACGCTGGAGAGCTTCTTCCGTGCGCAGAACGGCCAGTTCGGCCGCTTCCAGGGCGACACGTTCTTCGCGCGCAACGCATACGTCGGCGTCAGCTCGCCGTACGGCACGGTGACGGCAGGCCGCCTGACGACGCACCTGTTCCTGTCGACGATCCTGTTCAACCCGTTCTACGATTCGTACACCTTCTCGCCGATGGTGTACCACGTGTTCCTCGGTCTCGGCACGTTCCCGACCTATCCGAGCGACCAGGGCGCGGTCGGCGATTCGGGCTGGAACAACGCGCTGTCGTACACGTCGCCTTCGTTCGGGGGCCTGAATTTCGCGGCGATGTACGCGCTCGGCAACACGGCAGGCGACAACCGCTCGAAGAAGTGGAGCGCGCAGTTCAACTACGCGAACGGCCCGTTCGCGGCGACCGCCGTCTACCAATACGTGAACTTCAACAACGGCCCGCAGGATCTGAGCTCGCTCGTGACCGGCATGAAGAGCCAGGGCATCGGGCTGGTCGGCGCGACCTACGACCTGAAGTACGTGAAGCTGTTCGGCCAGTACATGTATACGAAGAACGACCAGGTTGCCGGCAGCTGGCACGTGAATACCGCGCAGGGCGGCGTGTCGGTGCCGCTCGGCGTCGGTAACGCGATGGCGTCGTATGCGTACTCGCGCGACGGCGGCGGCCTCGACCAGACGCGCCAGACCTGGGCCGTCGGCTACGACTACCCGCTGTCCAAGCGCACCGACGTCTACGCTGCGTACATGAACGACCACATCAGCGGCCTGTCGAGCGGCAACACATTCGGCGCAGGCATCCGCGCGAAGTTCTGACGATCGGCCTGCCGGGCACGCACGCGCATCGCGTGTCCCGCCTGCCGGTCTTCCGCCCCCGAAACGGCGCCGCGTCATGCGGCGCCGTTTTGCCTTTGTTGACCTTCTTGTTTCCTCGCCTTTGTTACCCTATCCCGTAATTGCATGATTCCCAGGAATTGCGGGCTAGTTCGATGGATACCCTCGTCAGCATGAATGTGTTTCGCTACGTCGTCGAAGTGGGCAGCTTCGTCGGCGCGGCGGAGCGCATGCAGATGTCGGCCGCGATGGCGAGCAAGCACGTGATGCATCTCGAGCAGCAGCTCGGCGCGCGGCTGCTGCATCGCACGACCCGACGCGTCGCGCCGACCGAGGCGGGACGCGAATACTACGAGCGCCTCGTGCAGGCGCTGTCGGAGCTCGACGAGGCCGGACAGGCGGTCGGCGCCGCGAGCGTCGTGCCGCAGGGCCGCCTGCGCGTGACGTCGCTGTCCGCGTTCGGCTTGCGGCATGTGATGCAGGCCGTCACCGATTATGCGGGTCGGTTCCCGGACGTGACCGTCGACATGACGCTGTCCGATCGCGTGGTCGACCTGATCGAGGAAGGCTACGACGTCGCGGTGCGCGCGGCGCCGAACGGACTGAAATCGTCGTCGCTGGTCGCGCGGCAGATCGCGACCGCGCACATCCTGCTGGTCGCGTCGCCCGAGTATCTCGAGAAGCACGGCACGCCCCGAACGATTGCCGATCTCGCGCACCACAATTACCTGCGCCGCGATTCGAATTCGACGATGCTCGATTCGCTCGTGATCGACGCGGCCGCCGCGTCGCGCGTGAACCTGAACGGCAACCTGATCGTGAACCATCTCGAGGGGCTGCGCGCGGCCGTGCTCGCGGGCGCGGGCATCGCGCTGCTCGGCACCGAGGTGATCGGCGACGACATCGAATCCGGCCGTCTCGTGCCGGTGCTGCTCGACTCGGTGCCGCCGCACGAGGCGCCGATCTATGCGGTGTATGCGAGCCGCCGCCACGTGTCCGCGAAGGTGCGCTCGTTCGTCGACTTTCTTGCCGCACGCTTCGAAGGGCAGTCGCTGTGCCCGTCGATCGAGTCGCGCCTGCGCGTGCTGCCGATCACGCGAATCAAGCGCGCCTGACCCCGCGCCGATACCGCTGCATGCAGATGTAAAAAAGCGCGAGCCGTTGCGGTTCGCGCTTTTTTGTTTTTTGTCCGACGTTGTGCGCGGCAGTGGCGCAACCCGCCGCTCGCGTCAGCGCGCGATGCCGAGACGCGCCTTCGCTTCGTCGTACTCGCGCTTGAGCCGCTCGACGAGCGCGCCGACGCTCGGCAGGTCGTCCATCAGGCCGACGCCCTGGCCGGCGCCCCAGATGTCCTTCCACGCCTTCGCCTTGTCGCCGCCGAAATTCATCTTCGACTTGTCCGATTCCGGCAGCGCGTCCGGATCGAGTCCGGCCTTCTCGATGCTCTCGCGGATGTAGTTGCCGTGCACGCCGGTGAAGAGGTTCGTGTAGATGATGTCCGACGATTTCGCGTTGAGGATCGCGTGCTTGTAATCCTCGACCGCGTGCGCTTCCTGTGTCGCGATGAAGCGCGTGCCCATGTATGCGAGGTCGGCGCCCATCGCCTGCGCGGCGAGGATCGAGCCGCCGTTCGCGATCGAGCCGGACAGCACGATTGGACCGTCGAACATCTTGCGCACTTCGCCGACGAGCGCGAACGGCGACGTCGTGCCCGCGTGGCCGCCGGCGCCGGCCGCGACGAGGATCAGCCCGTCGACGCCGGCTTCGAGCGCCTTCTGCGCGTGACGCAGGTTGATCACGTCGTGCAGCACGATGCCGCCGTAGCTGTGCACCGCGTCGACGATTTCGCGCGCCGGCGCGCGCAGGCTCGTGATGAAGATCGGCACCTTGTGGTCGACGCACACGCGCACGTCATGTTCGAGCCGTACGTTCGACTGATGGACGATCTGGTTGACCGCGATCGGGCCGATCACCGCATCCGGGTGCTTCGCCTTGTGGTCGGCGAGCTCGGCCTGGATCTGCGTGAGCCATTCGTTGAGCAGTTCGGAAGGACGGGCGTTGAGCGCGGGAAATGATCCGACGATGCCCGCCTTGCACTGCGCGAGCACGAGTTCGGGATAGCTGACGATGAACATCGGCGACGCGATGACGGGCAGCGTCAGGTTCTGCAGGACGGCGGGCAATGCCATGTGATGTCTCCAGTCTCGAGGGGCGGCCGGATGCGGCGCGGTCGCGCCGACGCCGGCATCAATGCGTGGCGGTCGAACGATGCTTCGAGTGTAGCGGTGCAGCGAGGCGCTCATATTAATACGAACGGTCGTGCGATTCTACGCGAGCTTAGCAAACGGCGCGGCATGTCCACAATCGAGTGAGTGTTCTCTTTCTACGCATTCGGGCATCTGGCGCGCGCAGCGTCCGGCCGCGCGCTCCTACAATAGCCGCCATAACAAACCAACGAGAAACAAACCATGTCGTTTGAGGCGTTTGCACCGTTTCGCGTGACGGTGCGGGACACCGACATCTTCGGTGTCAAAGGAGGCGCGGGGCCGCCGCTTCTGTTGCTGCACGGCCATCCGCAGACCCACATGATCTGGCATCGCGTCGCCGCGACGCTGGCGAATCACTTCACGGTGATCGCGACCGACCTGCGCGGCTACGGCGCGTCGGGCAAGCCACCGAGCGATGCGCGGCATGCGCCGTATTCGAAACGCGCGATGGCGGCCGATCAGGTCGCCGTGATGCGGCATTTCGGCTTCGAGCAATTCCACGTGTGCGCGCACGATCGCGGCGCGCGCGTTGCGCACCGGCTCGCGCTCGATCATCCGGTGGCCGTCGAGCGGATGATGCTGCTCGACATCGCGCCGACGCTCGCGATGTACGAGCAAACCGATCGCGCGTTCGCGACCGCGTATTTCCACTGGTTCTTCCTGATCCAGCCGGCGCCGCTGCCCGAGACGCTGATCGAAGGTCGCACCGACGCGTACATCGAGCGCGTGATGGGCAACCGGTCCGCCGGGCTCGCGCCGTTCGCGCCCGAGGCGCTCGCCGCGTATCGCGCCGCGCTCGCGCAGCCGGGCGCGGTGCATGCGATGTGCGAGGACTACCGCGCGTCGGCGACGATCGACCTCGAGCACGACCGCGCGGATCTCGAGCGCGGCAACAAGGTCGCGTGCCCGCTGCGCGTGCTGTGGGGCGAAAACGGGATCGTCGGACGCTGCTTCGATCCGCTCGACGAATGGCGGCGCGTCGCGCGCGACGTCAGCGGCCGCGCGCTGGATTGCGGACACTACATCCCGGAGGAGGCGCCCGTCGCGCTGATCGACGAACTGCTCGCGTTCTTCGAGGCGCGCGACGCGGCCGCGTGAGCGGCGCCGGCCACGCGGCGACGGTCAGCGGCGCGCGGCGGCGTCGTCGTCGACGAGCGGCGGCAGGCGGCGCGGCACCGGCGTCGATTTCACGATCGCCGTGCTCGTTTCAGCGCGCTCCGTCACCTTCGACAGGATGTCGTCGAGGTGCTCGATCGTGCGCAGGTAGAGCCGGCAGATGAAGCAGTCCTCGCCGGTCACCTTGTCGCATTCGACGAATTCCGGAATTCGCCGCAGCACCTCCTCGACGAGATGCAGCTGCCCCGGCAGCGGCTTCACGCGAACGATCGCCTGCAGCGTGTAGCCGAGCGCGCGCGGGTCGAGCTCGACGGTGAAACCCGCGATCACGCCCTGCGCTTCGAGCCGTCGCACGCGGTCGGCGGTCGCGGGCGCCGACAGCCCGATCTGTCGCGCCAGTTCGCTGGTGGCGATGCGCGCATCCTCGGCCAGCGCCGCGAGGATCGCGCGGTCGGTCGCGTCCAGCGACGCGACGGCGGGCGGGGAAAGGCGTTTCGACATGATCGCTTTGCTTTCGAAGGTGAATCGGTGGTTTCGCTTCAGTTTAGTCGTGGATGCACGGAAAGCAAGTTCCTAGAATCGAAGTCATCACCTCTCGTCAAACGGAGTCCATGATGGCCTCGAACGAAATTCGCCGCGGCGCCGCCGAGATGGTCGTCGCGATGCTGA
Organism: Burkholderia diffusa; assembly: GCF_001718315.1. NCBI lineage: Bacteria > Pseudomonadati > Pseudomonadota > Betaproteobacteria > Burkholderiales > Burkholderiaceae > Burkholderia > Burkholderia diffusa. The sequence goes on along the minus strand of NZ_CP013362.1, from coordinate 3,109,113 downwards.
TGTCCGGCACGATCGGCTGGCTCGTGATGTCGTCGCAGCAACCGCTCACCAACGTCGTGTTCTTCCGCTGCCTGTTCGGCGCCGCGACGCTCGCGATCGTCTGCGCGGCGCTCGGCTTCCTGCGTCGCGCGCTGTTCTCGCCGCGCATGCTCGCGCTCGCGACGCTCGGCAGCGTCGCGATCGTCGCGAACTGGCTGCTGCTGTTCGCCGCGTATTCGCGCGCGTCGATCTCGATGGCGACCGCCGTCTACAACACGCAGCCGTTCATGCTCGTCGCGCTCGGCGCGATCGTGTTCCGCGAACGGATCAGCGCGTCGACGATCGCGTGGCTCGCGCTCGCCTTCATCGGGCTCGTGTGCGTGGTGCGCGTCGAGCCGGCCGTGCTCGCGGTGCCCGGCGAATATCTCGAAGGCGTTGCGCTGTCGCTCGGCGCGGCGTTCCTGTATGCGGTGTCGTCGATCGTCACGAAGCACCTGAAGGGCACGCCGCCGCATCTGCTCGCGCTGCTGCAGGCCGGCCTCGGCATCGTGCTGCTCGCGCCGTTCGCGCATTTCGGCAGCTTGCCCGCGACGGCCGCGCAGTGGCTCGATCTCGTCGTGCTCGGCGTCGTGAATACAGGTCTGATGTATGTGCTGCTGTACGGCGCGATCCAGAAGCTGCCGGTCGCGATGACGGGTGCGCTGTCGTTCGTCTATCCGGTCGTCGCGATCATCGTCGATCGCGTCGCGTTCGGGCAGACGCTTGCGTGGACGCAGGTGCTCGGCGCGCTGCTGATCCTGCTCGCGGCGGCCGGCGTGAACCTCGGCTGGCGCATCGTGCCGGCGCGTCGCACGGCGCTCGGCAACTGAAACGGTCGTGCGATTCGGCTCGCCGTTACGGCTTGCCGCTACGGCAGGCTGCCGACACCGGCTGGCGCCGCATCCGGGAACGAAGGTTGCGCGCGAAGTGCTGTAAGAAGTTGTAGGGAAACACCCGATGCGATGCTGCAGCGTCGCTCGTATGATGCGGGCTGTGACGTTGATCACGTTCACAGGATTCCGATCTCATGCCGTTCGCCAAGCAGGCCGAACGGCATTTTTTTATGCGCCGCTCCGTGCGAGCAGGCGCCGCCGCGCGTCGAGCCGCGCGAGCAACATGCGCCTCGCGTCGTCGTCGGACGCGCGCCATCCCTTGATCTCGTCGCGCGTGCGCAGGCAGCCCGCGCACCAGTCGGTGCGCGGATCGATCCTGCATACGTCGGTGCACGGCGACGCGACCGTGCCGACTGGTACCGGCACGTCGCTCATGCGTCGTTGCGCAGCGCGACGTCGGCGACCGGCGCGCCCGTCAGCGATACGAGTTCCTGCGGCGACAGGTTGAATACCGCGTGCGGATGACCGGCGGCCGCCCACAGGCTGTCGAGTTCGAGCAGATCGGCGTCGATCAGCGTGACCGGTTCGACGAGATGGCCGATCGGGCAGACGCCGCCGATCGCGTAGCCGGTGTTGTCGCGCACGAATTTGGCATCGGCGCGGCCGACCGCGCCAACTTGCGCGGCGACTTTCTTCTCGTCGACGCGGTTCACGCCGCTCGCGACGACGAGCACCGGCAGGCCGTCCGATTCGCGGCGAAACAGGATCGACTTCGCGATCTGCGCGACGGAGCAGCCGAGCCCGGCCGCGGCCTCGGCGGAGGTCTTGCCGGTTTCGGCGAGCATCACGATCCCTTTTGAATGACCGCGTTCGCGCAGCAGCAGCGCGACGCGTCGCGCGGAATCGGGGAGAGAGTCGAATGAAGCGGGTGTCGTCATGGGTAATCCGAAGGTGTGGGATCAGACGCAGCTCGGTGTGTCGGCCGCGCTTTGCGCCTTGGCGAGCAGCGCGCGACCGGCGCGCGACACGTTCGCGCGGCCGATCGCGTTCGAGATGAAGTCGCCGGCGGCGACCACTTGCGCGAGGTCGATGCCGGTGTCGATGCCGAGGCCCTGCATCAGGTACAGCACGTCCTCGGTCGCGACGTTGCCGGTCGCGCCCTTCGCATACGGGCAGCCGCCGAGGCCGGCGACCGACGCGTGGAAGATCTCGATTCCTTCGAACAGCGCCGCGTAGATGTTCGCGAGCGCCTGGCCGTAGGTGTCGTGGAAATGGCCCGACAGCCGCTCGCGCGCAAACACGCGCGTGACGGCTGACAGCACTTCGCGCGTGCGCTTCGGCGTGCCGACGCCGATCGTGTCGGCGATGTCGATCTCGTCGCAGCCGAGCGCGGCGAAGCGTTCGACGACGTCGACCACCGATGCGACCGGCACCTCGCCCTGGTACGGGCAGCCGAGCGCGCACGACACGCTGCCGCGCAGCCGCAGGCCGGCGTCCTTCGCGGCCTTCGCGACCGGCTCGAAGCGCGCGATGCTCTCGGCGATGCTGCAGTTGATGTTCCGCTGCGAGAACGCCTCGCTCGCCGCACCGAAGATCACGACTTCGTCCGCGCGCGCGGCGAGCGCATTCTCGAAGCCCTTCAGGTTTGGCGTGAGCACCGAGTACACGGTGCCCGCGCGGCGCTCGATGCCGGCCATCACGTCGGCGCCGTCGGCCATCTGCGGCACCCATTTCGGCGACACGAACGACGCGGCCTCGATGTTGCGGAAGCCGGCGCGCGACAGACGATCGACGAGCGCGATCTTCACGTCGGTCGGCACGAAGGTCTTTTCGTTCTGCAGCCCGTCGCGCGGGCCGACTTCGACGATCTTGACGGCGGTGGGGAACGTCATGGTTGTCTCCAGTTTTGTATGGGCGGAATTCAGTAGCCGCGCGCGTAGTCGACGATGCCGCCGACGCGCTCGCCGCGCTCGAGCGCGCGGATCTTGCCGGCGATCTGTTCGACGGCCTCGTCGCGCAGCGTCTCGGCCGAGCTGTGCGGCGTGATCGTGATGCGCGGCGCGTGCCAGAACGGATGATCGGCGGGCAACGGCTCATGCTGGAACACGTCGAGCGTCGCGGCGGCGATCCGGCCGCTCGCGAGCGCGTCGAGCAGGTCGGCTTCGACGAGATGCGCGCCGCGTGCGACGTTCACCAGGTACGCGCCCGGCGCGAGCCGTGCGAAGGTGCGTGCCGACAGGATCCCGTCGGTATCGCGCGTGCTCGGCAGCAGGTTCACGAGCATCTTCGCGCCGTCGATGCATGCGTCGAACGCGTCGTTGCCCGCGAAGGTCTCGACACCATCGAGCCGTTTCGGGCTGCGGCTGTAGCCGCGCACCGGCAGGCCGAGCGCCGCGAGCGCCTGCGCGACCTGCGCGCCGAGCACGCCGAGGCCGAGCACCGCGACGGTGAAACTCGCGCGCGGATGCGGCTCGAGCACCTGCCAGCGGCGCACGCGCTGCAGCGCATCGTATTCGTCGAAGCGGCGCAGGTAGCGCAGCGCCGCGTGCGTCACGTATTCGATCATCTGCCGCGCCATGCCCGAATCCTCGAGGCGCACCAGCGGCACGTCGCGCGGCAGCGTGCCGGGATGCGCGCGCTCGAGCGCGAGCAGCGCATCGACGCCCGCGCCGAGATTGAAGATCGCGCGCAGGCCGTCGCGCGGCGCGAACACCTCGCGCGGCGCGCGCCACACGAGCGCGTAATCGGCGGCGCCCGTGTCGCCCGGCTGCCATGCGCGCAGCTCGGCCTCGGGCAGCGCTTGCGCGATCGCGTCGCGCCATGCGTCGGCTTCCTGATGTGGCGAGTAGAACAGGATCTTCATGCGTCTACTTCGCGAACAGCTGGCCGATGTCGGCGAACGCCTTGAACTCCAGCGCGTTGCCGCACGGATCGAGGAAGAACATCGTCGCCTGCTCGCCGACCTCGCCCTTGAAGCGGACGTGCGGCTCGATCACGAAGCGCGTGTGCGCGGCCTTGAGCTTGTCGGCGAGCGCATGCCATTCGTCCATCGACAGCACGACGCCGAAATGACGCACGGGTACGTCATCGCCGTCGACCGGGTTCACCGCGCTCTTGCCGGTTTCGTCCGGCGCGAGATGCGCGACGAGCTGATGGCCGAAGAAGTCGAAGTCGACCCAATGCTCGGAGCTGCGGCCCTCGGGGCAGCCGAGCAGGCCGCCGTAGAACGCACGTGCGCCGGCGAGGCTCGACACGGGAAAGGCGAGATGGAACGGGCGCAGCGCGCCGGCGGGCGTAGCGGACATCGGGCGTCTCCTGTCGATCGGAACCGGCGCGGCGGCGCCCGGTTCGATCCGATGCAAGGCAAGCGGGAAGCCCACATTCTACGGTTTCGTGGCGCGTTGCGCCGCCGCGAGGCGGCCGGCCCGCACCGAGCGGCCCGTGCCGTCGGCTGTCCCGCGCAAAAGCAAAGCACAAAATATTGGTTCGGCTGCCACGTGCGGCGCGCCACAATCGAATCTCGTCTTCAAGCAAAGCAAGCGAGGGCAATCATGCGCGCATGCAGCAAATCGGCGTGGCCGCCGCGGCTCGTGACCGTTCCGGGCCTGCACGGCAGCGAAGGCGCCCACTGGCAGACCTGGCTCGAGCGGCAGTTCCCGCGCTCGCTGCGGGTCGAGCAGGCCGACTGGGATGCCCCCGATCTCGCACGATGGGCGCAGTCCGTGCGCGCGCTGCTCGAGCGCGAGCGCGGCCCGTTCGTGCTGGCCGCGCACAGCTTCGGCTGCCTGGCGGCCGCGCATGCGCTCGCGCAGTGGCCGCAGGCGGCCGACGTCGCCGGCGTGCTGCTCGTCGCGCCGGCCAGTCCGAGGAAATTCACGTTCGCGGGGCCGTTCGACGCGCGCCGGCTCGCGGTGCCGTCGATCGTGATCGGCAGTGAGACCGATCCGTGGATGCCGCTCGCCGATGCGCGCACGCTCGCGCAGCGGCTCGGCAGCGCATTCGTCAACCTTGGCGACGCGGGACACATCAACACCGCGGCCGGCTTCGGGCCATGGCCGCGCGCGAAGCACTTCATCGACACGCTGGTGCACTGTGCCGCGCCGCTGCGCTTTCGCGACGCGGACGACGGCTTCGACGCCGCGCTCGTCGATCGCGCGCTCGCGCACGCGATCTGACACCACGCGCACGCGCTGCGCGACCGGGGCCGCGCAGCGTCGCGCCGCCGGCGCTTACGACGCGGAAACCGGGCGCACGGCGGCCGGATCCGAGTAGCTCGGCCGGCCGTTTTCGACGTGGCCCGCGAAGCGGCGCGAGAACGTGCCGTTCGCGCCGTCGCTCACCGTCACGTCATACCAGTGGTGGCTCGACGCGAGCGCCCATTGTTCGACGTGTTCGTCGCCGCCGTGCAGCGTCACCTGGCGCGCGGGCGTGCCGTACGCGTTGTCGGCCAGCGTCAGCGTGACGTGCCCCGCGCCGTGGTTGCGCAGCTTCAGGTACAGGTTGCCGTTCGCGATGTCGTAGCCGGCCTTCACTTCCGGCTGTGCATGGTTGCGGCGGCGCGCCGTCGCGGCCGACACGTTGCCCGCGAACATCCGCACGAAGCCGTTCGGCCCGTACACCGAGAACGCATACGCGCCGTTCGTCTCCGTCAGGTCGAAGTCCGCATGCAGCACGCGGCGCGCGCCGACCGTATAGCGCCACGGGCCGTCGGTGCGGTTCGTCGCGTACACCTGGAAGTGCGCGCCCTGGTTGCCGCGGTTCGCGAACTCGATGCGCAGCGTGTTGCCGCCGTAGATGCTCGCGTTCACGTGCAGTTCGTACGGCAGCGCACGCGCGGGGCGCACGCCGGGCTCCTGCGGATCGATAGGCGAGAGCGTCGCGGGCACGGTCGGCGCGGGCTGCGACGTGCATTGCTGGTCGGCGATCGTGCGGTACTGGCTCGTGTCGGGCAGCGTCGGAAACGTCGCATCGGACGAGCGGAAGTCGAACGCGGCGGTGAGGTCGCCGCAGACGGTCCGGCGCCACGGCGTGATGTTCGGCTCGTCGACGCCGAAGCGCTCGCCGATGAAGCGGATCACCGACGTGTGGTCGAACACCTGCGAGCACACGAAGCCGCCTTTCGACCACGGCGACACGACCGTCATCGGCACGCGCGGCCCGAGGCCGTACGGCAGGCCGTCGGCCGTGTAGCTGCCGCCGCGGCCGGGATTCACGACCGTGTGCAGCTCGCCGTCGGTGGTCACGGTCGATGCGCCCTGCGCGGCCGACGTCGGCGGCTGCGGCGGCACGATGTGATCGAAGAAGCCGTCGTTCTCGTCGTACATGATGAACAGCACGGTCTTCGCCCATACGTCCGGATTCGCCGTGAGCGCGTCGAGGATCTGCGACGTGTAGTTCGCGCCGTATGCGGGCGTGTATTTCGGGTGCTCGGAGAATACGGCGGGCGGCAGCAGCCACGACACCTGCGGCAGGCGGTCGTTGATCACGTCGTCCTTCAGGTTGTCGAGCGTGCGCACCGTCTGCGCGCGCTGGTACAGCGACGAGCCCGGCTTCGCGTTGATGAAGTTCGTGAAGTTCTGCAGGATGTTCGTGCCGTAGTTGCCGTTGTACGGATCGGCCCACGTGAGCCCCTGCTGGTAGATTTGCCACGACACGCCGCGCGCCTCGAGCCGTTCGGGGAAGGTCGTCCACGACAGCAGCTGATACGCGGGCGGCAGGTCGCCGTCGACGTAGTCGGCGTTGTCGAGCAACGGGCCGCCGAACTTGCCGGTCGGGTCGACCGTGCCCGTCATCAGATACGAGCGGTTCGGGTGCGTCGGCCCCGGCAGCGAGCAGAAGTAGTTGTCGCACACGGTGAACGCATCGGCGAGCGCGTAGTGGAACGGGATGTCCTCGCGCACGTGATAGCCCATCGTCATGTCGGTCTTGTTCGCGGGCCATTGATCGTAGCGGCCGCCGTCGATCGCCGCGTGGGTCTTCGCCCACGAGTGGTCGAGCGCGCCGAGGCACTGCGCGCTGGTCGTCTTCGTGTCGAGCCGGAACGGCAGCACGGGCTTCGTCGGGTCTTCCTTCGACGGCTGGTACCACACCGGCTTGCCGCTCGGCAGCGGGATCGGGAAGCGGTCGTTGTAGCCGCGCACCCCGCGCAGGTGTCCGAAGTAATGGTCGAACGACCGGTTCTCCTGCATGAACACGACGATGTGCTCGACATCGCGGATCGTGCCGGTGCCGCGCGCGGCCGGAATCGCGAGCGCGCGGCGGATCGATTCGGGGAACGCGTTGAGCGCGACGGCCGCGCCCGCGGACTGTGCGACGGTGTGCAGGAAACGGCGGCGGCTGGATGACGTCATGTTATTTCACCTCGGTTCTGCGATCGGGGGAGAGGGACGGGAACGGCGGGATCAATGTGCCGACGATGCGGCGACGCCGGACGCGCCCGCGTTGGTCGCGGACTTCGCGTCGTCGTCATCGTCGGGCGGGTAGTGGACGACGGGCGGCGCGAGCGGTGCGGCATCGGACGCGGCGGCGCTCGCGCCCGCGTCGCTGTTGAACGCGCTCGCGGAGCCGGGCGCTGCGCCGGCCTGCCGGGAGGCGTCGGCCGCGTGCGCGTCGTGCGGCGCGTCGTCGCTGCAGGCGGCGACGAGGGCGGCGGCACATAGAACGACGACGAGGGCGACGCGACGCATGACTTCTCTCCTGGCAGGCGGATCGGGAAACGTTTTCGAGTATGCCGGTGCGATGCGACGATTCGGTGAATCGTTTGCGACCGGAGCATGATCGCGAAATGCTTTCGCAAACCTGACCGAACGCTTTCTCGGAACGTCGCACGTACGGCGGAATTTTCCATCGGATGCAGATGCTGCACGCGCTTGCATCCGCGTGCGGCCCAGCGACCGCGGGCGCGCGGAGCGGGCGTGTGCGTGGCGCCCTCGATACCGCCGGCAAATCGGTGATCGATGCATCGCCGCTTACGCCGAAAAACGGGCGTTTCTTGCCGTCTCGTCAGCAAGCGGTCAGCTGCACGCCAGCACGGCGCCATGCATGCGCCATCAACGGCAAACCGGGATGGCGCGCCGTGCGCTACCGCCCATCGACGCGGCCCGAACCTGTCCGCGGCACCGGAATTGCTATCTGCACCGATGCGCGTGCCGTCCCGCGCGACCATTCGCGCACGGGCGGCACATCCGCGTCCATCAACCATGGAGCGAGCAGAAGCCATGTCCAGCGATCCATCCGATTCCCCACCGGCCGAACCCGCGCGCGATGTCGCCCGCTCGAGGCTCGGAGCCGGCCGGTCAGCGGCGCTGCCGTTGACGCACGATACGCCGTCGAGTGCCGCGCGGCGCCGTTTTCTCCAATCCGCGGCGGCGGCGACGGTCAGCGCAGCGTCGCCCGTCCATTCGCAGCCGTCGCACGCGGCGTCTCCCTCCGCGGTTGCGCGCCGCGATCCGGTACCGGCACGCCCCGTTCGTCTCGACGTCAACGGACGCGAATATGTGCTGCAGCTCGAGCCGCGTGTCACGCTGCTCGACGCGCTGCGCGAATACGCGGGGCTCACGGGCACGAAGAAGGGCTGCGATCGCGGGCAATGCGGCGCATGCACGGTGCTCGTCGACGGAAGACGCATCAACGCTTGCCTGACACTCGCGGTGATGCACGAAGGCGAGCGGATCACGACCGTCGAGGGGCTCGCGCGCGGTGGCATGTTGAGCCCGATGCAGCGTGCATTCATCGAACACGATGCATTCCAGTGCGGCTATTGCACATCCGGCCAGCTCTGCTCCGCGACCGCGCTGCTCGACGAGTTCGCGGCGGGTGCCGCGAGCGCGGTGACCGGCGACGTGCGGCAGCGTCCCGTGCAACTGTCGGACGACGAGATTCGCGAACGCATGAGCGGCAATCTGTGCCGCTGTGGCGCATACCCGAACATCGTCGCCGCCGTGCGCGCCGCGCACGCGGCCGCCACCTAGAGGGGCCAGCGCAATGGAAGCGATCACATACGAACGCGCAACGGATGTCGCCGATGCCGTGCGGGCGGCACAGCGGCCGGGCACGGCGTTCATCGGCGGCGGCACGAACCTGCTGGATCTGATGAAGGGCGGCGTCGCGCGGCCCGTCACGCTCATCGACATCACGCGCATCGATGGGCTCGACACGGTCGATGCGCTGCCCGGCGGCGGCTTGCGCATCGGCGCGCTCGTGCGCAACAGCGATGCGGCCGATCATTCGCGCATCCGCGCGGACTATCCGCTGCTGTCGCAGGCGCTGCTTGCCGGCGCATCGGCGCAATTGCGCAACATGGCGACCATCGGCGGCAACCTGATGCAGCGCACGCGCTGCCCGTATTTCTACGATCCCGCGTTCGCGCAATGCAACAAGCGCGAGCCGGGCAGCGGCTGCGCGGCCATCGGCGGCCACAACCGGATGCACGCGATTCTCGGCGCCAGCCCGCAATGCGTCGCGGTGAACCCGTCGGACATGAGCGTTGCGCTCGCGGCGCTCGACGCCGTCGTGCAGGTGAGCGGGCCGAACGGTGCGCGGCAGATTCCGTTCGCGACGTTTCACCGCCTGCCCGGCGATCGACCCGATCTCGATACGACGCTCGAACCGGGCGAACTGATCACCGCAGTGGACCTGCCGCCGCCGCGCTTCGCGGACCATGCGCATTACCTGAAGGTGCGCGACCGCGCGAGCTACGCATTTGCGCTGGTGTCGGTCGCCGCCGCGTTGCGCATGGACGGCCCGCGCATCGCCGATGCGCGGATCGCGCTCGGCGGTGTCGCGCACAAACCGTTGCATGCCACGGACGCGGAGCGGCATCTGGCGGGGCGCGCGCCGACCGATGCCGCGCTGCACGAGGCGGCCGCGCTTGCGTTGCGCGATGCGCATCCGCTCGACGGCAATGCATTCAAGATCGCGCTCGCGCAGCGCGCGATCGTCCGCGCGGTGAAAATCGCCGCCTCGGCGACCGGAGGTGCCGCATGAACACGCTGACCGGACAGCCGCTCGACCGCGTCGACGGCGTACTCAAGGTGACGGGCGGCGCGCATTACGCGGCCGAATTCACCGATGCGCGGCTCGCGCATGCGGTGCTCGTGACCAGCACGATCGCCGCCGGCCGCATCGAATCGATCGACACGGCGCGCGCACGCGCGATGCCGGGCGTGCTGCTCGTGATGACGCACGAGAATGCGATGCGGCTGCCCAATGGCGGCCGCCCGCCCCTGTCGCCACCCGCCGGGCGCCGGCTCACGTTGCTGCAGGACGACAAGGTGCGCTACAGCAACGAGCCCGTCGCGGTGGTCGTTGCCGACACGCTCGAGCACGCGACCGACGCCGCGAATGCCGTGCAGGTGCGCTATCGGGCGAGCGATGCCACGCTCGATTTTCTGCATGCGAAGCGCGGCGCGCGCGTGCCGCCGACGCAGCAGGGGCGCCCGATGGACACCCAGCGCGGCGACGTGGATGCCGGCCTGCGCGAAGGCGCGGTGCGCATCGACGCGACCTACACGACGCCGATGCAGCACCACAACCCGATCGAACCGCACGCGACGATGGCGCACTGGGACGGCCCGACGCTCATGCTGCACGACGCGACGCAGGGCGTGTCGGGCGCGAGCACCGCCGTGGCCGCCGTCTTCGGCATCGCACCGGAACACGTGCGCGTGATTTCGCCGTTCCTCGGCGGCGGATTCGGCTGCAAGGGCTCGTCGTGGTCGCACGTGTCGCTTTGCGCGATGGCGGCGAAGCAGGCCGGTCGCCCGGTCCGGCTGGTGCTGACGCGCCCGCAGATGTTCGGCCCGGTCGGCGGCCGGCCGTTCACCGAGCAGCGCGTCGTACTGGCCGCCCGCCGTGACGGCACGCTGACGGCGATGCGTCACGACTCGATCGTCACCACGTCGACCTTCGAGGACTGGACCGAGATGTGCGGGATGCCGTCGCGCATCATGTATGCGGTGCCGAACCAGGCGACCACGCACCGGATCGTGTCGCTGAACGTCGGCACGCCGACCTTCATGCGCGCGCCGGGCGAGGCGTCCGGCTCGTTCGCGCTGGAGTCGGCAATGGACGAACTCGCGTGGCGGCTCGGGATGGATCCGGTCGCGCTGCGGCTCGCGAATTACGCGCAGGTCGATCCGCAGGACGGCAAGCCATGGTCGAGCAACGCGCTGCGCGAGTGCTACCGCGTCGGCGCGCAGCGTTTCGGCTGGTCACGCCGCACCGACGCGCCGCGCACGATGCGCGACGGCGACACGCTGATCGGCCTGGGGATGGCCGCCGCGACGTATCCCGCGAATCGCAGCGAGGCCACGGCGCGTGCGCGCATTCTCCCGGACGGCACGGCCGAAGTGGCGTCGGGCACGCAGGACATCGGCACGGGCACCTATACGGTCATGACGCAGGTCGCTGCCGATGCGCTCGGCTTCGCGCTGCAGAACGTGCGCTTCGCGCTCGGCGATTCGAGCCTGCCGCGCGCGCCGGTATCGGGCGGGTCGCAATCCGCGGCGAGCGTCGCGCCGGCCGTGCGCGAGGCCGCGCTGCAGGCGCGCGCGAAGCTGATCGCGCTGGCGATCGCCGATTCCGGGTCGCCGCTGCACGGTGTCGCAGCCGACGACGTAACGGTCGACAACGGCTGGGTCGTGCATCGCGGCGACCCGTCGCGGCGCGATCCGGCTGCCGCAGTGATCGCGCGAGCGGGCGGCCAGCCGATCGACGCGTTCGCGACGACGAAGCCGGGCGACGAGAAGTCACGCTATGCATCTCATTCGTTCGGCGCCGTGTTTGCGGAGGTGCACGTCGATGCCGAACTCGGCACGATCCGCGTGGCGCGCATCGTCGGCGTGTACAGCGTCGGCAGCCTGCTCAATGCGAAGACCGCGCGCAGCCAGCTGATCGGCGGGATGGTGTGGGGGCTCGGCACGGCGCTCGAGGAAGGCTCGTATCTCGACCTGCGGCACGGCCGCTTCACGAATGCGAATCTCGCCGAATATCACGTACCGGTGAACGCGGATGTCGGGGTGCTCGACGTCGCCTTCGTCGACGAGCGCGACACGCATTTCAATCCGCTCGGCATTCGCGGAATCGGCGAAATCGGGATTACCGGCGTGCCGGCCGCGATCGCGAACGCTGTCTATCACGCGACAGGCGTGCGCGTGCGCGACCTGCCGATCACGCTCGACAAGGTCGCGATGCCGATGCAGGCCTGATCGATGCCGCGAACGCATCGATCGAACCCGCGCTCGCCGACGGTCGCACGTCGCCCGGGCCGGGCGGCCATTCGATCGTCGATCCGTTCCTGCTGGTGCTGTATCGCCGGGGTGTTGCGATCGGGCTCGACATGACGCGGCATCCCGCCTGGACCGCGCATGCGCGGCGCGAGGCAGAGCGGCCGGCCGCGCGGCGCGCGCTGGCCCGCGAGCCGGTATGACGGCGCGAGCACGGCGTGGCCTGGACGGCATCGGCGGCGGTGTCCGCGTGTTCCGCGCGATGGCTCGCTATCGCGCGAACAGCGGCCAGGTCGCACCCGCAATCAGCGCGGCCGCGAGCCAGACCACGCTCCACGAACTGACGGCGAGCAGCGGCGGAATCGCGAGCGGCGTCGCGAACAGGCCGAGATAGACGATCGTGTTCGCCATCCCGAGTGCGGTGCCCGCGTGGTTCGCGCCCGCGAGCGTCGCGAGTTCGGTGTACGCGACGCCGTGCCACGCCGACACGCAGATGCCGGCGAACACGAGGATCGCGACGATCGCGGCGAGCGGCACGTGCGGGCTGCCGGCGGTCGCGGCCGCGAGCAGCGCGAACGAACCGGCCGCGACGCAGACCGACCCGCGCAGGTACGCACGCCGGTTGCCGTGCCGATCGGTATGGCGGCCGCTCCACACGCGCATCACCATCGCGCCGAGCTGCAGCGCGACCATCGCCGCGCTGATGCCGGCGAGGCCGAGCCGGCCGAAATCGTGCAGGAACACGGTCGCGAACGTGAGCACCGCGAACTGCGGCGCACACAGCGCGCCGATGCCGAGCACGATGCGCCATACGCGCCCGCTCGCGAGCGGGCTGCGCGCGGGCGCGGCCGGCTGCGGCTGCGCGGCGGGGCGGTGCGCGCCGGCCGGCGCGTCGGGCGGTTCGTGCAGCCAGCGCCACGTCAGCGCGGCCGATCCTGCGCAGAGCAGCATCAACGCGCCGTACACCGCGGCGAAGCCCGCATGCGACGCGAGCGACGGCAGCAGCGCCGCGCCGACGCCGCCGCCGAGCGGCACGGCCGTCTGGCGGATGCTCATCGCGAGCCCGCGTTCGCGCTCGCCGAACCAGCGCATCACCGCGCGTCCGCTCGATCCGTTCACGCTGCCGCCGAGCAGGCCGACGCAGCACATCGCCGCGACGACGCGCATGAGCGGCGGCACCGCATGCGCGCTCGGCACGATCGTGGCCACCATCAGCGCAAGCATCGCGGCCGTCGCGACGAGGCCGGCGAGCAGCACGCGTCGATCGCCGAAACGGTCGGCGGCGATTCCCCACGGCAGCTCGGACAGCGCGACGCCGAAGCCGAGCGCGCCGAGCACGAGGCCGAGCGCGCCGTTGTCGAGGTGATAGGCCGAGCGCATCCACACGGCGGTGGTCGGAATGCCGGCCGCGGCCGCGGAAAAGCTCATGTTCGCGGCGACGCCGGCCGCGAGCACGCGCCAGCGATGTGCCGGGCCGCGCGCGGCGTGCGCGGGCGAGGTCGGAGAAGCGAGGCAGGAGGTATCCATGGCGACAGGGCCCGTTTGGAAATTGACATCGCCAGTGTGGCGACCTACATTCATCCTGAAAATCGGAAAGTTTTTGATGAATCGTTCGATAAAGCGGGATGATTGACATGTCCGGACAAGACAATGCCCACGGCGCGGCGGCGCTCGCGGCCCCCGACTCCACGCTGGCCCGGCCGAACTTCGACGTCGCGGCGTTGCGCAGCCTGGTGGCGGGCGTGGATCTCGGCAGCTTCGCGAAGGCCGCCGATCGCGTCGCGCGTTCGTCATCGGCGGTGAGCGCGCAGATCCGCAAGCTCGAGGAACAGGCCGGCACGCCGTTGTTCGTGAAGGCCGGGCGCGGGCTCGCGCTGACCGACGCCGGCGACGCGATGCTGCGCTATGCGCGGCGGATGATCGAGCTGAACGACGAAGCGGCCGCGGCCGTGCGCGGCGTGAATCTCGACGGCTGGGTGCGGGTGGGCCTGCAGGAGGATTTCGGCGAAGCGATCCTGCCCGACGTGCTCGGGCGTTTCGCGCGTGCGCATCCGAAGGTGAAGATCGAGGCGCGCGTCGCGCGCAATGCCGAGCTGCTCGAGCGGCTGGACGCGAACCAGCTCGATCTCGCGCTCGTGTGGGGCGACCCGGCGTCGGCGACGCTGGTGTCGCGCGCGGGCATCGACAGCGACGCGATCGCGCAGGTGCCGATGCAGTGGATCGCGGCGGTCGGTGCGAGCGGCTTCGGGATGCCGGACGGCGACGGACCGGCGGATGCGGCCGACGACGGCGGCGCGCGACTTCGTGCGATACGTGCAGCGGGCGAGCCGCTGCCGCTCGTCGTGTTCGATCGCCCGTGCCGCTTCTTCGGCGCGGCGACCGATGCGCTCGACCGCGCGGACATGCCGTGGCGCGTCGCGTTCACGACGCCGAGCCTGGCCGGGCTGTGGGCCGCGGCGGCGGCAGGCCTCGGGCTGACGGTGCGATCGCACTACGGGCTGCCGGCGTCGGTGCGCGTGCTCGACGCGTCGTCGTCGGGGCTGCCGGCGCTGCCGAGCCTGCCGCTGATGCTGCTGCGGCGTACGTCGTCGGCGACGCCGACCGTCGAGCGGCTCGCGCGGATCGTCACGCAGGCGGTGCGGGAAGCAACGGCGGGGGAGGGGGCGGCGCTGGCGGCGTGACATCGTTGGACGCGCATGCGGCGACCAGACGTTCGGCCTATTGGAGGGACGGGGCGAATGTCGTGACAATGGTGGATCGCTCAATGGAGGCCATCATGCAAGTTGCCACTGTCCCCGAAGCCACGCTCGATCTTCAGCGGCTTCTCGATGCCGCGATCGCCGGCGAACGCGTCGTGATCATGCAGGACGGCAAGCAGTCGGTCCAACTTGTGCCGCTCAAGCCGATTCATCATTACGGGCTTCTCGAGGGGCAGATATGGATCGCCGACGACTTCGACGCACCGCTTCCCGACGACATCCTGGACGCGTTCGAAGGAAAGTGATGCGGCTGCTGTTCGATACGCACATCTTTCTCTGGATGTGGGCCAATGACCCGAAACTGAGCGCTCGCGCGCGCAATCTGATCGCTGAAGCCGACGAAGTATTCATCAGCAGCGCGAGCATCTGGGAAGTTGCGATCAAGGCCGGGACGGGGACGCTGGACGTGAATGTGGATCGGATGGTCGACGCAATCGCGATGAGCCGGTATCGGGAACTGCCAGTTCGGGCCGCGCACGGCGCAGCCGTGCGCTATCTGCCCCATTACCATCGCGACCCGTTCGACCGCTTGCTGGTCGCGCAGGCCTGATCCGAACCGATGCTGCTCATAACGGCTGACAGCCGTCTTTCGCAGTACGGCTCGTCGAGAGTCTTGACGGTCTGAAACAGTTTCGGAGTGAAATCCTACGCTGCCGCGACAACCTGCACCGATGCGTCCAGTGCCGCGCACAGCTTGCCCAGCCTCTCCCGCAACCCCTCGCTCGCCGGCACGAACGGCAGCCTCAGCCCATCCTCGCACCACCCCTGCGCTGCCAGCACCGCCTTCACCGGCGCCGGATTCGGCTCCGCGAACAGCGCCGCGACGAGCGGCTGCAGCGCGACCGACAGCCGTCGCGCGTCGGCGAGCCGGCCGTCGCGCAGCAGCGCATGAATGCGCACGTGCCATTCGGGCAGCACGTGCGCGCTGCTGGCGATCGCGCCGTGCGCGCCGGCGCACAGCGCGGCGAAGTTCTGGTTGTCGTCGCCGGAGAGGATCGCGAGCGGCGTGTCGTGCACGAGCCGGCTCATCCGGTCGAGCGTCCCGCCGCACTCCTTGATGCCCGCGACGCGCGGGTCGCGCGCGAGCGCCTGCAGCGTTTCCAGTTCGACGTTCACGCCGGTGCGGTACGGGATGTTGTAGACGAGGATCGGCAGGTCGGCCGCCGCGACGATCGCTTCGACGTGGCGGCGGATGCCGTCCTGCGTCGGCCGAACGTAGACGGGCGGCGTGACGAGCAGTCCGTCGGGCCGCAGCGCGGCGAGTTCGCGTGCGCGGGCGGCCGCGAAGTGCGTCGCGCTCGCGGTGAGCCCGACGACGATCGGCAGGTCGGGCACCGCATCGCGCAGCGTCGCGAACACGGCGTCCTGTTCGCGCGCGTCGAGCAGCACGCCTTCACCGGTCGTGGCGCCCGCGACGAAACCCGCGATGCCCGCCGCCGCATAGTGACGCGCGAGCCGCGCGAGCGCGCGATGGTCGACCTCGCCGTCGTGGAACGGCGTGATGAGCGGCAGCCAGATACCTTCGAAACGTGTGTGCATGAAAAGCCTCATGGTGGAAACGGAGTGGGAGGGAACCGTTCCGCCGGCGGTGTGCCGGAGCGAGGCGTGCGAGCAAGGAGAAAGAAACGACCTGCGTGCATTCCGTCCGGCATTCGCCTGACGGGACGCGACGTCCCCGTCAGTCGAGGAGTCGTTTTTTCAGTTTCAGCCCGGCCGCGCGCGTACCTGCCGCGATGGCGGCAAGGATCGAGGGCGAGCGCAGGGCAGCGGACATGGATGAACCGTGAAATGGGCTGAGCGGCGATCTTAACACCGGATCCGGCGCGTGCGCGAGCCGCGCAGGCCGTTTAGCAGAATTCGAGATTTGCTTTGCACGACAGATTGGAAAGCACGCAGCGCCCGGCCGCTAGAATGCCCGCTTACGTTTCGATGACGGCGCGTACGCGTGTCGTCACGCACATTCCCTACTACTGGAAACGGGGCATATCACGATGGCAAGCATCAACGGGATCGGCCGCTGGCTGCACACGGGCGCCGCGGCGGCGCTGGTCGTGGCGGCAACGGCCGCGCATGCGGACACGTCGATCCTGAACGTGTCGTACGACGTGACGCGCGAGTTGTACAAGGACATCAACACGAGCTTCGCCGCCGCGTACAAGCAGCAGACGGGCGAAACCGTGACGATCAAGCAGTCGCACGGCGCGTCGAGCGCGCAGGCGCTGTCGGTGCTGCAGGGGCTGCAGGCCGACGTCGTGACGATGAACCAGCCGAACGACATCGATCTGCTCGCCGAGCGCGGCCAGCTGCTGCCGAAGGACTGGCGCGCGCGCTTTCCCGACGGCAGCTCGCCGTACTCGACGACGATGGTGTTCCTCGTGCGCAAGGGCAACCCGAAGGCGATCAAGGACTGGAGCGATCTCGCGAAGCCGGGCGTGCAGGTGATCATCGCGAACCCGAAGACGTCGGGCAACGGCCGCTACGCGTACCTCGCCGCGTGGGGCTACCAGAAGCAGAAGGGCGCGACCGATCAGCAGGCGCTCGACTTCGAGAAGGCGGTGTTCCGCAACGTGCCCGTGCTGGACTCGGGCGGCCGCGGCGCGACGACGACCTTCACGCAGCGCGGCATCGGCGACGTGCTTGTCACGTTCGAGAACGAGGTCGCGCTAATGGACGTGGGTGCGTCGGGCGCGGAATTCGACGCCGTGTATCCGTCGGCGAGCATTCTCGCGGAGCCGCCCGTCGCCGTCGTCGACAAGGTCGTCGACAAGAAAGGCACGCGCAAGGTCGCGCAGGCGTATCTCGACTACCTTTATATGCCGCAGGCGCAGGAGATCATCGCGCGGCACCATCTGCGCCCTCGCGATGCGAACGTGCTGAAGAAGCATGCGGCCGAGTTCAAGCCGCTGAAGACGTTCAGCGTCGAGCAGGTTTTCGGCAGCTGGGCGAACGCGCAGAAGACCCACTTCGCTGACGGCGGCACGTTCGACCGCGTGATCGTCGACCGCAAGTAAGCCCGCCGCCCGCCGCCCGCCGCGCGCGTGCCGGCGGGACGATCACGAGACCGGCCGCCCATGCGGCCGGATTTTTTTGCGCGTCTCGCGCGAAGCCCGCGGCGCATTCCCGGCCGCGGCCTTGGCGTGCTACGCTCATCGCCTCCCTGCTTCAGGCCTCGCGCGATGAACGTCGATTCGTCCTCCCCAGCTTCCCGCGGCCGTGGCCGCAAGATCTGGTCGGGCACCCGCCCCGTGATTGCATACGGGATGCCGCCGCCCGGCTGGCGCGACCTCTATCACCGTGCGTTGACGGTGAGCTGGCCCGTATTCTTCCTGTCGCTCGCGGTGCTGTTCCTGCTGCTCAACGGCGGCTTCGCGACGCTTTACGTGCTCGGCGATGCGCCGATCGCGAACCAGTCGCCGGCCGGATTCGTCGGCGCATTCTTCTTCAGCGTCGAGACGCTCGCGACGGTCGGCTACGGCGACATGCATCCGCAGACCGTCTACGCGCACCTCGTCGCAACGTTGGAGATCTTCATCGGGATGTCGGGCATCGCGCTGGCGACCGGCCTCGTGTTCGCGCGATTCTCGCGGCCGCAGGCGAAGATCCTGTTCGCGCGTTACGCGATCGTGCGCCCGCTGAACGGCAGGATGACGCTGATGGTGCGTGCCGCGAATGCGCGCCAGAACGTGATCGCCGAAGCGCAGGCGAAACTGCGGCTGATGCGTGTCGAAGGCACGCACGAAGGCTATACGCTGCGCAAGATTCACGACCTCCCGCTCGTGCGCAGCGAGCATCCGATCTTCCTGCTCGGCTGGAACCTGATGCACGTGATCGACGAAACGAGCCCGTTGTTCGGCGAGACTGCCGAGTCGCTCGCCGCGCGCGACGCGTCGTTGCTGATCACGATCGAAGGTTCCGACGAGACGACTGCGCAAGTCATGCAGGCGCGCTACTCATGGGCGCATGCGGAGATCCGCTGGCGTCACCGCTATGTCGACCTGATGCACGACGAAGGCGGCATCACGCACATCGACTACACGCATTTTCACGACGTCGTGCCGGTCGACGCCGATACGGACGAGCGCGGCTCGCCGGGCGTGGTGGTCGGGGCCGATGCGGCGACGCAGGCGCCTGGGCCGGCCGCATGACATCGGCGACCGGCGCGAACGGGCGCCGGCATTCGGGCGTGGCTGCCGCGACCGGATGCCGTGCCGGTCACGCGTCACGCATGCAGCAGACGCGCCGCTTCCCGCTGTTCGACCGCGACCGCGCGGCGATGGCCGTCGCGATCCTCGGCCCGTGCGACATAATCGCCAAGCACGCCTTCGTGCGGCAGCAAATGCGCGTCGAACGCGATCTTGAGCGTGCTGGCGAGCAGCAGGTCGGCCGCGGTGAAGTGATCGCCGACCAGCCAGCGGCTGTGGGCGAGCGTTTGCGCGAGCGCACGCTGCACACGCGAGATGTTGCCCCAGCCGAAGGCGACCGGATTGCCCGACGCACCGGTGAATTTCTCGGCCATCGCGGGTTCGAGGCAGCTGGGCGTGAAGAACATCCATTGCAGGAAGCGGCCGCGCAGCGGATCGTCCGGCGCGATGCCGAGCCCGGCGCCCGGGCAGCGATCGGCGAGATAGAGCAGCACGGCGCCGGATTCGGCGAACGGTTCGCTGCCGTCGTCGAGCGCGGGCAGCTTGGCCATCGGATTGACCTGGACGAACGCGTCGCTGCCCTGTTCGTGAGAACGCAGGTCGATCGGCACGAGCTCGTAGACGGCGCCGATTTCCTCCAGCATCCACAGCGCCCGGAATGCCCGGGTTTTCGGCCAGTAGTAGAGCTTCATCGCGCCTCCGCGTATCGGTGTGCGTGTCGGTTCGGTGGATGCTCAAGCGTACCCGAGCGGGAAAGGTTCGGACAGGGGCGGACGATGGAAGCCGGGTAACGAATTTCCCGCAAAGCCCGGTGCTGCTAACGTTCATGAAATGACTAGTTATTGATTTACTAGTTGTGAGCTGATGTACGAATGCCCCACCGACGTGGCCGCGACCACATTGCTCCGAGTGCTTTGCAGCCGCCGCGCCGGCGGGTTGATCACGCGAGCCTGGACGATGTTCGTCGACGGGGCGCAAAACACGAAAACCGGTCCTTCGCGCGGGTCGGCCGAATGATCGGACTCAAGGCCAGGCGAAGCGCATTCGACGAGTCAGGCGCTGCGTGATGCGCAGCGAGCCAGTCCGATCGCACGGAGAACAGCAACGAATGACGAACGACGATCGCACCACGATCATTGCCCGACGCACGCCGGAATCGGCCGCGATGCGTGCGGAGCTCAAGCGGACGATGGCGATCACCGCGCGGCTCAACCGTCTGACGTTCGACGATGCGGACGAAGTCCGGGCGTTGTTCGGAGAACTGATCGGCAAGCCGATGGACGACGGCTTCCTGCTGATCCCGCCGTTCTATGCGACGGGCGGCGCCGACACGCAGATCGGCCGCAACGTGTTCGTCAATCAGAACTGCACGTTCTACGACCTCGGCGGCCTCTACATCGGCGACGACGTGATGATCGGCCCGAACGTCAGCCTCATCACGTCGGGCCATCCGGTCGAGCCGTCCCGCCGACGCGACGCCGTCGTCGCCCGGCCGATCACGATCGGGCGCAACGTGTGGATCGGCGCGGGCGCGACGATCATCGGCGGTGTGACGGTTGGCGACAACTCGGTGGTCGGCGCGGGTGCCGTCGTGACGCGCGACGTTCCGGCGAATACGCTGGTCGGCGGAAACCCGGCGCGGATCATCCGTTCGATTGCCGAGTGAGCGCGTTCGCGGGCGCCGCCCGCTGCGCAGAATGTGGACAACCGGCCGCGCCGCCCACTCGAAATGCTGTGGATTCGAACGGTGAGCGTGTGCCTGGAGGCCGCAATTTGCGGGGCTTTCCGGCATTTGACGCCGATCGCGGGCAGCGACATGAACCGACGTTGCCGATGCGCCGGCGGTAAATTTTCGCGCCAGGCCGGTTGTGGATATCCCGGCCCCGGAACCACTCTGCGCGCTGTGCATTTCACCGGTGAGTGCGACCTCGTGCGACCAGGCGCGCGATGCGGGGTGTGGACAACCGCGTTCCCGAGGACGAAAAAAGCTGTGCCATCGAACGGTGAGCGCCGTCGGCCGATTGCCCGTGAGGCTTGGCTGGTGTGGACTTCCGTGTGTCGAGCGAAATCCGGACCGCCGCGCATTCTAACGGCGTGCGCCGATCCGCGACAGGTCAGCATGCGTATCGCGGTGTGGATATCCTGCCGCCGGATTCACTTGGAGCGCTGTGTATTTCGATGGTGAACGTCGGCTTGCTCGCCCGGTCGTGATCGTCGATCGCGGCTTCGAGGGTCGCGCATTCTAACCGCACTCGCGATCGTGCGTTTCATTCGGGTGTGCGCCGCGATGTGGATATCCGGTCGTCGAGCCTAGTCGGCTTGCTGTGCATTTCAGCGGTGAGGGTCAACGCGTGCTGCTCGGCCGCGTCGGTGCGAGCCTGGATCCAGGGGCCTCGGCGGGGTTGCGGGCACCGCCTGAATCGGCGACTGCGTGCAATACCGTGCCGCCGCTCACCGTTGAATTTCACAGCATCTCGAGTGCTTGTGGGGCGGGCTATCCACATCCTTGTCGGCGTCCTGGTTCGATAGCGATGCCGTGCTCACCGTTGGGGTTCACAGTGTTTCGAGTCGTCGTGGATCGGGTTGTTCACACGGAATCGGCGGTCTCGTTTGATCGCGATGCCGCTGCTCACCGTCGGAATTCACAGCGTTCCGAGTTGTCGTGGGTCGGGTTGTTCACACCGGAATCGGCGGTCTCGTTTGATCGCGATGCCGCTGCTCACCGTCGGAATTCACAGTGTTCCGAGTCGTCGTGGGTCGGGTTGTTCACACCGGAATCGGCGGTCTCGTTTGATCGCGATGCCGCTGCTCACCGTCGGAATTCACGGCGTTCCGAGTTGTCGTGGGTCGGGTTGTTCACACCGGAATCGGCGGTCTCGTTTGATCGCGATGCCGCTGCTCACCGTCGGAATTCACAGTGTTCCGAGTTGTCGTGGGTCGGGTTGTTCACACCGGAATCGGCACGCTCGTTTGATCGAGGGTCGCCGCTCACCGTTGAATTTCACAGTGTTTCGAGTTGTCGCGGGTTGGGCTGTCCACACCCGAATCGGTATCCTCGTTCGAGCGCGTGCCGGTGCTCACCATCGAAATTCACAGGGTTTTTAGTGTCTGGTGGTGGCGATCTCCAACGCACACCTGCGCCTCGTTCGGCTGCGCTAACGCGGGTACCGATGAACGCCAGCGCCGCGCCACTGCTGGCGCAGGGACGCCCATCCGCGTGGAGCCGGCACGCGGGACGCGCCCGCCGAACTTGCGCTTGCATTGCCGCGGCGACCGGAGAGCCGCTCCGGGGCGACGCACCGGAGGACGGCGGTGTGGATATCGCGCCGTCGAATCGACTCGCAAATCTGTGCATCGACCGGTGAGGGCGATCGTCGTAGCGGCCGGACAGGAATCCGGCGATGTGGATATCTCGCGCCGACATCGACTCGTCTTGCTGTGGATTTCAATGGTGAGCGTCGCCATCCGGTCGAATCGAGGGCTGATCGAGGTGTGGACATCCGGCCTCCGACGCGACTCGAAACCCTGTGCAATCGACCGGTGAGCGCGCGCCCGCTTCGCCGGCGGCCCCGGCGTTGTGGACATCCCGCATTCACGACCAATCCGAACGCTGTGCATCCGATGGGTGAGCATGCGCCCGTTGCTCCGCGCGAACCCTTGCCCCGCGGCCCGCGAGCGCTTGCAGCCACGCCTGCGGTTTGCCTCCCGCATATCCGCGCGTTTTCGAGGCAACGGCTTCGCCCGGTCCGATATGCGTCCAAAAGCCATCCGCCACGCCGCGCGAAAACTCTCTCAATTTCCGACCAAAACCTGAGCGGTTTTTCTCAATCTGAACCCGCCCGAGCAAGATGAGAAAAATATTTCTCCCCTTCCCGCGAAAAAATAGAGTCGTCCAGCCGCCCCCGGCCGGCGTCGCCTGACGCCCCGGTGCGCGGCCCAGAACACACTATCAGGAGACATCCCCATGACCGCCCGACTGCCCGTCGACGGCACGCCCGCGCTATCCGACTACCGCCTGACCGACAACCTGACCGCCACGCGCGGCCGGATCTTCCTGACCGGCACGCAGGCGCTGGTGCGCCTGCTGCTGATGCAGCGCGCGTCCGACACCGCGCAGGGCCTGAACACGGCCGGCTTCGTCAGCGGCTACCGCGGCTCGCCGCTCGGGATGGTCGACCAGCAGCTGTGGAAGGCGAAGAAACTGCTCGACGGCAGCAGCGTGCGCTTCCTGCCCGCGATCAACGAGGAACTCGGCGGCACGGCCGTGCTCGGGACGCAGCGCGTCGAAGCCGACCCCGAACGCACGGTCGATGGCGTGTATGCGATGTGGTACGGCAAGGGCCCCGGCGTCGACCGCGCCGGCGACGCGCTGAAGCACGGCAACGCATATGGCTCGTCGCCGCACGGCGGCGTGCTGGTGGTGGCGGGCGACGACCACGGCTGCGTGTCGTCGTCGATGCCGCACCAGAGCGACTTCGCAATGATCGCGTGGCACATGCCGGTCGTGAACCCGTCGAACATCGCCGACATGCTCGAGTTCGGCCTGTACGGCTGGGCGCTGTCGCGCTTCTCGGGTGCGTGGGTCGGCTTCAAGGCGATCTCGGAGACCGTCGAATCGGGCTCGACCGTCGATCTCGACGCGCTGCAGACGCAATGGCCGGCGCCGGCGGGCTTCACGCCGCCGGCGGGCGGTCTGCACAATCGCTGGCCCGACCTGCCGAGCCTCACGATCGAGGCGCGCCTCGCGGCGAAGCTCGACGCGGTGCGCCACTTCGCGCGCACCAACAGCATCGACAAGTGGATCGCGCCGAGTGCGCACGCGAACGTCGGCATCGTCACGTGCGGCAAGGCGCACCTCGACCTGATGGAAGCGCTGCGCCGGCTCGATCTCACCGTCGCCGACCTGGAAGCGGCCGGCGTGCGGATCTACAAGGTCGGCCTGTCGTATCCGCTCGAGATGACCCGGATCGAAACCTTCGTCGACGGCCTGTCGGAAGTGCTCGTGATCGAAGAGAAGGGCCCGGTGATCGAGCAGCAGATCAAGGACTACCTGTACAACCGCGCGGACGGCGCGCGCCCGCGCGTGCTCGGCAAGCACGACGCCGAAGGCGCGTGCCTGCTGTCCGAACTCGGCGAGCTGCGCCCGTCGCGCATTCTGCCGGTGTTCGCCACCTGGCTCGCGCGACACAAGCCGGCGCTCGATCGCCGCGAGCGCGTCGTCGATCTCGTTGCGCCGCAGATCCTGTCGAACGAAGCGGACGCGGTGAAGCGCACGCCGTACTTCTGCTCGGGCTGCCCGCACAACACGTCGACGAAGGTGCCGGAAGGCTCGATCGCGCAGGCCGGCATCGGCTGCCACTTCATGGCATCGTGGATGGAGCGCGACACGACGGGCCTGATCCAGATGGGCGGCGAGGGCGTCGACTGGGCCGCGCACGCGATGTTCACCAACACGAAGCACGTGTTCCAGAACCTGGGCGACGGCACTTACTTCCACTCGGGCATCCTCGCGATCCGCCAGGCGGTCGCCGCGAAGGCGAACATCACGTACAAGATTCTCTACAACGATGCGGTCGCGATGACGGGCGGCCAGCCGGTCGACGGCAGCATCTCGGTGCCGCAGATCGCACGGCAGGTCGAGGCGGAAGGCGTGTCGCGCTTCGTCGTGGTGTCCGACGAACCGGAGAAGTACGACGGTCATCACGGCCTGTTTCCGAAGGGCACGACGTTCCATCACCGCAGCGAACTCGACGCGGTGCAGCGCGAGCTGCGCGAGACGCCGGGCGTCACCGTGCTGATCTACGACCAGACCTGCGCGGCCGAAAAGCGTCGCCGCCGCAAGAAGGGCGAGTTCCCCGACCCGGACAAGCGCCTGTTCATCAACGACGCGGTGTGCGAAGGCTGCGGCGACTGCGGCGTGCAGTCGAACTGCCTGTCGGTCGAGCCGCTCGAGACGCCGCTGGGCCGCAAGCGCCGCATCGACCAATCGTCGTGCAACAAGGACTACTCGTGCGTGAACGGCTTTTGCCCGAGCTTCGTGACGGTCGAAGGCGCGGCGCTGAAAAAGGCCGCGGGCGCGGCGTTCGACGAGGCGGCGCTCGCCGTGCGCGTCGACGCGCTGCCGGTGCCCGCGACGCATCTCGACGCGGCGCCGTACGACATGCTCGTGACGGGCGTGGGCGGCACGGGCGTCGTGACGGTCGGCGCGCTGATCAGCATGGCCGCGCACCTCGAAGGCAAGAGCGCGTCGGTGCTCGACTTCATGGGCTTCGCGCAGAAGGGCGGCTCGGTGCTGTCGTTCGTGCGGATCGCGTCGAGCGACCGGTGGCTGAACCAGGTGCGCATCGACACGCAGCAGGCCGACGTGCTGCTTGCGTGCGACATGGTCGTCGGCGCGAGCGCCGAGGCGCTGCAGACGGTGCGCCACGAGCGCACGCGGATCGTCGTCAACACGCACCGGATTCCGAACGCGTCGTTCGTGCAGAACCCCGACGCGAACCTGCACGCGGACGCGCTGCTCGAAAAAATGCACCATGCGGCCGGTGAAGGCTACCTGTCGAGCTGCGACGCGCAGGCGCTCGCCGCGAAATTCCTCGGCGATTCGATCGGCGCGAACATCCTGATGCTCGGCTATGCATGGCAGCTCGGCCTCGTGCCGGTGTCGCTCGCCGCGATGATGCGCGCGATCGAGCTGAACAACGTCGCGGTGCCGATGAACAAGCTCGCGTTCGCGATCGGCCGGATGGCGGCCGGCGACGCGGCGGGCCTCGATGCGTTGTGGAACGCGCGTCATGCGGTGGCCGCCCACGCCGCGCCGGAGACGCTCGACGAGCTGATCGCCGATCGCGAAGCGCGCCTCGATGCATACGGCGGCGCGCGTTACGTCGAGCGCTACCGCGCGCTGGTGAGCGCGGCGCGAGCGAAGGGTGACGATGCGCTGACGCGGGCCGTCGCGACGACGTTCTACCGGCTGCTGGCAGTGAAGGACGAATACGAGGTCGCGCGACTGTATGCGGACGGTGCGTTCCGCTCGGCGCTCGAAGCGCAGTTCGAAGGCGTGCCGGGGCAGGACTATCGCGTGAAGTTCAACCTGGCGCCGCCGACCGTCGCGAAGGCGGGGCGCGACGGCAGCGTGCCGAAGAAGCGCGTGTTCGGCCAGTGGATGTGGCCGGTGCTCGGCACGCTCGCGCGCGTGCGCGGCCTGCGCGGCACGTGGCTCGATCCGTTCGGCCGCACGGTCGAGCGCAGGATGGAGCGCGCGCTCGCGGACGACTACGAGACGACGCTCACGCGCGCGCTCGCCGCGACGACTGCCTCCAATGCGGCGCAGGTCGCGCAACTGGCCGACCTGCACGCCCGCGTGCGCGGCTTCGGTCACGTGAAGGTGCGCAACCTCGCGGGCGTGAAGCGTGCGGAGCGCGAGCTCGCGCTGCAACTTGGCATCGATGCCGCGACAAGCGCGGCCGTGCAGCATGCGCTCGACGAGATGAAGGGCGCGGGGATGCTGAAGGGAATCCCGGTCGTGGTCGCGAAGTAACGCGAACGCGCGCGGATGTGCAAACGGCGACGCTTGCGCGTCGCCGTTTTTATTTGGTGGCCGTCAAGCAGCCGGCAGCGAAATCCGGCATCGCGCCGGCACGACCCGACTCGACGCGGCCACCCTTTGTCGAGCGCGGCCGTGCAGCGAGGGGACACTTCGACATCGGGCTAGACGATTCCTTTCTTGCGCGTCGACAGCGCCGTTTCCGACAGATCGATCTCGCGGATCAGCTTCGTCAGCGTCTCGTCGGAAATCTTGCTTTCGCTGCGCAGCCGGTACAACACCGAACGTTCCGCGCGCACCGCCGCGATTCGCATCTGCAGTTCCATCGTTTCGGTCTGCTTGGCTTCGGCGCGTGGCGTCGGGCCGTCCTCGGCGAGCGCGGCCAGGCGGCGGCGATACTGGTCCATCACGCGTGCCGAGATGTCCGCGCAACGTGCGGCGCCCGACTCGTCGAGATCGGCCGAGATCGCGTCGTGTGACGAGTCGATCGCGCGGATCGCAGCCTGCGCGGCGGCCGCGCGCGCGGTGCGCTCCTCGTCGGCGAGCGGGTTGCGCGTCGAGCGCACGCCGCGCAGCAGCAACGGCAGGCCGATTACCGCGACGATCAGCGAACCGAGGATCACCGCCGACGCGATGAAGATCGCGGTGTCGCGCCCGGGCAGCGGCGCACCGTCCGACAGCGCGACGGGGATCGACAGCACGCCCGCGAGCGTGACCGCGCCGCGTACGCCGCCCACCGTCATCACCGCGATCGTGCGCACGCCGGCCATCGTGCCCGCGAGGCCGTGGCGCGCGGCGCGGCGGCTCGCGATCCAGCGCAGCAGCCAGACCCACAGGAAGCGGATCGCGTACAACGCCAGCATCATCGCGCACACGTTGAAGATCATCCGGCCGACGAGCGCGTCGCTCGTGTGATGCGCGTCGACGAGCGCGCGGCCGATGATGTGCGGCAGCTGCAACCCGAGCATGATGAACACCATGCCGTTGAACACGAACTCGATCATCGCCCATGTGCTTTCGGCCCGCACGCGCGATGCGACCGTGCTTTTGCGGGAGAAACTCGTGTAGTTCATCATCATCCCGGCCGATACGGCCGCGAGTACGCCCGACAGCTCGAGATGCTCGGCGAACAGATAGGCGGCGAACGGCACGAGCAGCGTCATCACGATGCCGGGGGCCGGATCGCCTTCCTGCTCGGCGTTCAGGAAGCGGGTTGACAGCGCGCTGAACAGCCATGCGACGACCGCGCCCGTCGCGAGGCCGCCGGCGGCGACGATCACGAACGTGATCGACGCGGCGCGCAACGAGAACATGCCGGTGAGCGCGGCCGCGACCGCGAATTTCAGCGCGACCAGGCCCGACGCATCGTTCATCAGCGCCTCGCCTTCGAGGATGTGCATCAGTTGCGGCGGAATCCGCCCCTTGCCGGCGATGCCCGACAGCGCGACCGCGTCGGTGGGCGACAGCACCGCGGCGAGCGCGAACGCGATCGGCAGCGGCAACTCGGGTATCAGCCAGTGCGCGAAGTACCCGACTGCGAGTACCGTCATGAACACGAGCCCGAACGCGAGCATCAGGATCGCGCGGCGCTGCAGGTACAGCTCGCGTTTCGGGATCCGCCAGCCGTCCGCGAACAGCAGCGGCGGAATGAACAGCAGCATGAAGATTTCGGGATCGAACGTGACGTGCAGGTTCAGCTTCGGCCACGCGAGCATCGCGCCGAACGCGATCTGCATCAGCGGCAGCGGCAATCGCAACGGCAGGATGCGCGTGACCGCGCCGGACAGCGCGACGGTCAGCAGCAGGATCAGGACTGTGAAGACGATTTCCATCGATACGGCAATTGTGGAGAATGAAACGACCGTACGGAGTTTAGCGTGACGCCGTGACGGGTGCGTTCGAGTGGGCCGGTGCGGGTGCACGCAAACGGTGCATCCGGCCTGCGCCACGCTGGTGCGGCGGCGCCGCACGCAGGCGTGGCGCGTGGTTCAAGGGCTTGCACGGAGCTTGCTTGATGCTTGCGTACCGTCCGGCGCCGCCCGGACAACCGAGGATTCCACCATGACAATGCGCGCGCCGTTTCAAGCAATCGCCGCGTTCGGCTGCATCACCAGGAGGGCGCCATGACGATCGTGCAACAGGAGCGTCCGGCCGCCGCTTCGCCGTATCGTTTCGAGCGGGAGATGAGCTCCGGCCTCGAACGCCTCGCGACTCAGCATCGCGACCTGACGCTCACGACCGTGTTCCAGCCGATCTTCAGCCTGTCGCACCAGCGCGCGGTGGGCTACGAGGCGCTATTGCGCGCCCATGACGCGCTTGACCGGGCGGTGTCGCCGCTCGACGTATTCGGCGAGGCCGCGCGCCAGGGCGAACTGCTGCAGCTCGACCGGCTCGCGCAGGCACTGCATCTCGAGAATTTCGCGCTGCTCGGCGCGGAGCGCGAGTGGCTGTTCCTCAACGTGCATCCGGGCGTGCTCACCGACCCGTTCCAGGCCGCCGCGCTGCTCGCGAACCTGAAGCGGATCGGCATGCCGCCGCGCCGCGTCGTGCTCGAAGTGCTCGAACAGCGCGCGGACGACATCGAGCGGCTCGCCGAAGCCGTGCGCGAATTCCGCGCGCAGGGTTTCCTGATCGCGCTCGACGATTTCGGCGCCGGCCACTCGAACCTCGAGCGGATCTGGCAGCTGAACCCGGACATCGTGAAACTCGACCGGATCATGCTGTCCCACGCGGCGCACCGCACGGGGCTCACCGCGATCCTGCACGGGCTTGTCACGCTGCTGCACGAGGCCGGCAAGCTCGTGCTCGTCGAGGGCATCGAGACCGAGCACGACGCGCAGATCGCGCTGTCGTGCGAGGCCGATTTCGTGCAGGGCTATTACTTTGGCCGCCCGGCGCCCGGGCTGCCCGACAGCGCGACGGCGACCGGCTGCATCGGCGAGCTGACCGAGCGCTTTCGGCAACAGACCGAAGCGCGCGAGCGGCGCGACGCGCAGCGGCTCGCGCCGTATCTGCGCGCGTTCGAGCGTGCGGCCGAGCGGGTGGCGGCCGGCGAGCCGCTCGACGAGGTGTGCTGGAACTTCCTCGCGCTCGACGCCGCCGCGCGCTGCTTCCTGCTCGACGCGCGGGGCCGCCAGGCGGGCCGCAATGTCGTGCTGCGCGCGGACCGTGCGCTCGCCGAGGCTCGCTTCTCGCCGCTCGCGGATGCGCAGGGCGCGAACTGGCTGCGCCGGCCGTATTTCCGCTCGGCGATCGCCGAGCCCGGGCGCGTGCAGGTGACGCGCCCGTACCTGTCGATCAACGAGGCGCAGCCGTGCGTGACGCTGTCGGTGGCCGTGCGCATCGGCGATGCGCAGCACGTGCTGTGCGGCGATATCGACTGGATCGACGACGAAACGGACGGCGCATAGCGGCGCCGTCGCGCTGGCGCTGTTCACGTCGCTCGGCTAGGATGCGCGCATTGTCCTGACGATTCGCGAGCCGCCGATGAACCGAACCGCCGCTTCTTCCGTCCTCCTCGAAGTGATCGCCACCACCGTCGGCGACGCGAAGGCCGCCGCCCGCGCGGGCGCCGACCGCCTCGAACTCGTGACCGCGATCAGCGAGGGCGGGCTGACGCCGAGCGTCGGCCTGATCGAGGCCGTCGTGGCCGCCGTGGCGATTCCGGTGAACGTGATCGTGCGGCCGCACAGCCGCTCGTTCATCTACGACGCCGACGACTTGCGCGTGATCGAACGCGACGTGCGCGCGGCCGTCGCGGCCGGTGCGAACGGGGTCGTGTTCGGCGCGCTCGATGCGCGCGGCGACGTCGACCTCGGTGCGCTCGAGCGCGTCGCGGCGGCTGCGGACGGGCGCGACCTGACGTTCCACCGCGCATTCGACGTGTCGCGCGACCTCAATGCCGCGTTCGATGCGCTGCTGCGCGTGCCGGCCGTCACGTCGGTGCTGACCTCGGGCGGCCATCCGTCGGTGCTCGACGCGGTCGCGACGATCACGCGGCTGGTGCGGCAGGCGGCGGGCTCGACCTGCACGGTGCTGGCCGGCTCCGGGCTCACGATCGACGCGGTCGGTGATTTCGTCCGCGCGACCGGCGTGCGCGCGGTGCATTTCGGCTCGGGCGTGCGACCGCGCGGCGAAGTGCTGGCGCCGGTCGACGAACAGCGCGTCGAACGCGTGCGCGCGGCACTCGACGGTGCCGCGGCGCATGTTTGACGCGCGGCGCCGAGCGCTGCGCGCCGACGATCGGGCAAAAAAAAGCCGGGGCATGCCCCGGCTTTTTCGTCTGCTCGCGAAAAACGCGACGCGGCCGCTTACGCGTTCTCCGCCAGCGCGTCGGCCTGGCTCGCGCGGATGCCGAGGCGCTCGAACAGCGCGCGGTCGCGCTGCGTCTGCGGATTGCTCGTGGTCAGCAGCTGGTCGCCGTAGAACATCGAGTTCGCGCCTGCGAGGAAGCACATCGCCTGCATCGCGTCGTCGAGCTGCTCGCGGCCGGCCGACAGGCGCACGACGGCCTTCGGCATCGTGATGCGCGCGACCGCGATCGTGCGCACGAACTCGAACGGGTCGAGCGGCGCGGTGCCTTCGAGCGGCGTGCCTTCGATCGCGACGAGGTTGTTGATCGGCACCGACTCCGGATACGGGTTCAGGTTTGCGAGCTGCGAAATCAGGCCCGCGCGCTCGCGGCGCGATTCGCCCATCCCGATGATGCCGCCGCAGCACACGTTGATGCCCGCGTCGCGCACGCGGTCGAGCGTGTCGAGACGATCCTGGTACGTGCGCGTCGAGATCACCTGGCCGTAGAACTCCGGCGACGTGTCGAGGTTGTGGTTGTAGTAGTCGAGGCCCGCGTCGGCGAGCTGCTGCGCCTGCTCGTCCTCGAGCATGCCGAGCGTCATGCAGGTCTCGAGGCCCAGTTCCTTCACGCCGCGCACCATCTCGGTCAGCGCCGGCATGTGGCGCTCCTTCGGGTTGCGCCATGCGGCGCCCATGCAGAAGCGGCTCGCGCCGTTCGCCTTCGCCGCGCGCGCGGCGTCGAGCACCGCGTCGACGTCCATCAGCTTCTCGGCCTTCAGGCCCGTGTCGTGATGCGACGACTGCGAGCAGTAGCCGCAATCTTCCTCGCAGCCGCCCGTCTTGATCGACAGCAGCGTCGACAGTTGCACCGCGTTCGCGTCGAAGTGCTCGCGATGCACCTGCTGCGCGCGGAACATCAGGTCGTTGAACGGCAGCTCGAACAGCGCGACGACGTCGGCGACGCGCCAGCGCTGCGGCGCCGGAGCGGCCACGGGGATCGCGTCGGGTTGCACGGCGGCGGTCTGGGCTTGGGTCATGGTGTTTTTCCTGTCGTGGATTCGAGGTTCTTGAATTCGGAATCGAGGTGTCAATGCCGCGCGGCGCGCAGCGTGTCGACGAGCGTGGCAATGTCGAGCATCGCCGCGGCGGATTCGGGGGCGGCCGGGCGCAGGTGCGCGATGCGGCCAAGAAGCGGCGCGCGATGTTCGCGCGCGAGCCAGTCGCGGATCGTCGAGACGTTCTCGTCGGCGTACGACATGGCCGGGTCGACGTGGTTTGCGACCCAGCCGGCGAGCGTGAGTCCGCGCTGGCGAATCGCGTCGGCCGTCAGCAGCGCGTGGCTGATGCAGCCGAGCCGCACGCCGACGACGAGCACGACCGGCAGGCCGAGCGCGACCGCGAGATCGGCCGTGTCCTGCGTGTCGTTCAGCGGCACGCGGAAGCCGCCGACGCCTTCGACGACGACGACGTCCGCGCGCGTCAGCGCTTCGCGGTGGCTCGCGACGATCGTGTCGATGTCGAGCGTCACGCCTTCCTGCGCGGCGACGATGTGCGGTGCGGCGGGCGCCTTCAGCAGGAACGGCGTGCGCAGCTCGGGCGGCAGCGCGACGTTCGCGGCCGCGTCGAGCTGGTCGGCGTCCTCGTTGTGCCAGACGCCGTCGCGTTCGTACGCGCCGGCGGCGACGGGCTTCAGCGCGGCGGCGCGCAGCCCGTGCCGCGCGAAGCCGTGCAGCATCGCGGCCGACACGAAAGTCTTGCCGATCTCGGTATCGGTGCCGGTGACGAAGAGGGAAAGCGCGGCCGTCATGCTGAAGCTTCCTCGGCGGGCAGCGAACGAGCGTGAGCGTCGGGGCGGCCCGGTCCTTCGCTGGCTTCGATCAGCGCGGCTTCGAGCCGCGCGAGATCGTCGAACGAATGCGCGGCCGACAGCGAGATGCGCAGCCGCGACGTGCCGACGGGCACCGTCGGCGGCCGGATCGCGGGCACCCACAGGCCGTGCGCGTCGAGCGAGCGCATCGCCGCGAGCGTCGCGTCGTTGCTGCCGATCACGAGCGGCTGCACGGCCGTGTGCGAGTCGACCGGCTGCCAGCGCGTCATGCGCAGCAGCGCGCGCGTGCGCTGGATCAGCGCGGCGAGGTGCGCGCGTCGCGCATCGCCTTCGTCGCCGGCGATCACCTTCAGGCTCGCCGAGACCGCATGTGCGACGGCCGGCGGCGCGGCCGTCGTGAAGATGTAGCTGCGCGCGCGCTGGATCATCCATTCGATCACGGTTTCGTGCGCGACGACGAACGCGCCCGCGACGCCGGCGGCCTTGCCGAGCGTGCCGACGTACACGAGGTTCGGCGAGCGCAGCGCGGCGGCCGCGAGCGCGCCGCGACCCTGCGGGCCGAGCACGCCGAAGCCATGCGCGTCGTCGACGACGAGCCACGCGCCGTGGCGTTCGGCCAGCGCGACGAGTTCGGCGAGCGGCGCGATGTCGCCGTCCATGCTGAACACGGTGTCGCTGACGATCAGTTTCGTTTCGGCATCCGACGCATCGAGCAGCGCGGCGAGCGCGGCCATGTCCGCATGCGGGTAGACCTGCACGGTCGCGCGCGACAGCCGGATCCCGTCGATCAGCGATGCGTGGTTCAGCGCGTCCGAGAAGATCGTCGCGTGCCTGGCCGCAAGCGCCGTCATCGCGGCGAGGTTCGCCATGTAGCCGGTGCTGAAGTACAGCGCGCGCGGTGCATCGGAGAAGCCGCCCGCGAAGCCGGCGAGCTCGTCCTCGAGCGTCGCGTGCGCGCGCGAATGGCCGCCGAGCAGATGCGAGCCGCCGCTGCCGGAGCCGTAGCGCTGCGCGCCTTCGGCGAACGCGGCGACGAGCGCGGGATGCGCGGCGAGGCCGAGGTAGTCGTTGCTTGCGAAGCCGACGATGTCGCGACCGTCGACGCGCATATGCGCGTCGCATGCGGTGTCGGCGGTGCGGCGCACGCGTCGCAGGCCCTGCGCGTCGAGTTCGGCGAGGCCGCGCTGCAGCGTGTCGAGCAGGGGCATGGTCGTCTCCGGTGAGGATTGCTTCATCGCGCCGCCTCCGCGAGCGTCGCGTCGAGCGTATCGCGCGTGCGTTGCGCGAGCCACGCGATGTCGTCGTCGCCCATCACGTACGGCGGCATCAGGTACACGGTCGTGCCGATCGGGCGCAGCAGCAGCTCGCGTTCGAGCGCACGCTCGAAGAAGCGCCGCGAGAAACCGCGCGCGGCGTCGCCGTCGAGCGCGACGTCGAAGGCGAACAGCGTGCCGCGCTCGCGCAGGTGACGCACTTGCGGGTGCGCGCCGAGCGGCGCGAGCGCGGCGCGCATCGCGGCCGACTTGCGCGCGTTCGCGGCGAGCACGTCGTCGCGCGCGAACAGGTCGAGCGTCGCGACGGCCGCACGGCATGCGAGCGGGTTGCCGGTGTACGAATGCGAATGCAGGAAGCCGCGCGTCGTGTCGTCGTCGTAGAAGGCGGCGAACACGTCGTCGCGCGTGAGCACGAGCGACAGCGGCAGATAGCCGCCGCTGATGCCCTTCGACAGGCACAGGAAATCGGGCCACACGCCGGCCTGCTCGCAGGCGAAGAAGGTGCCGGTGCGGCCGCAGCCGACCGCGATCTCGTCGGCGATCAGGTGCACGCCGAATTCGTCGCACAGCGCGCGCAGCCCGCGCACGTACGACGGATCGTGCATCGCCATGCCGGCCGCGCATTGCACGAGCGGCTCGACGATCAGCGCGGCGATCCGGTCGGCGCGTTCGGCGAACAGGCGCCGCACGTCGTCGAGCGCGCGGCCGGCGACGTCGGCGGCCGTCTCGCCCGGCAGCGCGCCGCGCGCATCGGGCGACGCGACCACGTGCGCATGGCGGATCAGCGGGTCGTATGCATCCTTGAACAGCGCGACGTCGGTCACGCCGAGCGCGCCAATGGTCTCGCCGTGATAGCTGTTCGCGACGCACACGAATTCGCGCTTGTCCGCGCGGCCGCGGTTGCGCCACGCGTGGAAGCTCATCTTCAGCGCGATCTCGACGGCCGACGCGCCGTCGGACGCGAAGAACGCATGGCCGAGCGTGCGCGCGGTGAGCGCGTGCAGGCGCTCGGCGAGCTCGATCGCCGGCTCGTGCGTGCAGCCGGCGAGCATCGCGTGCTCGAGCGTGTCGAGCTGGTCCTTCAGCGCCGCGTTGATGTCCGGGTTCGCATGGCCGAACAGGTTCACCCACCACGAGCTGATCGCGTCGAAGTAGCGGCGCCCGTCGCGGTCGTACAGCCACAGGCCCGCGCCGCGTGCGACGGGAATGAGCGGCATGCGCTCGTGGTGCTTCATCTGGGTGCAGGGATGCCAGACCGCGCGCAGGCTGCGCGCGACCCAGTCGTCGGTGGCTGGCGTACTCAAGGCAACTCCGGGGTAAAACGGCGGCGGGTATCGAACGGGATACCGCACGGCGACAGACGGAAAACGCGCTGAGATTAGCGTGTTCCGCCGCACGTTGCACTACCGGTTACAAACACCGGGAAGCCTTGCTGGGCGGGAGTTCCATGCAGATACGGGGTGCTCGGAACGGTACGCGCCAGATGCCCCGAAATGACCGCAGATGACGACGTTCGAGTGACACCCCCCGATAGAAAAAAATCGCGGGCAGACGAATGCCGATGGGACGAAAATTCGGGGCGGGAAGAGAAAAGGTGCATGCAGCGACACGCAATAGGCGCAGCGAATGGCGTGCGGACTCTGGGGCGGTCGAGATTCAGGAAAGGCTGGATCACAATCCGGAGGGCATTGCGGACGGGGCGCTCTTCGCGGTGGCTCAGGCCGCCGCGTGAACGGGCGTGCGAACGCCGCCGCGGGCCGCGCGCACGTTCATGAAAAGGAGAAGGGGAGGCTGGCCGCGCCCGGCGCGTCAGCGCGACGCCAGCGCGCGCGAGATGGCGTTGCCGTCGTCGGCCGTCTGCGTCGCGTTCGCGTTCCACACGACGCGGTCGTTGACCGCATACAGCCGGCATGCGCCCGCACCCTGCTTCGAGCAGTTGTCGAGCGCGAGCGCCATCGGATCGTCGCCGCCTTCGGCCCACGACCATGCGCCTTCGGCGGACACCGCGAATGCACGGCTCGGATGCTGGTTCAGGAAGCGGCGATAGCCTTCGCGGCCGGCCTCGTCGAGGAACGGCACTGCGTCGACCGCATCGATCGATGCATAGCCGGTCGCATTCGGTTCGTGCGGGTTGGCGACCGCGTAGCGCACCGAGGTCGGCAGGTTCAGTTCCGCGAGGAACGCATTCACGGCCGGCCACCACACGGGCACGCCGTCGCGATCGACGATCAGCCGGTGCGCATCGTCCTTGTAGCGGCCGAAATCGACGAACTGCGCCTGCGTGCCGTGCGATACGTACGCGTCGTGCATCTGCGCGACGAGCGCCGGGGTCCACACCGAATCGTTGTCGCCGTACAGCCACAGCGAACGTACGGCCGTATGCGCGCCGTACTGGTCGAACGCATCGACGAGATTGCGCTGCCAGCCGTCGCAGAGATCCTGGCGAAGCCCGCCGGAGAAGTTGATGATGCCGCGCACGCCGGGCGCCGCTTCGGTGCCGTATGCGACCGACACGAGGCCGCCGTGCGACGTGCCCGCGACGACGATGCGCGACGCATCAATGTACGACTGGTGCGACATGTAGCGGACCGTCGCGTCGACGTCGGCGGCCTGCGTGAGCCCGTTCTTGCCGACGTTGCAGCCTTCCTGCTGATACGTGCCGC
Organism: Burkholderia diffusa; assembly: GCF_001718315.1. Lineage (NCBI taxonomy): Bacteria > Pseudomonadati > Pseudomonadota > Betaproteobacteria > Burkholderiales > Burkholderiaceae > Burkholderia > Burkholderia diffusa. Next base: position 3,072,535 of record NZ_CP013362.1, on the reverse strand, counting down.
CCGATCCGGCGAAGCCCTGCCGGTTCGGCGCGATCACCGCATAACCGCGGCGCACGAATTCGCGCGCGAACGCGAGCGGCCGGCTGCGCGGCTGCTGATGGAGATCACCGGTGTTCTTGCCGTGATTGAAGACGACGAGCGGGAAGGGGCCGGGGCCGTTCGGCTTGAACAGCGTGGCCTCGAGCATCACCGAGCCCGACGCATCGGCCGGAATGCTGACGATTTGTTCGTTGAGATTCGCGGCGACTTGCGGGAGGCCCGAATCGCCGTAGTCGAAGCGCTCGGCGTGGGCGAGCGAGCCGCCGGCCGTGGCCGCGCCGGCATTTGCGTTCGGCAGCGCACCGGCCTGAGCGGCCGACAGCGCACAGGCCGCCATCCATCCCACCAATACCTTGCTGAACGCCATTCGTAAGCCCTGCCATGCAACATGACCAATCTGACGGCCATCCTAGCCCGACAAATTCAGGTTGTGCAATGCGGGAATTACCCGGCGTCTGACACGGCAACTATTTGTCAGCGTTCACTTACTTCGCCGTCGACATAGCGCCAGAAACCGTGCTCGTCGCGGGTGAAGCGACTCGTCTCGTGAAGCCGGTAAGCGCGCCCGCCGACCTTGTAGCGGGCCACGAATTCGACCTCCGCGTGCCGTTCGTCGAGCGGCGTGTGGCGCTTGATCGCGAGGCCGAGCCAGCGCGGCGCGTCGGGTGCATTCGGGTCCGCATCGAGATCGGCCGGGCAGGTGCGCGGGTCCCAGGTCGCACGCAGGTAGTCGATCGCGCCGAGCACGTACGCGCTGTACCGCGAGCGCATCAACTCCAGCGCGCTCGGCGCGGCTTCGCCGCCGTCGATGAAGCGGCCGCAGCAGGCCGCATAGCGCGGTGCCGGGGCTTTGCCGGCAGGTGCGGGGGACGCGCCGCCGCACGGGCACGCGTCAGGTCGGTTCAAAATCATGCGAATCGTGAATTAACGACGCCGGGTTGTGAGCCGGCTCACCAGCTCAGCTCGACGCCGTCGTACTGGAAGAAACGGCCGTTGGCCTGCGACACGTCCGCGCCGGCTTCCGCGATCACGCGGCGCATGCCGGTCACGCTGGTTTCCGGATCGATCGCGGCCTGCGCGCCGCCCATGTCGGTGCGCACCCAGCCGGGATGGAGCGAGATGCATGCGGCGTGGCGCGTCTGCAGCGACGCGATGCGCAGCACGTCATTCAGCGCCGCCTTGCTCGCGCGATAGAGCCAGCCGGTCGTGCCGGTCGCCTCGGCGATGCTGCCCATCCGGCTCGAGACGACGGCCAGCACGCCGCGCGCATCCTCGACGAGCGGCAGCAGGATCGGCAGCAACTGCATCGGTCCGCGCACGTTCGTATGCATCACCGTGTCGAAATCCTCGGCGCCGATCGTTTCGACGCCTTCGGTGCGCGGCCCGTACACGCCCGACACGAGCACTGCGGCGTCGAGCCGTTCGCCGTCGAGCCGCCAGCCGAGCGCCGCGATCTGTTCGGGCCGCGCGATGTCGAGCGCATGCGCGTGCGCGCCGAGTGCGCGCAGCGCGGCGAGCGATGCGTCGTCGCGCGCGGTCGCGATCACGTTCCAGCCGTCGCGCCGGTATTGCCGGACGAATTCGCGTCCGAGGCCGCGCGATGCGCCGACGATCAATACGGTTTTCATGTTCGCCGCTCCTTCGCATTGCACCGCCGTCGCGGCAGTGTCGGTGTCAGATCAGTTCGAGGGCCGATGAGGCCCCGTGCGTGATGCGTGTTCGGCCTGACGCCGCGCGACGTGTGCGCCGCGCGGCGTGAGTGCGGCTACTTCGCGTCGCCGCACGGTTTCAGCGTATCGACGACTGCCTGCGCGATGCCGTCGAGGTGCGCGGCGTCGGCCGCGACCATGTCGTTGTCGGGCGCGTGCTGGCCGCGCGCGGTCAGCGCCGCGACGCAGCGCTTGTAGGTTGCATCGAGCGCGTCGAAGTTCGACACGGACATCCCGAGGTTGCGCATCCGTCCGTCGTGCACGCCGTACACGAGCCCGTGCACGGTGAGCGACTGGCCGCGCGCCCACGCGTCGTTGACGATTGTCGTGCGGCACACGTTGACGACCTGCTCGATCGAGTTCAGCTCGATCAGGCGGCGGTACCGCGCCTCGCCGACCGGCCACTCGTCGAGTAGCGCCGCGTGGCGCTCGCGCACGTCCTGCACGTGATGCAGCCAGTTGTCGGCGAGGCCGACGCGGCGGTTGTGGAGCGCCGCGTTCACGCCCGAGCAGCCATAGTGGCCGACGACCATGATGTGCTTCACGCGCAGGATGTCGACCGCGAACTGGATTACCGACAGGCAGTTCAGGTCGCTATGGACGACGACGTTCGCGATATTGCGGTGCACGAACACTTCGCCCGGCGGCAGGCCGATGATCTGGTTCGCGGGCACGCGCGAATCCGAGCAGCCGATCCACAGATATTCCGGCGCCTGCTGGTCGGCGAGACGCGCGAAGAAGTCGGGATCGTCGGCGAGCTGGCGCTTGACCCAGGCGTCGTTGTTGTCGAACAGATGTGAAAGCGGATTGTCTTGGGTATTCATCGTTGTGGATTCCGTTGGCGGAAAGCGGGTCGATAACGGGTTCGATTCGATTGAATCCGGTCGTGCGTCAGGCGGCGCGCTGCGCGTCGCCTGCGTCGTCACCGGCGTCCGGCGTCGTGTCGAAGCGCGCGGGGTAGCGCACGCTGAAGCGCAGCGACGCGTCGTACGGGAAAAAATCGGGCAACTCGCCCTGCAGCAGCTTGTCCTTGCTCTCTTGCCACAGCGCGGGTTCGAAAAAGTCCGCGTGATGCTTCATGAAGACCGTCCGCACGCGCGGGTCGCCGAGCAGGAACGGTCCGTAGGTTTCCGGAAAGATGTCGTGCGGGCCGACGGTATACCACGGCTCGCCCGACAGTTCGTCTTCCTCGTTGCGCGGCGGCGGCACGCGCCGCACGTTGCAGTCGGTCAGGTACTCGATCTCGTCGTAGTCGTAGAACACGACGCGGCCGTGACGCGTGACGCCGAAGTTCTTGTACAGCATGTCGCCCGGGAAGATGTTGGCCTTCATCAGCTCCTTTACCGCGTTGCCGTATTCCTTCACGCCGTGCTCGATGTCCGCGTCGCTGCCGTTCTGCAGGTACAGGTTGAGCGGCGTCATCCGGCGCTCGATGTACAGATGCTTGATCACGAGATTGTCGTCCTCGTATTCGAGCAGCGACGGCACTTCCTTCTCCAGCTCGCGCACGAGCGCATGGTCGAGCCGCGACAGCGGCAGCGCGACGCTCGAATACTCGAGCGTGTCGGCCATCCGCCCGAGTCGGTCGTGGCGCTTCACGAGCTGGTACTTCTCCATGATCTGCGCGCGCGTCGTTTCCTTCGGCGGCGGGAAGTGATCCTTGATGATCTTGAACACGTACGGGAACGACGGCAGCGTGAACACGAGCATCACAAGGCCCTTGATGCCGGGCGCGATGATGAAGCGGTCGCTCGAATGCGACAGATGATGCAGCAGGTCGCGGTAGAACAGGTTCTTGCCCTGCTTCTGCAGGCCGACCGACGTGTAGATCTCGGCCTTCGGCTTGCCCGGCATGATCGAGCAGAGGAAGTCCACGTACGCGGACGGCACGCCCATGTCGACGAGGAAATACGAATGCGAGAAGCTGAAGATGATCTGCAGAAGGTCGCGGCGCAGCAGCACGGTGTCGAGCGCGAGCAGGCCCGGGCGCACGTGGCGGATCGGCACCGCGAACGGCAGCACGCGATCGGCGTTGATGATGCGGCCGATGATGTACGCGCTCTTGTTGCGGAAGAAGAGCGACGAGAGCACGTGGATCTGGAAATTTGCCGCGGCGTCGAACTGGCCGAATTCGTCGGTAATCGCCTGCATCACGCAGCCGATGTCGCGCGTGAGATCCTCGAACGGCGGCTCGAGCTGGAAGTTCGTGACGATGCGCTCGAGCGTGGCCGCGAGCCCGTCGGTGCCCGGATAGTACGCGCGATAGGTCGGTTTCGCGGCCGGCTCGTCGTTCTCGAGGTATTCGGTCGAGATCGCGGGGCGCACGAAGATGAAATCGTTGTTGAAATACGAGCGGTGCAGGATCTTGCAGCACACCGAATTGAAGAACGTCTCCGCACACTCGGGCTGGCGATGTGACGTGAGCAGGCCGATGTAGTGCAGCTTGATCTGCTGCCACACCTCGTCGTCGATGTTCTCCGCGTCGTATTCGTCCTCCAGCACCTCGACGCATTCCTGCACGCGATCGTCGTACGACGTGATCCGCTCGCGCGCCAGCCGCTGCAGGCCGTGCCAGTCGGTGCGCTCGTATAGCGTCTTCGCCTCGACGGCGGCTTCCCGGAAGATCCGGTAGTGGCGGTCGAAGTATTCGAGCATCGTCTGCGCGACGTCGAATCCGATCTGAGACGACAGCAGTTTGGGGAAGTGATTCATTGCGTGCAGGCTCGTTCGAGGGACTGTAAGCACTCGCCATTTTAGCGCCCAAGTCGGCGCTTCAATGACTTTCGGGGGGCAGCGCCAGGTGCCGTCAATGCGCGGGTTGTTCGCCGTTACAAGCTGTTCGACGCATCTTCGCGTAAAGATACGGGTACGGAATCGATTCTGGCACGAACTTTTTTTGACCGTCCGACGCCCGCCGGGCACGCGTTTCGCGCGACGGCGATAGAATCGACGCGATGCCCGCCGCGGCATGCCGCCCGCGTGCGCCTGTCCTGCATTCGCGCCTGCATTGGCACCCTCATTCGCCCGATAACGACGAGACGCCCCACCGATGAACGCACTGGAACACCAACTCGACTATCCCTTCGCCGACACGCTGCCCACCGCTGGCGACACCTTCGAGGTCGCGCCCGGCGTGCGCTGGCTGCGCATGCCGCTGCCGTTTTCGCTGGATCACATCAACCTCTGGCTGCTGCGCGACGAAATCGACGGGCAGGCCGGCTGGACGATCGTCGATTGCGGGATCTCGTCGGACGCGATCCGTACGCACTGGGAACGAATTTTCGACACGCGTCTCGACGGGCTGCCGGTGCTGCGCGTGCTCGTCACGCATTGCCATCCCGACCACTTCGGCCTCGCGAACTGGCTCTGCGAAGGCGGCGACAAGGGCCGCTGGAACGTGCGGCTGTGGATGACGCTCGGCGAATATATGTTCGGTTGCCTGATGGCGGCCGGCAACGGTTCGAACGCCGGCGGCGCGGCCGCGGCCGATCATTTCGCGCGCCACGGCCTGACCGATCCTGCTGCGCTCGAGAAGCTGCGCAACCGCCGCAGCTACTACTCGGACCTCGTGCCGGCCGTGCCGCCGCGCTACCGGCGCCTGCGCGAAGGCGACGCGGTGACGATCGGCGCGCGCACCTGGCGCGTCGTCACCGGCTACGGTCATTCGCCTGAACATTGCGCGCTCCACAGCGAAGCGGACGGCGTGCTGATCTCCGGCGACATGGTGCTGCCGCGCATCTCGACCAACGTGTCCGTGTTCGACCTCGAGCCGGAAGCGAATCCGCTCGCGCTGTATCTGGAATCGCTCGGCCGCTACGAGACGATGGCACCCGATACGCTCGTGCTGCCGTCGCACGGCAAGCCGTTCCGCGGCGTGCGCACACGCATCGCGCAACTGCGCGCGCACCACGACGCGCGGCTCGACGAAGTGCGCGTCGCGTGCGCGGAAAAGCCGGCGAGCGCGGCCGACATCGTCCCGATCATGTTCCGCCGCCGCGAGCTCGACATTCATCAGATGACCTTCGCGCTCGGCGAGGCGCTCGCGCACCTGAACCTGCTCTGGCTCGCGGGCGAGCTCGTGCGCGAGCAGGGCGACGACGGCGTGCTGCGCTTCCGTTGCGCGCGCTGAGCGCGCGTCGTCGTCGTCACGTGACGGGTTCGTAACGCCACCCGTCGCGCTGCCATCGCATCGTGTGCGTCGGTGCGAGTGCCGCGAGAAATGCGGTATCGTGCGATGCGACCACGAGCGCGCCGGGGAAGCCTCGCAGCGCGGCTTCGATCGCGCGCACCGATTCGAGATCGAGGTGATTGGTCGGCTCGTCGAGCAGCAGGAGCTGCGCGGGCGTGCCGCGCCACAGCGCACACGCGAGCGCGGCCTTCAGCCGTTCGCCGCCGCTCAGGCGGTGCACCGGCTGCGTCGAGCGCGCGGCATCGAGCTGCAGCAGCGCGAGCCGGCTGCGCAGGTCGCCTTCGGCGAGCGGCGTATCGAGGAGTCCCAACTGCTCGACGATCGAGCGTTCGGAATCGAGCAGCGCGAGCCGCTGGTCGAGATACGCGGCGCTCACGTGCGTCGTGCACGTACCGGCGCGCGGCGCGATTTCGCCGGCGAGCATGCGCAGCAGCGTCGATTTTCCGCAGCCGTTCGGGCCCGTCAGCGCGATGCGCACCGGGCCGCTGGCCGACCATGTGAGCGCGTCCGTGCGACCGGCGATGGGCCAGGGAAATTGCGCGTGCTCGAGCGTGAAGAGCTGACGGCGCGCACTGACCTCGGTGCCCGGCAGTGACACGAGCACCGGCGCATGGGCTTCGACGCGCGCGGCTGCTTCCTGCACGCGCTCGTCGAGCGTCGCCTTGAACGCGAGCTGATCACGACGAACCTGCCCCATGATGTTGCGCGCCGCACCCTTGCGACGCTGCTTCGCCCCTGACGACAGGTTGGCCGTCTTCGCGTCGCGCAGCGAGCCGGCCGCGTGGCGCTGGATCGTGTCGTGCTCCTGTTCGAGCCGGCGTCGCACGCGCCCGCGCTCGATACGCGCATGCTCGAGCGCGGCCTGCGCGGCATCGTGTTGCGCATCGCGTTGCGCGCGATACAGCGCATAGTTGCCGCCGTACGCGCGTACGCCGTGCGGCGTCAGTTCGACGATGCGTTGCACGTGCGCGAGCAGGGCGCGGTCATGACTGACGATGACGACACCGCCGCGCCAGCCGTCGAGCGCACTGCGCAGCCATGCACGGCCCGGCGCATCGAGATGGTTGGTCGGTTCGTCGAGCACGAGCAACCCGGCGTTCGACAGCAGCGCACCGATCAGCGCGACGCGCGCCATCTGGCCGCCGCTCAACGCATGCGCCGGTGTGTCGGCGCGCACGTCGTGCAGGCCGGTCGCGTCGAGCGCCGTGCGAAGCCGCTCGGCCAGGTCCCAGCGATCGTCGATCAGGTCGAAGTCGTGTGCCGTCGCGCGTCCGTCCGCGAGGCGCGCGAGGGCCGCGAGCGGCGCATCGAGCGAGGCGATTTGCGCGACGCTCCGCGTGCCGGCCAGCGCTTCGTCGTGCTGCTGCGCGACGTAGACGACGGGCGTCTGCCGGTCGATCGTGCCCGTGCTCGGCGTGCGCCGGCCCGCGATCAGTTGCGCGAGCAGGCTCTTGCCGACGCCGTTGCGGCCGACGATGCCCGTCGGCGTGCGATCGATGGAAAGGTCGAGCGAATCGAACAACGTGACGCCGTCGTCGAAGCGGAAAGAAACGTGATGAAGCGCGACGAGCGCGCCGGTCGGCGTGGCAGCAGCCATAAGCACCTCCGAAAATGCGTGAAACCTTCGCGCGGCGTGCGTGGCACGGCGGCGACGACATTTTTGGGAAGGCTTAGTTGTTCACTTTGGCTGGCGTCCGGTATGAGGAATGAGCGCGCAGTGTAACAAGTGCGGCGCGCGGGCCGCAAGCAACGGGCGAGCGTGCCGTCGCTTGCGTGCCACGCGCGGTTACTGCACCGTGACCGCCGCGAAGTTCTGGCGGCCGAACGGACTGACGCGATACCCGCTCACGTTCGCGCGCGTGAGCGCGGCCGCGGTCGGGTAGCCGAGCGGAATCCACAGCGCCTGGTCGTGGATGATCTTCTGCGCGGATTCGTACAGCTTCGCGCGCTTGGCCTGATCGGCGGTCGACTTGCCGTCGGCGATCAGCTTGTCGAGCTGCGCGTCGCAGAAGCGCGCGAAGTTGATGCCCGACTTCACCGCGTTGCAGCTGAACAGCGGGGACAGGTAGTTGTCCGGATCGCCGTTGTCGCCGGCCCAGCCCATGAACAGCATGTCATGCTGGCCGAGCTTCGCCTGCTTGATCAGCTCGCCCCATTCGATCACCTTGACCTCGGCCTTCACGCCGATCTTCGCGAGGTCGGCCTGCAGCAGCTCCGCGCCGGCCTTCGGGTTCGGGTTCAGCACGCTGCCCGTCGGGCGCGTCCAGATCGTCGTCGAGAAGCCGTTCGGGAAACCGGCCTGCGCCAGCAACTGCTTCGCCTTCGCGGGATCGTACGCATACGGCGTGACATCCTTCGCGTAGCTCCATGTGTTCGGCGGATACGGGTTGTTCGCGGCCGTCGCCGTGTTGTCAAACACCACCTTCAGGTAGGTCGCGCGATCGAACGCGAGGTTCAGCGCCTCGCGCACCTTGTCGTTGTCGAGCGGCTTCTTCTGCGTGTTCAGCGCGACGAACGCGGTCATGAACGCGGGCGTCTGCACGACCTTCAGCGCGCTTTCGCCCTTCGCGGCGAGCACGTCCTGCGGCTTCGGCGACAGCGCGATCTGGCATTCGCCGGCCTTCACCTTCTGCATGCGCACCGACGCGTCGGGCGTGATCGCGTAGATCAGCCGGTCGACCTTCGGCTTCGCGCCCCAGTAGGCCGGGTTCACGTCGTAGCGGATCAGCGCATCCTTCGTGTAGCTCTTCAGCACGAACGGGCCGGTGCCGATCGGCTTCGCGTTCAGGTCGGCCTGCTTGCCGGCCTTCAGCAGCTGGTCCGCATATTCGGCCGAATAGATCGACGCGAAGCCCATCGTCAGGATCGGCACGAACGTCGCGTTCGGCTCGTTGAGCACGAACTTCACCGTGCTGTCGTCGACCTTCGTGACCGACTTCACGAGTTTCACGAGGCCCATCGACTGCGCGTGCGGGAAGCCGCTCGCGCCGGCCACCTTGTGCCACGGGTTCGCATCGTCGAGCATCCGGCTGAACGTGAACACGACGTCGTCCGCGTTCAGCGGGCGGCCCGGCTTGAAGTAGTCGGTGGTCTGGAACGCGACGTTCGGGCGCAGGTGAAACGTGTACGTGAGGCCGTCGGCGCTTGCTTCCCATTTGTCGGCAAGAGCGGGCACGACCTTCTTCGCGGCTTCGTCGTACGACACGAGCGTGTTGAAGATCACGTCGGCCGATGCGTTGGTCGTGACGAGCGAGTTGTATTGCACGACGTCGAAGCCGTCCGGGCTCGATTCCGTGCAGACGGTGAGCGGTTTGGCGGCGGCGAGGCCGGGAGCGGCGAGGGCGGCGGCGAGCGCGGCCGCGGCGAACAGCTTGACCTGCATAGGTTCTCCCACGTGATTTGTGATTTTTTGCCGGGTGTCGGAATGCGGGCGCGGCCTGACAGCAGGCAGGGCCGGCGCGGCTGGCGAATAGCATACCGGCAAAGCGTGCCGCGCGTGAAAAAAGGCGCCGGAACGCGATGAATTGAGCGAAAAACGGCTGCGTTCGCGGCGGAATGCATGTTGGGGCGGCGCAGCGGGGGAAGGCGGGGGCAGCGGGGCAGTCGGGGCAGGGGGCGCAGGCGAGCGGTGTGTGGTCGAGGCGGTGGTCGGGGACGGATCAGCGCGAATCGCCGTGAATCCGCCGGATCGGCCGAAGCGGAGAAAGCGGAGAAAGCCGAAGGGGGCGCGGCTGCCGCGTGCGACGCGTGGCACGGCCAGCAGGAGGAAGCCGCACGCGCCGCATCGGCACCGAAGCGTGACGTCCCACCGGCCCGGCGGAAGCGGCGCGACAAACGCGCCGGATGCCCGATGTGCTCAGTGCGCGCCGGCCTTCGGCTTGCGCGGCGCCTTTTCGAACAGGCGGTCGTACAGCCAGCGCGGCAGCACGTGCAGCACCTTCGCGACGACACCCATCTGCCACGGAATCACGCGGAACGCGTGCTGCCGGGCGATCGCACGCGCCGCGCGAGCCGCGAAGCGGTCGGCGTCCATCAGGAACGGCATCCGGTACGGGTTGTGCGCGGTCATCGGCGTGCGGATGTAGCCGGGCGCGATCGTCACGACGCCGACGCCGGCCGGGCGCAGCTCGACGCGCAGCGCTTCGAGATACTTGATCGCAGCCGATTTGGACGCGCTGTACGCGCCGGAGCCGGGCAGGCCGCGCACGCCGGCGACGCTCGCGACGCCGACCAGCGTGCCGTGGCGCGCGGCGGTCATCGGGCCGACGAACGGCTCGAACGTCGCGACCATCCCGTAGTAATTGATGTCCATTACGTTGCGGAACGTGGCGAGATCGCCCTGTCCCGTGACGGCGCCCTGACTGATGCCCGCGTTCGCGATCACGATGTCGGGGCAGCCGTGCGCGGCGATGAACGACGCGGCGGCCGTGGCGAGCGCGTCGGCGTCGCGCACGTCGGCGGAATAGACGGAGACGGACAGCTTCGGAAAGCGTCGCGCGAACGCATCGAGGGCCTCGGTGCGTCGCGCGACGAGTGCGAGCGTGGCGCCCTGGCGGGCGTATTCCTCGGCCATCGCGAGGCCGAGGCCGCTCGACGCGCCGGTGATGAAGACCTTCAGCGGAGTAGTCATGCCGGCGCGCGGGCGGGGATCAAAGCTTCTTGTCCTGAACCTGCTTCACGAGGTAATCGAGCACCTGCGCGGTACCCGGGATGCTGTTCGTGTAAGCCGGGCCCGTCTTGTACTTGCCCTGGACGACGACCGTCGGCACGCCGTCGATCGCGTAGTTCTTCAGCAGCTCGGCCGACTGCTTCACCTGGCCCTGCACGCTGAACGAGTTGTACGCGTCCATGAACTGCTTCTTGTCGACGCCTTGCGTCGCCAGGAAGTCGGCCTGCGCCTGCGGCGTCAGCAGGTAGTTCTTCTGCTTGTGGATCGCGTTGAAGATCGCCGGCGTGACCTTCTCCGAGATGCCGAGCGCCGACACCGCGTAGAACAGCTTCGAATGCGGGACGAAATCGTCGCGGAAGGCGACCGGCACGCGCTTGAAGTCGATGTTGTTGCCCTGCTTCTTCACCCAGGCCTCGATCGTCGGCTCGAATTCGTAGCAGTGCGGGCAGCCGTACCAGAAGAACTCGATGACCTCGACCTTGCCGGCCGGCGCGGACACCGGCTGCGGCGACTTCATCACCTCGAAGTCCTTGCCGGACACCGGTGCGGCAGGCGTTGCCTGGGCGAAGCCGGCAGCGGCCAGGCCCAGGGACAGAAGGAGCGTGCTAAGCAGTTTTTTCATGTTGTGGACGTCGAATCAGTTGCTCGGGTTACGAAACGTAACGGGTTCTGCGTGGGCGCGGCCGGTTGCTTACTGCTTCGTGAAACGGATCACCGCCGTGTCGACACCTGCATCGGACAGGCGTTGACGGGCCGAGTTCATATCCTCGAATTTCGAGAACGGACCGACGCGCACGCGGAAATAGGTCACGCCGCTGACATCGCGTTTCGACACCTTCGACTCGAAGCCCTGGAAGCCCAGGCGCGCGCGCTGCTGCTCGGCGTCGCCTTCCGTCTTGTACGCGCCGACCTGCAGGAAGTAGCCGGTGTTCGCGTCGTTCGCGGTCGGCGGTTTCGCTGCCGCGGAGGATGTCGCGGACGGCGCCGGCTTCGGCGTGTTCGCGGCCAGTTGCTGTTGCTGCTGTTTCTGCGCGGCAGCCTGCTGCGCCTGCTTCTGCGCGGCGAAGCGCGCGAGGTCGTCCTCGCCGCCTTGCTGCTGCTGTTGCTGCGCCTGCTGCGTCTTCTTCGGCGGCGGCGTGTTGTCGGCCGGCTTCGGCGCGACGGCGACGCCGTTGCCCGACGACGCATTGTTCGACGCGGTGGTGTTGCTCGAGCCGGTCGTGCCGTTCGAGCTACCCGACGGCGGCACTTCGACGATCTGCGGCTCGGGCAGCAGGCCGCCCTGGGTCTGGTTCGCGGCCTGCCCCGGCGCGGTATTGGGCGGCGCGGGCTGTGCGGCCTGCGGCACCGGCTGGCCGGGCGTCTTGCCCTGCAGCGCGCGGTTCGGGTCGAACTGCTGCGGCTGGCTCGCGCCGTTGTCGGCCGGCGGCGGCGCGACCTTCGACACGAACGGCGACGGCGAGCGCGTGATGTAGAGCGCCACGACCACGGCGATCGCGAGGCCGACGATCAGGCCCAGCACGATTCCCAGAAATGTCCCTCCGGTTTGTTTCGATTGCTTCGAAGTGCGGCGTGGTTGTGCCATTGCTTGAGTCACCTGCAAAAAGAATCGTGAAGAGGTCGCGGCGGGCATCCGGCGACGGGCATCCGGCGACGGGTGCTGCCGCGGCCATTCGCAGCCCGGTTCGGGCCGCTTACATCTTGGCGGGCGCGGACACGCCGAGCACCGCCAGACCATTCTCGAGCACCTGCCGGGTCGCGGCGAGGAGGGCGGCGCGCGCGTTGCGCGGCGCTTCGTCGTCCACCAGCACGCGCTCCGCATTGTAGAACGAGTGGAATTCACCAGCGAGATCGCGCAGGTAGAACGCGACCGCGTGCGGCGCCAGTTCGTTCGCCGCGTGCGTGAGCATGTCCGGATACTCGGCGAGCTTCTGCATCAGCGACACGGCCTGCGGACTCGTGAGCTGCGACAGGTCGGCGCCCGGCAGTTGCGCGGCCTCGACGTTGTAGCGCGACTTCAGTTCGTTGAGCACCGAGCAGATCCGCGCGTGCGCGTACTGGACGTAATAGACCGGGTTCTCGTCGTTCTGTTTCAGCGCGAGGTCGATGTCGAACACGAATTCGGTGTCGGCCTTGCGGGAGATCAGGAAGAAACGGACCGCGTCGCGGCCGCGCGTGATGGTGGCCTCGTCGATCAGGTCGGGTGCCGCTTCCTGGCCCGGCGCCGCGCCGCCGGACCATTCGATCAGGTCACGGACCGTCACGTAGCTGCCTGCGCGCTTCGACAGTTTCACTTCCTGACCGTCGCGCATCACGGTGACCATCTTGTGCAGCACGTAGTCGGGATAGCCCTTCGGGATGCCGACGTGCAGGCCCTGCAGGCCCGCGCGCACGCGTGCGATCGTGCCGTGGTGGTCGGAGCCCTGGATGTTGATGACCTTCGTGAAGCCGCGCTCCCATTTCGTCACGTGGTACGCGACGTCGGGCACGAAGTACGTGTACGTGCCGTCCGTCTTGCGCATTACGCGGTCCTTGTCGTCGCCTTCGTCGGTCGTGCGCAGCCACAGCGCGCCGTCCTGCTCGTAGGTCATGCCGGCCTTGATCAGCGCGTCGACCGTTTTCTCGACCCGGCCTTCGCTGTACAGCGACGACTCGAGGTAGTACTGGTCGAATTTCACGCCGAACGCCTGCAGGTCCATGTCCTGCTCGTGACGCAGGTACGCGACCGCGAACTTGCGGATCGCGTCGAGATCGTCGATGTCGCCCGCGCCGGTGACCGGCTCGCCGTCCTTCGCGGCCACCGTCTCGCGGTTCAGGTAGTCGCGTGCGATGTCGGCGATGTATTCGCCGTTGTACGCGGCTTCCGGCCAGCCCGCGTCGCCCGGCTTCAGGCCGCGCGCGCGCGCCTGCGTCGAGATCGCGAGGTTGCCGATCTGCACGCCGGCGTCGTTGTAGTAGAACTCGCGATGCACCGCATAGCCCTGGCTCGCGATCACGTTCGCGAGCACGTCGCCGAGTGCCGCCTGGCGGCCGTGGCCGACGTGCAGCGGGCCGGTCGGGTTGGCCGACACGAATTCGAGCAGCACCTGCTTGCCTTTTTCGCGATCCGACGTGCCGAACGCGCGGCCCTGGTCGAACACGGCGGCGATCACCGCCTGTTTCGCGGCGGCCGTCAGGCGCAGGTTGATGAAGCCGGGACCGGCGATTTCGGCCGCGTCGACGAGCCCTTGCGCGGCCGGCTGGGCCGTGAGCGCGGCGACGATCTTCTCGGCGAGCTGGCGCGGGTTCGTGCCGAGCGGCTTGGCGAGCTGCATCGCGACGTTGCACGCGACATCGCCGTGCGCGGCGACCTTCGGGCGCTCCAGCGTGATGGCCGGGGTGACGAATGCCGCGTCGGCGCCTTTCAGCGCGTGTGCGACCTGCGTGACGCTATCCGCGAGCAGGGCTTCGAGGGTCTGTTTGTGAGCTGGCAGCATGCTGGTAGAAGGCTTCGTTGGTGGCGGCCGGAAACGCCGGCCGGCCGGCGCGCTTTTTAAGCGCGCGTTTCAGGGATCGCAGAATTTTAACAGGTGCTAATATGCCGCTCAGGCGCCCCGCGTCCGCGAGGCCGGACGCCGGCCAGCCGGCGTGCCCCAACCGCGCCGCGCAGGCACAACAAGATGAAAAGGGAATTGTCATGATTACGTTCAAGAGCAAGGCGGCACAGGATCTCGACGTGCTGAAGGATTTCGCCGTATACGTGCTGGGCCTCGTCGGCAAGCAGCTGGGCGAACGCGGTGTCATTACGCACGACGAACTGGACCACGCGATTGCGAAGCTGGAAGGCGCGGTCGCGCAGGCGAAGCAGGAGCGCGCCGAGCACGCCGGCCATTTCCACGAGGACGAAGCCGATCACGCGCACCACGAAGTGCCGCCGAGCCTGGCGCAGCGCGTGGCGCCGTTCCTCACGATGCTGCGCGAAGCGAAGGCCGCCGAGGCCGACGTGCATTGGGGCTTCTAAGCTTCATTGCCCCGGCCGATACGGGCCGCAGGATGGGTCAGGCAAGAAAAAGCCCGCGCGATGCGGGCTTTTTATTTGTCTGATCAAAAGGCGGCGAGGCCGCCCCGGTCGTGCATCGATCAGAGTTGCGGCGCGAGCGCGCGGCGCGCGTCGTCGAGCGACAGTGCCATCCGCTGCGCGTAGTCCTCAAGCTGATCCTGACCGATTTTCCCGACCGAGAAATACCTGCTGTCGGGGTGCGCGAGGTAGAAACCCGACACGCTGGCCGCCGGCAGCATCGCCAGCGAATCGGTGACGCTCATGCCGATCTCGTCCGCATGCAGCGCGGCGAACATGTCGCGCTTCACCAGATGGTCAGGGCACGCCGGGTAGCCGGGCGCCGGGCGGATGCCCGCGTACTTTTCGGCGATCAGCGCGTCGTTGTCGAGCGTCTCGCTGCTCGCATAGCCCCACAATTCGCGGCGCACGCGCGCGTGCATCGCCTCGGCGAACGCTTCCGCGAAGCGGTCGGCGAGCGCCTTCAGCATGATCGCGCTGTAGTCGTCGTGGTCGGCTTCGAACTGCTTTTCCTTCACGTCGACGCCGAGGCCGGCCGTCACCGCGAACATCCCGATGTAGTCGGCGACGCCCGATTCCTTCGGCGCGATGAAGTCGGCGAGCGAGCGGTTCGGGCGCATCACGCCGTCGACCACCGGTCGCACGCTCTGCTGGCGCAGGTTGCGCCACGTCATCAGCACTTCCGAGCGCGACTCGTCGGTGTAGATCTCGATGTCGTCGTCGTTCACCGTGTTCGCCGGCAGCAGCGAGATCACGCCATTCGCGGTCAGCCAGCGGCCCTGGATCAGGCGCGCGAGCATCGACTTCGCGTCGGAGAACACGCGCCGCGCCGATTCGCCTACGATCTCGTCGTTCAGGATCGCCGGGTACGGGCCCGCGAGGTCCCAGGTCTGGAAGAACGGGCCCCAGTCGATGTAGTTCGCGAGTTCGTTCAGGTCGTAGTTCCTGAACACGCGGCGGCCGATGAACTTCGGCTTCACGGGCTGGTATCCCGCCCAGTCGATCTTCGTCTTGTTCGCGCGCGCTTCGGCGAGCGTGACCATCGGCTGCGCCTTGCGGTTCGCGTGCTGGTCGCGAATGCGTTCGTAATCGGACTTCAGTTCGTCGAGGTACTTCGCCGCGCCTTCGTCCGACAACAGGTTCGACGCGACCGACACCGAGCGTGAAGCGTCCGGCACGTAGACGACCGGGCCTTCGTAGTGCGGAGCGATCTTCACGGCCGTGTGCACGCGCGAGGTCGTCGCGCCGCCGATCAGGAGCGGAATCTTCTTCACGCGGAAATAGTCGTCGCGCTGCATCTCGGACGCGACATACGCCATTTCCTCGAGGCTCGGCGTGATGAGGCCCGACAGCCCGATGATGTCCGCGCCCTCGACCTTCGCCTTCGCGAGGATCTCGTTGCACGGGACCATCACGCCCATGTTGACCACTTCGAAGTTGTTGCACTGGAGCACGACCGACACGATGTTCTTGCCGATGTCGTGCACGTCGCCCTTCACGGTCGCGATGACGATCTTGCCCTTCGCGCGAACGTCGCCGCCCGCTTCCGCGAGCAGGCGCTTCTCTTCCTCGATGAACGGGATCAGGTGCGCGACCGCCTGCTTCATCACGCGCGCCGACTTCACGACCTGCGGCAGGAACATCTTGCCCTGGCCGAACAGGTCGCCGACGATGTTCATCCCGTCCATCAGCGGGCCTTCGATCACGTTGATCGGGCGGCCGCCGGCCGCGGCGATGGCCGCGCGCGCTTCTTCCGTATCTTCGACGATGAAGTTCGTGATGCCATGCACGAGCGCATGCGCGAGGCGCTTCTCGACCGGCTGGTTGCGCCATTCGAGGTTCTCTTCCTTCTTCGCGGCGCCGGTCTTGAACTTGTCGGCGATCTCGAGCAGGCGGTCGGTGGAATCCGCGCGACGGTTCAGGATCACGTCCTCCACGTGCTCGCGCAGCTCCGGGTCGAGATCGGCGTACACGCCGAGCTGGCCCGCGTTCACGATGCCCATGTCCATGCCCGCCTGGATCGCGTGGTACAGGAACACGGTATGGATCGCCTCGCGCACCGGGTCGTTGCCGCGGAACGAGAACGACACGTTCGACACGCCGCCGCTCACCTTCGCGTACGGCAGGTTCTGCTTGATCCAGCGGGTCGCCTCGATGAAGTCGACCGCGTAGTTGTTGTGCTCCTCGATGCCGGTCGCGACCGCGAAGATGTTCGGGTCGAAGATGATGTCTTCCGGCGGAAAGCCGACTTCGTTCACGAGGAAGTCGTACGAGCGCTTGCAGATTTCGATCTTGCGCTCGTAGGTGTCGGCCTGGCCCTTCTCGTCGAACGCCATCACGACCGCGGCCGCGCCGTAGCGGCGGATCAGGTTCGCGTGGTGGCGGAACGCTTCCTCGCCTTCCTTCAGCGAGATCGAGTTCACGATCGCCTTGCCCTGCACGCACTTGAGGCCCGCTTCGATGACTTCCCACTTCGACGAATCGATCATGATCGGCACGCGCGCGATGTCCGGCTCGGATGCGATCAGGTTCAGGAAGCGCACCATCGCCGCCTTCGAATCGAGCATCGCCTCGTCCATGTTGATGTCGATCACCTGCGCGCCGTTCTCGACCTGCTGGCGCGCGACGGCGAGCGCCTCGTCGAACTGGCCGTTGAGGATCATTCGCGCGAATGCCTTCGAGCCGGTGACGTTGGTGCGTTCACCGACGTTGATGAAGAGCGTCCCGGACGTGACGTTGAACGGCTCGAGGCCGGCAAGGCGCATCATGTGATCGGTCATGGCGGTGCGAATTCGTGTGAGGTAGGGCGTTGATGCGTTCGGGTCAGGCGGCGTCGCTGTACTGGCTCGGCCAGCGGCGCGGTTTCACGTCGGCGAGCGCCTTCGCGATCTCGGCGATGTGCTCGGGCGTCGTGCCGCAGCAGCCGCCCGCGAGATTCACGAGCCCGGCCTGCGCGAATTCCTTCAGCAGGCCCGACGTGACGTCCGGCGTCTCGTCGAAGCCGGTGTCGCTCATCGGATTCGGCAGGCCGGCGTTCGGGTAGCACGACACGTAGGTGTCGCACAGCTTCGCGAGCTCGGCGATGTACGGGCGCATCAGCGCCGCGCCGAGCGCGCAGTTCAGGCCGAACGTGAGCGGCTTCGCGTGGCGCAGCGAATTCCAGAACGCCTCGACCGTCTGGCCCGACAGGATGCGGCCCGATGCGTCGGTCACGGTGCCCGAGATCATGATCGGCAGGCGCTCGCCGGTGTCCTCGAACAGTTCGTCGAGCGCGAAGAGCGCGGCCTTCGCGTTCAGCGTGTCGAAGATCGTCTCGACGAGGAACAGGTCGACCCCGCCGTCGAGCAGCGCCTTCGCCTGCTGGTAATACGCGTCGCGCAGCTCGTCGAACGTGACGTTGCGCGCGCCCGGATCGTTGACGTCCGGCGAGATGCTCGCCGTCTTCGGCGTCGGCCCGATTGCGCCGGCGACGAAGCGCGGCTTGTCGGGCGTCGCATGGCGCTCGGCCGATGCGCGCGCGAGCCGCGCCGATTCGACGTTCATCTCGACGACGAGGTCTTCCATCCCGTAGTCGGCCTGCGCGACCGTCGTCGCGCCGAACGTGTTGGTTTCGACGATGTCCGCGCCGGCCGCGAAGTACTGGTCGTGGATCTCGCTGATGATCTGCGGCTGCGTGAGCGACAGCAGTTCGTTGTTGCCCTTGATGTCGCGCGGGAAATCCTTGAAACGCTCGCCGCGATACGCGGCCTCGTCGAGCTTGTAGCGCTGGATCATCGTGCCCATCGCGCCGTCGAGGATCAGGATGCGCGATTTCAGCAGCGCGGGCAGGTCGGCGCCGCGCGTGTAGGGCGCGTCGAGCGGGGCGGAAGCGGCGAGAGGAGTCGCGGACATGGCGGAAGAGCGGCGAAGACGGGAAAACCGTCATTGTAGCCGGTGCGCCGGGGCGCCGCCCGGCCCGCACCAAAGGAAAACCCCCGCCCGGCGAACCGGACGGGGGCTTGGATCGGAGTGCTCGCGGCGCCGCTCGAACGCGGCGAATGGCCCGGCGATGCGCCGGGCCGCAGGTCGTCAGTGCAGGACGACGGGCATCATCATCAGGCTGTCGAACTGTCCGAGGAATTCGTCCACTTCGTCGAGCGACGGTTCATCCTCGATCAGTTGCTTCACGTGTGCGCGGAATCGCTCGGCGAGCTCGCCGTCGATGAAGATCTCGCGCTGCGCGTTCTTGTCGACGATTTCGTATCCGCCGGCATTCATCAGATGGTGGCCGGCCTGCGGCGCGAATTCGACGACGCAGTAGTTCGGGCTGTTGTAGATCATTTGCATGGCGGCACTCCTCTTCGCAGTGGCATCTGGCCTTGTTGTCCCGTAGGTGGGGCAGACCTTGCCGGTTTCAAGGGGCTTGCGCAGCACACCCCGTTCTCCCTTTGCGTGGGGTGTATCGGGTTAGAAGCCGATATCTCTCAAACGTTTCTTATTGTGATCCGGTGCACCGAAATAGTTGTTAAAGAGTGTCATCGGCCATTTTGGCGAGAGCTTTAATCGGTCGAAATTGCCGATTGGTCGATCGTCACGGCGCGGGTGGCGACGAGGCCGCCGGTGCAGCCGCCGGCGCGGACGCCTGCCCGGCGGGCGGCGGCGCGGGTTGTACCGGCTCCGCAGCCGGTGCGGCGAGGGCCGGTCCGCTGGCAGGCGCGTTCGTTGCGTCTTCGTTCGTTGCGCGTTGCGTCTCGCCAACGGCGGGCGCACCGGGCGGGGCGAGCCGGCCATGCCACAGCAGCTCGATCTGCGAGCCGTTCGGTTCCGATTGGACGAGCCGCGCGGGCAGCCAGCCGAGCGACGGCGCGAGCCACATGTCGATGCGGCGCGTGTCGCCGTCGCGGCGCGGCAGCCGCATGAAGTGGCGTGCGCGGACGCTGCCGGCCTGCGTCTGCACATCTTCGTCGCCAATCACCGTGATCGGCCAGGTCTCGCCGTTGTTGTTGTCGATCACGAAGAACTGCTGCGTGACGCCTGGCTTGTAGGCGGACGGATTGCCGCGCACGAGCCCCGACAATTGCATCAGCATGCTGAAGCGGTCCTGCACGCCGTCGGGCAATGGTGCGTTGTTCGGCGTGCGCGTGAAGACGACCTGGTGGATCTCGCGGTTGAAGATCGCGATGTCCTCGGGCCGCTTGCCGCGCTTTTCGACATAACGATCGGGCGCGATGCCGAATGCGTCGATACGGCCTTCGCTGCGATAGGTGAACGGGCCGACGAACGGCACGGGCATGGACACCGACAGGTCGTAGGTATGGCCGTCGGTGCGCCAGTGGATCGTGCCGATCATGTTCTGCATTCCGTTGTAGAACGTGTCGTACTGCAGGTCGCCGGGCGGCGGCGCCGCGAATTTCACGCCGCTCGTCGCGGGGCCGGGCGTCGCGGCACTGCCGGCCTCGCCGGCTGATGCCGCGTGCGTGCCGGATGCGCCTGCCGCGCCGCTTGCGGCGGAGGCAGCGGCCGGCGGTTCGCCATGCTCGGCCGTCTGCGTCGACGTGAGGACCGGCTCGGCTGGCGGCGCGGGCTTCGCTGCAGGCTTCGGTGCGGCGGCGGCCGGCTTGGCCGGCGCTGGCTCGGCCGGTTGTCTGGTCGGTTGCTCGGCCGGCTTCGGCGCAGGCCCGCGCTCGATTCGCTGCGGCTTGAGCAGCTCGATCTGCACCGGTATCTCGGCGGGCGCAGGCGGCGTGAATGCGTCGCGGCTGCGCGTCAGCCACAACGCCGCGAGCGCGTGCAGCACCAGCACGACGACGAGCGCGACGCCCACGCGCAGCCAGTGGCGGGGCAGGGCGTGACGAGGACGGGTGTCGGCAGGCGGCATCGGCGAAACGGAGCAAGGTTTGGGGCGGTCGCGGCGCGTGGCGCGCACAGCGTTCGGACCGCCGGATGCGCCGCGCGTTCGCGGTACATCGCGCGGGTGTCGCACGCCCCGCGTGTCAGGCGTCGCGTGCGTCCGGACTATAGCCGAGTTCGTAAGACAGTTTCTGCGCGCATGCACGCAGCGCGGTGTCCATTTCGCCGCCCCACGCGATGTCGAACGTGCCTTCCTGGCCGAGCGCGACGATCGCGAGCGCGAGTTCGCCGACCGCATCGAACACCGGCATGCAGAACGCGTGGATTGTCGGCAGCAGCATCCCTTCGACGCGCGCGGCCTGATGCGCGCGCACGTCGGCGAGCACCGCCTCGACTTCGTCGAGCGTGCGCGGGCCGCCGTGATGCGGCGAGCGGCGCGTGTCCGCGAGCTCGCGTTCGAGCATCGCCGCGGTCTTGCTGCGCGGCAGATACGCGGCGAACAGCAGGCCCGTCGCGGAGCCGAGCAGCGGCATCACGTCGCCGAGCTTCAGCGACGCCTTCGCGGGGTGGCTCGACTCCATCCAGTGCACGATCGTCGGCCCCTGATTGCCCCACACCGCGATGCCGACCGTCTGGTCGACGCGGTCGCGCAATTCGGTCAGCGCGATCCGCGCGAGCTTCACGCCGTCCACGCGCGCGAGCCGCGCGAGGCCCATCTGCAGCGCGAAGCCGCCGAGTTCGTAACGGCCCGATACGGGATCCTGCGACACGACGCCGAGCCGCAAGAAGCTGACCAGATAGCGATGCGCCTTCGCCGGGCTCATGCCCGCGCGCTGCGCGAGATCGCGCAGCATCATCGCGCGCGGCTCGCTCGTCAGCACGTCGAGCAGGCGGAAGCCGACCTCGATCGACTGGATGCCGGAGCGGACCTTCTCGCCGCCTTCGCCGGGCTCGCCGGAGCCGGTGTCGTCGGTGTCGGAATCGACGAGATCGTCGTCGGGGAGCGGGCTGGCGGGCATGGGCAACGGGGCGCGACAAGGCGACAAGGGTCGGGACGAAAACGGCGTGCACGATCGTGGCGCGCCGCATGGATTCACCATCGTAAAATAGATTCCCTCCATCGTCACTACAACGGCAGATACCCCATGAAACTTGCATCGCTGAAGGACGGCACGCGCGACGGCCAGCTGATCGTCGTGTCGCGCGACCTGCACACCGCGGCGATCGCCGACGCGATCGCACCGACGCTGCAGCGCGTCCTCGACGACTGGGCGTTCTACGCGCCGCAACTGCGCGACCTGTACGACGCGCTGAACCATGGTCGCGCGCGCAACGCGTTCGCATTCGACCCGGCGAACTGCATGGCGCCGCTGCCGCGCGCGTTCCAGTGGGCCGACGGCTCCGCCTATGTGAATCACGTCGAGCTCGTGCGCCGCGCGCGCGGTGCCGAGATGCCGCCGGAGTTCTGGACCGATCCGCTGATGTACCAGGGCGGCAGCGACGATTTCCTCGGTGCGCGCGACGACATCGTGTGCCCGTCCGAGGAGTGGGGCATCGATTTCGAGGCCGAAGTCGCGGTGATCACCGGCGACGTGCCGATGAGTGCATCGCCCGACGACGCGCTGAAGGCCGTGCGGCTCGTCACGCTCGTGAACGACGTGTCGCTGCGCAACCTGATTCCGGCCGAACTCGCGAAGGGCTTCGGCTTCTTCCAGAGCAAGCCGGCCACCGCATTCGCACCGGTCGCGGTGACGCTCGACGAACTCGGCGACGAATGGCGCGAAGGCCGCGTGCACCGGCCGATGATCGTCCACTGGAACGGCAGGAAAGTCGGCCAGCCCGACGCGGGCACCGACATGGTCTTCCACTTCGGCCAGCTGATCGCGCATGCGGCGAAGACGCGCAACCTGCGTGCCGGCTCGATTGTCGGCTCGGGCACGGTGTCGAACAAGGACGCGAAGCGCGGCTACTGCTGCATCGCCGAGAAGCGCTGCCTCGAGACGATCGAGCACGGCGCGCCGCAGACCGAGTTCATGCGCTACGGCGACACCGTGCGCATCGAGATGTTCGACGCGGCCGGCAAGTCGATCTTCGGCGCGATCGAGCAGGCCGTCGCGCCGCCCGACGGCGCGGCCTGAACGCCCGCGCGAAGCCCGGCCGCGGCCCGCGCGCCGGGTTTCGCCCGATGTTTGGCCGCGCGGGCTTGGCTACACTCGATTCAGACGTTTCAAACGTTGATGGCATTTCAGGAACCCGGGAGCTGCGCATGGCCGATCTCGCCGCATACGGCGGTTATGAAGCATTGAAGGTGACGCGCCGCGAGCATGGCGTGCTCGACATCGTGATGAGCGGCGAGGGCGCGAACCGCAGCGGGCTCGCGACCGCGAACGAACGCATGCATCGCGAGCTCGCCGACATCTGGCGCGACGTCGACCGTGATCCCGACACGCGCGTCGCGGTGATCCGCGGCGAGGGCAAGGGATTTTCGGCGGGTGGCGATCTCGCGCTCGTCGAGGCGATGGCGAACGACTTCGACGTGCGCGCCCGCGTGTGGCGCGAGGCGCGCGACCTCGTCTACAACGTGATCAACTGCAGCAAGCCGATCGTGTCCGCAATGCACGGCCCGGCCGTCGGCGCGGGGCTCGTCGCCGGGCTGCTCGCCGATATCTCGATCGCCGCGAAGGACGCGCGCATCATCGACGGCCATACGCGGCTCGGCGTCGCGGCCGGCGATCACGCGGCGATCGTGTGGCCGCTGTTGTGCGGGATGGCGAAGGCGAAGTATTACCTGCTGCTGTGCGAACCGGTGAGCGGCGAGGAGGCCGAACGGATCGGCCTCGTGTCGCTCGCGGTCGAGCCGGCCGACCTGCTGCCGAAGGCGTATGAGGTCGCGGAGCGGCTCGCGCACGGGTCGCAATCGGCGATCCGCTGGACCAAGTACGCGCTGAACAACTGGCTGCGCAGTGCCGGGCCGGCCTTCGATACGTCGCTCGCGCTCGAATTCATGGGCTTCTCGGGGCCCGACGTGCAGGAAGGCATTCGCTCGCTGCGCGAGCGGCGCCCGCCCGACTTCCCCGGCGACGCTCCGTTCTGACGCGCGCTATGATCGGACCAAGGGCGGCCGCGCGACTCGTGCCGGCCGCATCGCCCACCCAGTCAACCAGGATGCCCGTATGACGACCGATGCCTCCGGCTCCAATCCTTTCGCCGGCTTTGCCGGTTTCAAGCCTGCCGACATGCTCGACCGGATGTGGGACATGATGCGGATGTCGCCGTTCGGCGGGATGGCGTCGTTTCCCGGCGCCGCATCGGGGCTGCCGCCGTCGCTGTCGAGCATGTCCGACATGATGGCGCCGCTCACGAGCGTCGAGGAGCTAGACAAGCGGATCACCGATCTGCGTGCCGTCGAGCAGTGGCTCAAGCTCAATCTCGGGATGCTGCAGTCCGCGATCCAGGCGCTCGAGGTGCAGCGCGCGACGCTCGCGACGCTGCGCGCGTTCGGCGCATTCGCGCAAAGCTCGATGTCGGCGGCCGAGGAAGCGGCGGTCGCGGCCGCGCAAGCGGCGTCCGCGCCGCGCGCCGATGCGCCGCAAGCGGATGCTGCTGCCGCGGCTGACGCACCGCCGGCAGGCGACGCCGCGCAGCAGGCATTCGACCCGGCCGGCTGGTGGAACCTGCTGCAGGCGCAGTTCAACCAGCTCGCGAGCCTCGCGATGACGCAGCCGGGCGCGCAGCCCGCGGCGCCGGGCGCTGCGTCGTCCGGGCAGCCTGAATCGACGGCGCAGGCGGAACGGCCCGCACCGGCCGCGGCCGCCGCGCCGCGCAAGCCGGCCGCGAAGCGCGCGAAGCCGGCCGGGTCGGCCGCGGCGCGCGCGGCGGCCGCCTCGTCGCCCGAAACGCGTCCGCCGAAGCGCTCGACGTGACGCGAACCGGATAGCAGGTCGATCATGCGGCTCGCGCTCGTGCTGATGGGGGGCGGCGCACGTGCCGCCTACCAGGTCGGCGTGCTGAAGGCGCTGGCCGAGATCGCGCGCGAGGCCGATCCGAACCGGCACACGGTGCCGTTCACGGTTGTCTGCGGCTCGTCGGCCGGCGCGATCAATGCAACCTCGATCGCGAGCCACGCGGACGACTTTTCGCACGGCGTGCGGCGGCTCCTCGAATTCTGGGAGCCGCTGCGCGCGGACTACGTGTATCGCACCGACTGGCTCGGCATCGCGGCGGCGGGTGCACGCTGGCTCGCGACGATGACCTTCGGCTGGGCGGCGCGCCGCTCGCCGCGAGGGTTGCTCGACAACGCGCCGCTCGCGCACCTGCTGCAGCGCGAGCTGAGCTTTCACCGGATCGAGCAGATGCTCGAGGGCCGCCTGCTGCACGCGCTTTCGGTGACGGCGCTCAGCTATTCGAGCGGCCGGCACCTGACGTTCTACCAGGCCGCCGAGCCGATTCAGGCATGGCGGCGTGCGCAGCGCACCGCGCGGCTCGTCGATCTGTCGGCATCGCACCTGCTTGCGTCGTCGGCCATTCCGTTCGTGTTTCCGGCCGTGCCGCTGGTGCTCGACGGCCAGATCGAATATTTCGGCGACGGCTCGATCCGGCAGGTCGCGCCGCTGTCGCCGGCGATCCACTTCGGCGCGAACCGGATCGTCGTTGTCGGCGCGGCCGACCCGCGGCCCGAGATTCCGGCCGCGAACGGCTCCGGGCGGGTGCGCGGCTACCCGACGCTCGCGCAGATCGGCCAGCAGGTGCTCGCAAGCGTGTTTCTCGACTCGATCGGCTCGGACATCGAGCGGATCGAGCACATCAACCGGATGATCGAGCACTTGCCGCACCAGATCGAAGTGGATAGCGGCTGGCGGCATGTCGACGTGCTCGCGATCGCGCCGTCCGAGCGCATCGAGCTGATCGCAGCGAAACACCTGAAGCAGATGCCGGCAACCATGCGTGGGCTGCTCGGCGCGATCGGCGGCAGCCAGCCGGCCGGCGCGTCGTTCGCGAGCTACCTGCTGTTCGAGGAAGCGTTCACGCGCGAACTGATAGAGCTCGGCTATCGCGACGGGCGCGCGCAGCGCGACACGCTGGCGAACTGGATCGCCGGGGCCGATGGCGGCAGCGCGCCGGCATCCGGCATGTCGCCGCAGGGCGGCCGTGCGGCGGGCGAAATACGGGTCTGACGCGGAGCGGC
The DNA here is from genome assembly GCF_001718315.1 of Burkholderia diffusa. Classification (NCBI taxonomy): domain Bacteria; kingdom Pseudomonadati; phylum Pseudomonadota; class Betaproteobacteria; order Burkholderiales; family Burkholderiaceae; genus Burkholderia; species Burkholderia diffusa. Next base: position 3,046,858 of record NZ_CP013362.1, on the reverse strand, counting down.
GCGTGGCCGAAGCGGATGAAGCTTACATACCGGTTGCGTTTTCGCGACGGCCGCCCGCGACCGAACGCCGCACCGCCGTTGGCGGCGCGAGACCGGTTCCGCGTCTCGGAACCGTCATGCGCGCGTGCTATCATGGCCGCCGCCGTATACACCATATCGAGCAGCCCGTCGGTCCGGCGGTCGCACGGGGACCCGTCCGGGAACCGCGTGGCGCCGGGCGGGCTCGCCACCGAGCCGGCCTGCGCCGGCCCCCCACATCAGGCACGCACGGCCGGTTCCGTTCGAGCGGAGCGGGGCCGTCGTGCTTCAAGGCGGCGCGGCCGCCCGGCTGCCGGAAGCGGAAACTGCGTCCGGGGGCTGGATACACGCGTAAAATTAGAGTCTTGGCTGCAAAAGGCGCGTTCGCGCGCTGGCGCGGCAACAGTCACGTTTAGAGAAGTCGCATTGCGCAGAACAGGGGTGGGACCATCATGAACACCATGCTTTATCCGGAACTTTACAGGTCGCTCGAAGCTGTCCGTTGGGACATGGAGAAGGACATTCCGTGGGACAAGTTCGACGCTTCGCTGCTCACCGACGAGCAGGCGAAGACGATCAAGATGAACGCGATCACCGAATGGTCGGCGCTGCCCGCGACGGAAATGTTCCTGCGCGACAACCAGCACGACAGCGACTTTTCCGCGTTCATGAGCGTGTGGTTCTTCGAGGAGCAGAAGCATTCGCTCGTGCTGATGGAATACCTGCGCCGCTTCCGGCCTGAAATGGTGCCGACCGAAGAAGAACTGCACGCAGTGCGCTTCGAGTTCGATCCGGCGCCGCCGCTCGAGACGCTGATGCTGCACTTCTGCGGCGAGATCCGCCTGAACCACTGGTATCGCTGCGCGGCCGACTGGCACACCGAGCCGGTCATCAAGCACATCTACGAAACGATCTCGCGCGATGAAGCACGCCATGGCGGCGCATACCTGCGCTACATGAAGAAGGCGCTGAACAATTGCGGCGACGTCGCGCGTGCGGCGTTCGCGAAAATCGGCGTGCTGATGGCGTCGGCGCGCCGCACCGAGAAGCCGCTGCACCCGACGAACCTGCACGTGAACCAGGCGCTGTTCCCGCGCGACACCGTGCAGTCCCGCCTGCCCGATCCGGAATGGCTCGAGCGCTGGCTCGACGAGCAGATCCGCTTCGACGGCGAGTGGGAAAAGAAGGTCGTCGAACGGATCCTGCACAACCTGTCGATCCTGTTCGAGCGCACGTTCGCGACCGCCCAGGAACTGAACCGCTACCGCAAGGAAGTCACTGGCCGCCTGCAGTCCGAAAGCGGCCCGTCGTCGGCCGCGCAACCGGCCTGAGGCTGCGCGGCATCGAAGCTGGCATGAAGCGACGCCGGCCGCGATCGCCGCAGTGTAGTTCCGCATGAAGCCCGCCCGACCATCCGGCGGGCTTTTTATCTGGCGCCGCCGTGTTCCGCTGCGACGTGCACCGCGCGCCGCTCACGCCATCCGAAATTCATCATGTCCGCTACCTTCGAACGCAAGCTGATCACCCGCGATGCCCTGGTTGCCCTGCGCGCTTCGCTGCCTTCGCCCGTTGTGTTCACGAACGGCGTGTTCGACATCCTGCACCGGGGCCACGTCACGTATCTCGCCGATGCGAAGGCGCTCGGCGCGTGCCTGATCGTCGGTGTGAACAGCGATGCGTCGGTGCGCATGCTCGGCAAGGGCGACGACCGTCCGATCAACCGCGAGGAAGACCGGATGGCGCTGCTCGCGGCGCTGGAAAGCGTCGACTGGGTCGTGAAATTCGAGGAAAAGACGCCGGTGTCGCTGATCGAGGCCGTCCGTCCGGACATTCTCGTGAAGGGCGGCGACTACGACATGGACGCGCTGCCGGAATCGGCCATCGTGCGCGGCTGGGGCGGGCGTGCGCTCGCGATTCCGTTCGAGCACGACCGCTCGACCACCGCGCTGCTCAAGAAGGTGCGCGCGCAGCAGTCTTGATGCGGGTGCCGCGCCGTCAGGGCGCGGAGGCCGCGAGCGGCTCGGCCGTTACGGCCGGCGCGCCGATCGGGCCGCCGATCACGGGCTGATCGCTCGCCTGCGCGAGCGGCATCGCATGCAACGCATCGGGCCGAACCTGCCGGGCCAACACGCCCGGTTCGCGCGGGCCGGCCGCCGGCAGCGGCCCGAACACACCGCGCACCGCGACGAACGCCAGCAGGTTCGCGAGAATGAGAACAGCGATCAGCCAGCGCAGCATCGTCGATACTCCTCGTCGTTGTTGAGTCGTTCAATCGTTCGGTCGGGCCGGCCGCACGGCGCGCGGGGTCGCTGATCTGCCGCGGGCGATCGTACGCGTCGGCCGGGCCGCATGCCCATGCGGCCGGGTGTCTGCATGGGCGCAAACGCCGGCGCCCGGTTTTCCATCTTCACCGTGACGATGCCCGCAGCCGGGCATCCATCGACGCGACTGGCGCGATGCCGGCCGGTTGCCGTCAATCCTGCGCCGCCGCTTCCGCGGCGATCAACGCAAGCCCCGACAGGATCAGCGCGTCGTGTCGCGTATGCGGCAGCGTCAGCGCGCGCGCGACGTCGTCCGCCGCGCCGCCCGCCAGCACGAGGCGCACGGGCGCCTGCCATGCATCGGCGAGATCGCGCCATGCGCGCTCGATCAGCCCCGCCTGCGCGTACAGGCAGCCAGCCGACAGCGAGCGCGGCGTATCGACCTGGAACGGCTCGGCTCGCCCGCCCGCGAGCAGCCCGCTCGCGATGTCGGTCGTGAGCGTCGGCAACTGCGCAGTGTGCGTGCCGAGCGCACGCATCATCAGTGCCCAGCCCGGCGCGATCAGCCCGCCAGTGAAACGGCCGTCCGCGCGCAGCGCTTCGAGCGTCGTTGCCGTGCCGAACGTCGCGATCAGCAGATGCTCGCCCGGAAACGCCGCCCGTGCGCCGATCAGGCCGGCCCAGCGATCGCTGCCGAGCTGCTCGGGCGTCGTATAGCCGTTCGTCACGCCGCATTGCGCAGGCCGCGAGCGGATCGTCGTGCGCGCGAGGCCCGGCCAGCGGGCGTCGAGCAGCGCATCGAGCCGCGCGGCCACGTCGGCGCCCGCGACGTTCGAGATCCATGCGCCACGCGGACGCGGCAGAGCCGACCAGTCGGGATCGGCACCGCCGTCGCGCGTATGGCCGAACGCGCCGGTGTCGACGAGCGTGCGCTGCGCGTCGGCAAGCGCCCACTTGATCCGGCTGTTGCCGGCGTCGATCAGCAGATGCGGGTCGTTCATTGCGCTTCGCGCAGCGAGACGTCGCCGGCCGCGATCGCCTGGATGCCGTCGGGCGTGTCGAGCAGCAGCTGGCCGGTCGCGTCGATGCCCGTCGCGATGCCGCGCACGCGTTCGACGCCCTGTTCGAGCAGCACGACTTCACGTCCCGCGTACGCGTGCAGTGCGTGCCAGCGCGGCAGGAACGGCGCGAGCCCGTCGGTGCCGAACTGCGCGAGTGCGGGCGTGAGCGCGTTCAGCGCCGCGGCGAGCGTATCGGTGAGGTTCGCCGACGCGCAGGCGGCCGACAACGCGGCCGGCGGCAGCCCGCTCGCGAGCGTCGCTTCGCGCGCGCGCAGTGCATCGACCTGCGCGGCGACGGCTTCCGCGCCGCGCACGTTGATGCCGAAACCGATCACGACGGCGGTCGCGTCGGCGGTGGTCCAGACGGTTTCGATCAGGATCCCGGCGAGCTTGCCGACGATGCGCGGCGCGCCGTCGTCGGTGGCCGTCAGCAGCAGGTCGTTCGGCCACTTGAGCGCGACGCGCGTGCGGGCGTCGAGCGGCAGCGTGGCGAGCCCTTCCGCGAGCGCGACGCCGATCGCGATGCTGAGGCCGCCGAGCGCATCGACGGGGCGCGGCACGATGCAGCCGACCGAGCACAGCAGTGCGTTGCCGGGCTGCGCGAACCAGGGGCGCCCCTGCCGGCCGCGGCCCGCCGTCTGCTCGAACGCGACGCGCACGAGCGGCGCGGGCAGCGCGTTCGCGGTGCGCGGCAGCGCCTTGAGGCGCGTCGCGACGTCGGCGTTGGTCGAGCCGGTGGCGGCAACGATGTCGAGCGGCCACGCACGCGGGCCGGCGTCCAGGTGTGCCTCGAGCCGGTTGCGCGCGATGTGCGCGTCGCCGGAATCGGGCATGTCGGAGGAGGTGGGGGCGTTCATGGCGCTTATTGTAGCCACAGGGGGACAGTGCGTGCCGGGCGGCGCGCATGGCAGGCGGGGCCGCGGACGCGCGGCCCGCACGCGACCTGCGCAGGGCCGCCGCCGCGCGACTTGGTGCTTCTCCTTCTGTTCCAGCGCGTTGATGTCTTCTTCAGACGTCGTTTCGTGGGCAAGCAGCGTCTTGCCATTCAGGGCTGCGCCCTGGCGGCCCGACTCCCGACGATCCGCGCGCCGCGCATCGATTCCCGTTGCGGGCGATCGATGCGCGGCGCGTCAAGTCATGCTCGTCGCACCCAGCATCGCTCGGCCGCCGCGTTCGCGCCGGCGCCGCCGACGCACCGTCACGGCGCGACGACCGGATGCTTCAACGCATGCGCGGTCTCGATCCACTGCGCGTGGAACTCGTCCGCGTCGGCGCGCAGCCCCAGCTCGCCGTTGCGATACGCCATCGCGAGCGTCTGCACGGCTTCGGGCAACTCGTGTTCCGCCGCCCGGCGATACAGCGCGAGCGCGCGCGCTTCGTCGCGCGGCACGCCGCTGCCTTCGCGGTACGCGTTGGCGAGCATGAAGTCCGCGGCCGGGATGTCCACGCGCGACGCGATCGCGAACCAGTGCGCGGCCTGCGCCGGATCGGCCGCGATGCCGTAGCCGCTGCGATAGATCAGCCCGAGGTAATACGCGGCTGCCGGATCGCCCTGTGCGGCCGCTTCGCCGAGCAGCGTGCGGGCGCGTGCGTAGTCCTTCGGCATGTCGCCGCTGCCGAGCAGCAGCGCCTTGCCGAGCGCAAGCTGCGCACGCCGCACGGCCGGCGTGTCGGTACGGCCGTCCGCCTGCGCGGCGGTTTCGAGCCAGCCGCGCCCCTCGTCGCGCAGCCCCGGCTCGCGCGCATCGACGAGCGCGATGCCGAGCGCCGCCTGCGCGTCGCCCGAGCCGCGCCGCGCGAGGGTGCGCAACTGCGCGAGCGCGTGCGGCTCGACGGCCTGCGCGACCATCGCCTGCCATTCGTCGAGCTGGGCGGCACTCGGCGCGGGGCCGGCGGCGCGCCAGCCGGTCGCCGCGACGACGGCCGCAACGGTCACGGCCGCCGCCGCGAGCAGCGCGGCGGGCGGCAGCTTTGCGCGCAGCACGCGTCGCGCGGCGCCGGAGAAGCCGGACTCGGCCGGACGCATCGTCCGGATCGGTTGCATCGCGGGTCTCGTGTTCATTGCGTGAGGTCGATCTCGTAGATGGCGAGGTTCTTGCCCGAGCCGTCGTCGGCCGCGACCTGCGTGAGGCCGGTCAGGCCGGCTGCCGCCGCGTCGCCGAGCCGGTTCGGCGCGGACGTGAACTGCACGTGCGCGACCGAGCTCGCGAGCTTCGTGAAGCGCCAGCTGCGCTGCGCGCCGTCCGCCGCGCGCGTGATCGCGCCGCGCTTCTTGATGAACGAAATCAGCACGTCGCGGTTCGCGTCCGGCGACGCGAAGATCGTCTTGCTGCCGTCGAGGCCCGGGAAGTTGCCGCCGCCGCTCGCGCGGTAGTTGTTGGTCGCGATGATGAACTGCGCGTTCGGGTCGATCGGCGCGCCCTTGTACGTCAGGTTCCTGATCCGGCTGCCGACCGGCTGCGTGACGTCGATCTCGTAAGCGAGATCCGCGGACGTGAACATGTCGAAGTTGTAGCCGGGGAAGCTGCTGACGAGCGGCTGCACGGTCGCCTTGGCCGGATCGATCGTGTTGAAGCGCTTCGCGGCCGTCTCGAGCCAGTTCTTCACGTCGCTGCCACTCACCTTCACCGCGTACACGGTGTTCGGATACAGGTACAGGTCGGCCGCGTTGTTGATCGCGAGCGCGCCGGGCGCGACGTCGGTGTAGTCGCTGCCGCCGCCGAAGCCGCTCTTGAACGGCGCGCTGACCGACAGCACCGGCAGCGACGCGTATTGCGGCAGGTTCGCCTGCACGTAGGTCTTCACGTAGTCGGCCTGCGCCTCGTTGACGATCTGGATCGCGCCCGGATCGCCGGCGTCCGCGAAGTACGAGTTCATCCGGTAGTCGGTCGAGCCGATCGGGGTCTTCACGTAGTCGATCGTCGCCTGGTGCTCGGCGGCGATCGCGGCGGACACCGACGGATCGGCGGCGACGTAGCTCTTGTCCGCGTTCTGGATCGGCCGCGCTTCGACGGTCGTCTGCGACTTGTCGACGCTCCACGTGTTGCCGTCGAACTTCAGGCCGAGCTTGATCACGCCGAGATGCTTGCCCCAGTAATTCGCCATCACGGTCGGCACGCCGTTGACGGTGCCCTTCGCCTTGTCGACGCCCGGCAGGTTGAACTGCGCCACGGTGCTGTTCGCGTCCGGGAACACCTGGTGCGAGTGGCCGATCAGCATCGCGTCGATGCCGGGCACCTTCGACAGCCACCAGCTGCCGTTTTCCATGGTCGGCGAATACGCGGAATTGTCGAGGCCGCCGTGCGAGATCGCGACAACGAGATCGGCGCCCTTCGCGCGCATCTCCGGGATGTACTTCTCGGCCGCTTCCTTCAGGCCGGTCGTGTAGACCTTGCCGTCGAGCCAGCGCTTGTCCCAGCTCATGATCGCCGGCGGCGTGAAGCCGATGATGCCGATCTTCACCGGCGCGCTGACGGTCTTGCCGTCGGGCGTGACGGCCGTCACCGTGCGGGTCAGGATCGTGTACGGCGTGAACAGTGGCGCGTTGGTCCGCGCGCTGATCACGTTCGCGAGTACCTGCGGGAAGTTCGGGCCCGCGCACTTCTTCTGTTGCGCGGGGGCCGGCAGCCCGTCGACGTCGAACGTGTTGCCGGTCACCTGCGACAGATACGGCAGCCCGTAGTTGAACTCGTGGTTGCCGATCCCGCCGCCGTCGAATTTCGCCGCATTCATCACCTTGTAGATCGCGAGCGTCTGGTCGCAGCCGAGCGGGTTCACGAGCGCCTGATAATCCGACAGCGCGGTGCCCTGGATCGTGTCGCCATTGTCGAGCAGCAGCGTGTTCGGATACTGCGCGCGCGCCTGCGCGATCAGCGTCGACACGCGCTCGAAACCGAGCGACTTGTCGGCGGCGAGCTTGAAATAGTCGTACGACAGCACGTTGGTGTGCAGGTCGGTCGTTTCGAGCAGCGCGAGCGTGGCCGTCGTGCCGGCCGGGGCCTGGGCCTGCGTCTGCGACGATGGGGCCGTGACGTCGTCGCCGCCGCAACCGGCGAGGGCGAAGGCGAGGCTGGCGAGCGCGGCGGCGGTGCTCGCGCGGCGGCGGGTAAGCGGAGGGAGACGCATCGATTGTCCTGTTTGGTGTTCTGTTCTATGAATCGCGAGGCGCGCCACGAAATGGCGGCGCGGGCGCCGACGGCCTGACGTGCGGCGCGTGAGAGTATCGAAAGGAAACGTGACGGAAGAATGAAAGGTCGCGTGTGCCGCGCGGCGTTGCGGCGGGGAACGCCGCGCCGTGACGGGTCGGACACCGTCGACGACGCACCTCTGGCCCGGCGTCCGCGCCGGCCGCGCGCGACTGCGCGCCCCGACGGAAATCCTCACGTCGCGCCGCCGGACGGTTCGCTACAATGGCCGCTGTCATCCTTTTGCAAACAACCCGCCCTTGGACTTCGACACACCTCCCGGCCTGTCGGTCGACGCCGGCGGCCAGGGCCAGACGGTGCGCCTGACCGGCCAGTGGACCGCGCTCGCGCTCGCGCGCAATCGCGGCGAGGTCGCGCGCCGCATCGCGGGCATCGCGTCCGGGCGCGTGAACGAATGGGATTTGTCCGGCATCGAGCGGCTCGACCATGTCGGGGGCCAGGCGCTGTGGCGCGTATGGGGCCGCAAGCTGCCGGCCGGCGTCGCGCTGACCGCCACGCAGCGCACGATCTTCGAGCGGATCGAGCGTCTCGACAGCCAGCGCGAGGCGCCCGAGCGCATCGTGCGCTTCGATCCCGTCACGCGCCTCGGCCAGGCGATCTTCACGTTCGGCGAACATCTGCAGGGCGGCATCGCGATGTTCGGCCTCGTGATCCTCGATGCGCTGTCGGTGCTGCGCCGTCCGCAGACGATGCCGTGGAAGGAAACCTCGGCGAACATCTACAGCGCCGGCGCGCAGGCGCTGCCGATCACCGCGCTGGTCGCATTCCTGATCGGCATCGTGCTCAGCTATCTGTCCGCGCAGCAACTGCAGATGTTCGGCGCGAACCGCTACATCGTGAACATCCTCGGGCTGTCGGTGATTCGCGAGCTCGGGCCCGTGCTGTCGGCGATCCTCGTCGCGGGCCGCTCGGGCTCGGCGATCACCGCGCAAATCGGCGTGATGCGCGTGACCGAGGAGCTCGACGCGATGCGCGTGATGGGCATTCCGCACGGGCTGCGGCTGATCCTGCCGCGCGTGCTCGCGCTCGGCGTCGCGATGCCGCTGCTCGTGATGTGGACCAACGTCGTCGCGCTCACGGGCGGCGCGCTCGCCGCGAAATTCGTGCTCGGGATCGACGTCAACTATTTCGTGCGCTCGCTGCCGGGCGTCGTGCCGATCGCGAACCTGTACATCGGCCTCGGCAAGGGTGTCGTGTTCGGCATGCTGATCGCGCTGGTCGCATGTCATTTCGGTTTCCGGATCAAGGCGAACTCGCAGAGCCTCGGCGAAGGCACGACGACGTCGGTCGTGACGTCGATCACGGTGGTGATCCTCGCCGACGCGGTGTTCGCGATCCTGTTTCAGAACGTGGGGCTCGGATGAACGCGTCGAAAGAATCCGCGGCCGATGCCGTGCCGGCAGATGCCGCCAGCGCCCACGCGGCGGCAATCGGCGCGGGCATGGTCGGCACGCCGCCGGCGGCGGCAGCGCGCGGCGACGACCTCGTGATCGAGGTACGCAACCTGACGAAGCGCTACGGGCGCAACATCATTCATCAGAAGCTCGATTTCGACGTGCGACGTGGCGAGATCGTCGCGATCGTCGGCGGCTCGGGCTCGGGCAAGACGACGCTCGTGCGGCAGATCCTCGGCCTCGAGCGGCCGACTTCCGGCACGATCAAGGTGTTTGGAGAAGATACGTCGAAGATCGACGACGCGACCGCGCGAATGATGCGCACGCGTTCGGGAATGCTGTTCCAGCAGGGCGCGCTGTTCTCGTCGATGACGGTGTTCGACAACGTCGCGCAGCCGCTGCGCGAGCTCGGCCGCGTCCCGCCCGACCTGTTGCACGACATCGTGATGCTCAAGCTCGAGATGGTCGGGCTGCCGTGCAAGCACGCGTCGAAGATGCCGGCCGCGCTGTCGGGCGGGATGGTGAAGCGGGTCGGCATCGCGCGCGCGATCGCGCTCGAGCCGGAGTTGCTGTTCCTCGACGAGCCGACCGCCGGCCTCGACCCGCAGGCGTCCGACGAATTCGTCGAGCTGATCGCGACGCTGCACCGCACGCTCGGGCTGACCGTCGTGATGGTGACGCACGATCTCGACACGATGGTCGCGCTGTCGACGCGCGTCGCGGTGCTGGCCGATCGCAAGGTGCTGGTCGCGGCGCCGGTCGAGGAGGCCGCGAGCGTCGACCATCCGTTCATCCACGAATATTTCCTGGGGCTGCGCGGGCGCCGCGCACTCCAGGCGCTGCCGCCCGAGCGGCGCGCGAAGCTGCCGAAGGCGGCCCTCGAACCGGCGCTGTCGAGCGTCGAACTGTAGGAAAGGCAAGAAGCAAGGAACCCGCGAATGGAAAACAAATCACATGCGTTCTGGGCCGGCCTGTTCACGATCGCGCTGACGCTGGCGATCGCGGGCACCGTGTTCTGGTTCAACGTCGATCGCACCGTGCGCGTGCCGTACGACCTGCTCGCGCGCACCAACGTGACGGGCCTGTTCCCCGACGCGGCCGTGCGTTTTCGCGGGCTCGACGTCGGCAAGGTGCAGTCGATCGGCTTCGACCGCACGCATCCGGGCCAGATCCGGATCCGGATCCTCGTCGACCACGACGCGCCGATCACGCAGTCGACCTACGGCAGCCTCGGCTTCCAGGGCGTGACGGGCATCGCGTTCGTGCAGCTCGAGGACACGGGCCGCGACCTGGCGCCGCTGCCGTCGTCGCCGAAGGCGATCGCGCAGATCCCGATGCGGCCGAGCCTGTTCGACCAGATCCAGGAGCGCGGCGACGTGCTGCTGCGGCAGCTCGAACTGGCGGCGAAAAGCGCGAACGCGCTGATGTCGCCGGAAATGCGCGAGCAGCTGCGCGCGACGGCCGAAAGCCTGCAGCACGCGGCGGACGGCGCGACGACGCTGTCGAAGCAGCTCGCGCCGGCGGTGGCCGCGCTGCCGGAAACGATGCACCAGGTCGATCGCGCGATGGCGTCGGCGAACACGCTGCTGCAGCCGAACGGCCCGCTCGTGTCGAACCTGAACAAGGCCGGCTCGGCGGCCGAGCAGGTTGGCGTCGCGCTGAACGACCTGAACGCGCGGGTCCAGTACGACACGCTGCCGCGTTTCAACGCGCTGGCCGGCAGCGTCGGCGATGCATCGCGGCAATTGAAGGACGTCGCCGGCGAACTCGGCCGCAACCCGCGCAGTCTGTTGTTCGGTTCGCCCGGCGCCGCGCCCGGGCCCGGCGAGGCGGGATTCGTCTGGCCGGGGGCTGCGGCCGGGAAATGAAGCAGATCGTCAGCTCATCGAAATTGATCGTCCGGCCCGGCGCGAGACAGGGCCACGGCACCATCGAAACCGGAAACATCATGCAGGAACATGCCATGCCACGAATCCTTGATCGCGCGCTGCGTCCGGCCGCGACCGCGCTCGCGATGCTGACGCTCGTGCTCGCCGCCGGCTGTGCCGGCAACAGCGCGGCGCTGTCGAACATCCGCTACGACCTCGGGCCGGCCGCATCGGCCGTCACGGCCGGCACGGGCCCCGCGCTGAAGGTGCTCGACGTCGCCGCGCCCGACGCGCTCGATACCGACAAGTTCGTCTACCGTCTCGCGTATGCGGATGCGCAACGCATGGCCGTCTATCGCGACAGCCGCTGGACCGCGACGCCTGCGCAACTGCTCACGCAGCGGCTGCGCGGCGCGCTGTCGTCGCGCGGCGCGGTGCTCGAAGGCTCCGACGGCGTGCGTGCACCGACGCTGAAGGTCGATCTGAATGAATTCGAGCAGGTGTTCGACGGGGAATCGAAGAGCCACGGCGCGGTCACCGCGCGCGCGACGCTGATGCAGGACGGCAAGGTGCTCGGCCAGCGCACGTTCGTCGCGCGCGCGCCGTCGAGCACGCCCGATGCGGCCGGCGGCGCGCAGGCGCTCGCGGCCGCGAGCGACGAGCTCGTGTCGCAGATCGCCGCATGGGTCGGCGTGCAGGCGTACGCGGGCAACCCGTGACGCACCGCGCGCAGCTGCGATGAGCGCACCGGGCGCGTCGCGCGCGTCGTCGCTGGCGCGGCAGGCGTTCGCCGCGTACGCGGCGCTGATCGTCTATGCATCGCTGTACCCGTTCGACGGCTGGGTATCGCTCGGCATCGGGCCGTTCGACTATCTGTTCGCGCCGATGCAGCGTTATGTGACCGCGTTCGACGTGGTCACCAACGTGCTCGGCTACATGCCGTTTGGCGCCCTCGGCGTGCTGGCGCTGCATCCGCGCTGGCGCGGCGTGGCCGCGACGCTGCTCGTGGGCGGCCTCGGCGTGCTGCTGTCGGGATCGATGGAGGCGCTGCAAACCTACCTGCCGACGCGCGTCGCGTCGAATCTCGACCTCGCGGCCAATGCGCTCGGGGCGCTGCTCGGCGCGGCGCTTGCGGCGCCGGCCACCGGCGCGCTGCTCGAGCGCGGCGCGCTGCGGCGGCTGCGCTTCGCGTGGTTCGAGGCCGACAGTGCGACGCCGCTGCTGCTCGCCGGCCTGTGGCCGTTCGCGATCCTGTTTCCGTCGCCGTTCCTGTTCGGCATCGGCGACTGGCCGGCCGCGCTGTGGGAGCGCGCCGACGGGTCGATGCAGGATGCGCTGCTCGCATGGCTGCCGGCCGCGTGGCGCGTAAGCGAATGGCCCGAGCGCGTCGACGGCTGGCTGTCCGACTCCGCGTGGGAAGCCGCGCTCGGCGGGTTGATGCTGTTTGCCGCGCTGGCGATCACGTCGCTCGCGATGCGCGCCGGCGCGCCCCGCGTGCGGCTCCTGATCGCGTTCGTCGGCGCGACGCTCGCGCTGAAGGCGGCCGCAACCTTCATGCAGTCGAGGACCGGCCTCGTTGTCGTATGGGCGACGCCCGGCGCGCGGCTCGGCATCGAGCTCGGCTTCGCGGCGGCGCTGCTCGCATTGCGCGTGCCGGCCGCGTGGCGCGCGCTGCTCGCGGCGCTCGCGCTGCTGGCCGGCGTGGCGCTCGTCAACCTGCTGCCCGTCAACCCGTTCTTCGACTTCACGCTGTCGGGCTGGCGGCAGGGCCGCTACGTGCACTTCAACAGCATCGCGCGCTGGCTCGCATGGATCTGGCCCTACGCGGCGCTGATCTGGCTCGGCCAGCGGGTCGAGCACGCGTGGCTGCCGGCCGCGCGGCGGCGCTGACGCGGCGGCAGACGCAACGGGGCAGCGCCGCCGCGCCGCGCGTCGATCGCGGGCAGCCGCGCGCGCCGGTCGCTATAATCGACCGCACATCCGTTGCCACGCGCAACGCCAGTCGCCTCTCTTTCCGCCCGGCACCGCGCCGGGCCGCTCGTCACCATCATGGATTCCTACTACCAGCACCACGTCTTCTTCTGCCTGAACCAGCGCGAACCGGGCGCCGAACGCCCGAGCTGCGCGCAATGCGATGCGCAGACCATGCAGGAGTACGCGAAAAAGCGCGTGAAGGAACTCGGCCTCGCGGGGCCTGGCAAGGTGCGCATCAACAAGGCCGGCTGCCTCGACCGCTGCGAGGAAGGGCCCGTGATGGTCGTATATCCGGAAGGCACGTGGTACACGTACGTCGACCAGGCCGACATCGACGAGATCGTCGAATCGCACCTGCGCGACGGCAAGGTCGTCGACCGCCTGAAGATCTGAGCGGGCGGGCCGAATGAACGTTCATACGCAGAAGTCGCTGATTGCCGGCCCGGTCGGGCAGATCGAAATCGCGGTCGACCTGCCGGATGCCGTGCGCGAAGGCGGCGCCGCGCCGCGCGGCATCGCGCTCGTCGCGCATCCGCATCCGCTGTTCGGCGGCACGATGGACAACAAGGTCGCGCAAACGCTCGCGCGCACGCTGGTCCAGCTCGGCTACGTGGTGTACCGGTCGAACTTCCGCGGCGTCGGCGCGACCGAGGGCGTGCACGACAACGGCATCGGCGAGGCCGACGACCTGCTCGCCGTGCTCGCGCACATGCGCGCGCAGCCCGCCTATGCGGACTTGCCGCTCGTGCTCGCGGGCTTCTCGTTCGGCACCTTCGTGCTGTCGCACGTCGCGAAGCGGTTGCGCGACGCGGGCGAGACGATCGAGCGGATGGTGTTCGTCGGCACGGCCGCGAGCCGCTGGCAAGTCGCCGACGTACCCGAGAACACGCTCGTGATCCACGGCGAAACCGACGACACGGTGCCGATCGGATCGGTCTACGACTGGGCGCGGCCGCAGGAACTGCCGGTCGTCGTGATCCCCGGTGCCGAGCATTTCCTGCATCGCAAGCTGCACGTGCTGAAGCGCATCATCGTCGACGCGTGGCGTTGATCCGCTGAACCCGCCATGCGGCGCGGCTGCCGCATGCCCGCGACGTCGCCGCTCGCGCGACGTCGCGCCGCATCGCATGACGACACGAACCGCGCATGCCCGCTCCAGCGCGGCGCAACCCGGCTTGCGCGGCGCCTGCGCACGCCTTTCGCGCGGCTTCGAGCACGATTGTCCGCAGCGAAGCCGCGCTATCCTCCCGAAGCCTGTGTGTGGCCACCTGCCCATGGTTCGCGAAAACGCCGTTCGCGGCCACGTATAATGGCCGCATTTCGCGTCACCCGCGGCCCGGCCGGGCCCATGCGGTGCTCGTTTCGCCGCCTGTCCGCCCGCTCGCGACGGCCGCGAACCGAACGCGTCCGCACGAGTCCAACCGGCGCGTTTCGCGCCGTCCGACGCAGTCGGGCGAACACCGGAACGCTCGCCGCCTTGCCGTTCAACCCCTGCGCGTTTCGCGCCGCACTTTCTGCCACCAGCCTGAATCGATCATGCGTCTGTCTTCCCAAGGCCTCAAGTCCCTCGCTTCTTCCATCGCCTTCGGCACCGCCGCGCGCAACGTCGCGCTGGGCGTGATGCTGCCCGTCGCACTCGCGTCGACGATCGTCGTCGCCGAGGCGAAGCCGGCCGCCAAGACCAAGGCCGCGCATGCCGCGCCGGCCGCCGCCGCCGAGCAGTTCACCGGCGCGCCCGCGACCTTCATGCCGGGCGCGGTGCCGCCGCCCGGCGTGAACGCGCGCTCGTGGGTGCTCGTCGATGCGACGAGCAACACCGTGCTCGCATCGGGCAACGCCGACGAACGCGTCGAGCCCGCGTCGCTGACGAAGCTGATGACGGCCTACTTGGTGTTCGAGGCGCTCGACAAGAAGAAGATCTCGATGGAGCAGATCGTCACGCCGAGCGAAGCGGTGCGCCGCGTCGGCCGCGACGAATCGCGCATGTTCATCGAGGCGAACAAGCCGGTATCGGTGCACGATCTCGTATACGGGATGATCATCCAGTCGGGCAACGACGCCGCGATCGCGCTGGCCGAACTCGTCGGCGGCAGCGAAGGGCAGTTCGTCACGATGATGAACGACGAGGCGGCGCGCCTCGGCATGAAGGGCACGCACTTCGCCGACGTGAACGGCATGCCCGACCCGAACCACTACACGACGGCCGGCGACCTCGCGAAGCTGTCCGCGCACCTGATCCGCGATTTTCCGCAGTACTACAGCATCTTCTCGGAGAAGGAATTCAAGTACAACAACATCCGCCAGGGCAACCGCAATCGCCTGCTGTGGCTGGATCCGACGGTCGACGGCCTGAAGACGGGCCACACGCAAGCGGCCGGCTACTGCCTGATCGCATCGGCCAAGCGCGCGATCCCGGGTGTCGACAGCCAGCGCCGGCTCGTGTCGGTGATGATGGGCGAGCAGAAGGAAGGCGAGCGCACGCAGGACAGCATGAAGATGCTGAACTACGGCTATAGCGCGTTCGACGCGGTGCGCCTGTTCAAGGGCGGCCAGGCGATGTCGACGCCGCGCATCTACAAGGGCAAGGAAAACACCGTGCAGGTCGGCGTGAAGGGCGACCAGTGGGTGACCGTGCCGCGCGGCCTGGGCGACAAGGTCAAGCCGGAAGTCGAGGTCAACGCGCCGCTGATCGCGCCGCTCGCGGAGGGCCAGCAGGTCGGTACCGTGAAGATCGTCGCCGACGGCAAGACGCTGTCGGAGTTCCCGGTTGTCGCGCTGCAGGCGGTGCCGGAAGCGGGTATCTTCGGGCGTATCTGGGACTCGATTCTGCTGATGTTCAGCAAGAAGAAGTAAGCAACGACGGGCCTTTGTTTTTACGACTTCAACCCCATCTGGTATAGCCATGAGCCAAGCCGAATTCGAACCGATCGTCTACCTCAGCGTGTCGTCGCAGGAGGAGCTGGTGCCGCTGTCGCAAGCCCGGGTGCCGGTGCTCGACCGCGGGTTCATCTTCGGCGATGGCGTGTATGAAGTCGTCCCCGTTTATGCGCACGCCGGCGCGCACGTGCCGTTCCGGATCGACCAGCATCTGGAGCGGCTCGCGCGCAGCCTGAAGAAGATCGGCATCGACGATCCGCATGACGCGGCCGGCTGGCGCGCGCTGATCGAGCGCGTGGTCGCCGCGAACGTGCAAGGCCTCGGCGACGGCAATGCGCTCGTCTACCTGCAGGTGACACGCGGCGTTGCCAAACGCGGCCACGCGTTCCCCGCGAACGCGGTGCCGACGGTGTTCGCGATGGCGAGCCCGCTGCGCCTGCCGTCGGACGACGAGCGCGCCCGGGGCGTGCGCTGCGTGACGGCCGAGGATCGTCGCTGGCTGCATTGCGACATCAAGTCGATTTCGTTGCTTGGCAACGTGCTGATGGCGCAGCATGCGGCCGAACGCGATGCGTTCGAGACGATCCAGCTGCGCGACGACAACGTGACCGAAGGCTCGTCGTCGAACGTATGGATCGTGAAGAACGGCGAGCTGATGGCGCCGCCGCGCAGCAACAAGATCCTCGAGGGAATCCGCTACGCGCTGGTCGAGCAGCTGGCCGACGAATGCGGCATTCGGTTCGTCGCGCGCGAGATCAGCGAGGTCGAGTTGCGTTCGGCGGACGAGATCATGATCACGTCGGCGACGAAGGAAATCCTGCCTGTCACGTCGCTCGACGATCTGCCCGTGCAAGGCGGCAAGCCGG